>JANXAE010000057.1 GCA_025062235.1 Bryobacteraceae bacterium
AGTGGACCTGAGCCTTTACCGTGAGGTGCCCAACGCGCTCTCTTTGTTCGCGCGCCGTTCCTACCGCGACTTCATGGGCGTTTACTACGAAAAGTCCGACTGGGGCATCGTGCACGTCGCCGATCACCGCGAGGTTCCGGGCAAAAAGACCTGGACGTGGGGCACGGCCGACAGCGGCGCCATCTGGGTCGAGAAGCTGACCGACAGCGATGGCCAGTACGTCGAGTTCCAGGCCGGCCGCTACGAAACGCAGATGCGGCACGAGTGGATGGCGCCCCACCGGGTGGAGAGTTTCACTCTTTGCTGGTACCCGGTGAACAAGCTTGGAGGGCCGTTCAGCGAGGCCAACGCGGAGGCCGCGTTGCGGCTCGCCCGCGATGGCGCCCGTTGGAAAGTCGCGCTGAACGTCAACCGGCGCTTGCCGGATGCCGAGCTGCGCCTCGAGGCGGCGGGCAAGACCGTGTTCACGCGCAGGGTTGCGCTCGATCCTGCAACGCCGTTCCAGACCGTCGCCGAGCTCGCGGACGTCCCCGCGGTCACGGCCCGCCTGCTCGCCGGGGGGCGCGAGATTCTCGCGTATTCCAGCGATACGCCGCTCGACGGCAACCCGGAATTCGAGCCGGCCAGACCGCCCGCGGCCGATCCGGGCGGCGAGCGCAGCGCCGAACAGGCCTGGCTGGAAGGCATGGAAGCCGACAAGGAGAGCCGCGTGCTCCAGGCGCGCGCGGCATACCAACGCGCGCTCCAGCGGGATCCCGGCTTCGCGCCGGCGCAGACTGCGCTCGGCCTGAGCTATTACCGGACGGGCGAGTACGCCAGGGCGGCACAGCACCTGGAAGCTGCCCTGCGCCGGAATCCCGAGGCTGGTGATGCGCATTACTACCTCGCGCTGGTGCGCCGCGCACAGGGCCGGCTGCGCGAGGCCGCAGACGGACTCTGGTGGTGCGTGCGCGCCGGGCACCGCGAGGCTCTGGCCCGTTACGTCCTCGGCGAGATGGCGCTGGCCGCTGGCCGCGCTTCTGAGGCCCTGGCCCACTTGGAGCAGGCCGTGTGGCTGGAGCCAAGGGACTTGAAAGCGCGCACGGCGCTGGCTATGGCCTTGCGCCTGGCGGGCCGCATCGAAGATGCGCGCCGAAGGATCGAGGAGGTGACGGCGGTCGCCCCACTCGATTACTGGGCGCTCAGCGAGCAGGCGCGGATCCTCCAGGCCGCCGGCCTGCGCGATGCCGCCGCCCGGACTCGCGCCGAGCTCTGGCGGCTGCTCTCCCGCGAACCGGATTCCGTCCTCGAGCTGGCTTTCGATTACCTGGCTTGCGGTCGCAAGGAGGAGGCGGCCGAGGTGCTGGAAGAAGGCTTGCAGCGCCACCGCAACCATCCGATGCTGGCGTACGCTGCCGGGCGCTACGAGATCGCCGCAAGGGGCGATCCGGCCTACGTGTTTCCGCACCGCGTGGAAGAGATCGCGCTGCTCGAGGCGGCGCGAAAGGCGAATCCGGGCGACGGCCGGGCCGCGTATTACTTGGGCAACGCCCTGGCCGCCAACCATCGCATCGGGGAAGCCATCGCGGCCTGGCGCGAAGCAGTCCGCCTCGATTCTGCGAACGCGCTGGCGCACCGCAATCTCGCCCAGGCGCTGGCGCGCGAGGATGCCACTCGCACTGAGGCGGTAAGGCACTATCGGCGCGCCATCGAACTCTGGCCCGAGCAACACCGCCTTTACGTGGAGTTGAGCGGGGTCCTTGCGCGGCTGAAGGATCACAAAGGCCGCATCGAGCTGCTCGAGAGCGCGCCGGCGCAGGTGCGAAGCCGTTCCGTCGTCATCCAGGCCCTTGTTGCCGCCTATCTCGATGCCGGGCGCTTCCGCGAAGCAATCCCCCTGCTCGAACGCACTCAGTTCGTGACGGGCGAGGGGGAGACCTCCGCGCTCGCCCTCTATCGCCGGGCCTGGCGCGGCCTGGCCGCTGAGCACCAAAAGGCGGGGCGGCACGAAGAGGCGGCGCGCGCCTACTTGCGTGCAGCCGAGTACCCGCGCAACCTCGGGGTGGGCCGGCCGCCGCTCGACGAAACCGTCCGGGAATGGGTGGCCGCAGCGGAGCAGCTCGAAGCCGCGGGCAAGATCGAAGAGGCGATGAAATGGTGGCGAAGAGCCGCCTCGGCTGTGGTGGAAGTGCCCAGCGAGCCTTCCCGGCCCCCGGCCGAGCTGGCGCGGCTGAAGGCGCGGGCGGCCGAAAGAATCGCTAAGTTCGAGGAGGGAAAACGATGAGGCGAAGAACCTGGCTGGGATTGGCGGCCGCCGTTCCCGCCCTCCGCGCCCAGTTCCGTTCCGAGGAACGGGCGCGTGGCGTCAGGGAAACCGATCTGCGGCTGAGCGACTTCGAGCCGCGCAGCATGTTGCGGGTGAAGCAGACGCGGGTGGAGCGGGCCCGATTTCCCGTGATTGACTTCCACACACATCTTTCCTGGTCGCCTGGGCTGGGCAAGGAGGGTGGCCCCGAATTTCCGGCCAGGCCCGAAGAGATCCTGCCCGTCATGCAGCGCAAGAACGTTCGCATGATGGTGAACCTGACGGGCGGCCGCGGGCCGGTGCTCGAAGAAGTGTTGCGCGTCTGGCACAAGCCGCATCCCGACAAATTCCTCGTGTTCACCGAACCCTGGTGGAACCGGGTTGCCGACCCCGCCTATCCGAAGCTCCAGGCGGATGAAATCGAGCGGGCGCACAAGGCCGGAGCGCGCGGCCTGAAGATCCTGAAGACGCTCGGCCTGTACCTGCGGGAAAACGTGACCACCGGGCCCCTTATCAAGGTGGACGATCGGCGCTTCGACCCCATGTGGGAGGCGGCGGGCGCGTTGAAAATGCCCGTGGCCATTCACACCTCGGACCCGGAGGCCTTCTTTCTGCCTATAGATCGCTTCAACGAACGCTGGGAGGAGCTTCACGCGCACCCCGACTGGTCCTTCCATGGGAAGGACTTCCCCTCCAGCCGGGAGTTGCACGAAGCCCGCAACCGCGTCATGGCGCGTCATCCCAGGACGCAGTTCGTGTGCCTGCACATGGCCGTGGCCGAGGACTTGGGCACGGTGTCGGAGTGGATGGACCGCTACCCGAACATGTGGGTGGAGTTCGGCGCGCGCATCGGCGAACTGGGCCGCCAGCCGCGCACCGCGCGCCGGTTCTTCGAGCGCTACCAGGACCGCATCCTGTTCGGCACAGACGCCGTGCCGCACGGCCACGAATACCCGCAGCAGATCTTCTGCGACGAACTCTACGAGATCTATTACCGATTCCTCGAGACCGAGGACGAGTACTTCGATTACGCACCCGCACGCATCCCGCCGCAGGGCCGCTGGAAAATCTACGGCCTGGGGCTGCCGGAGAGCATCCTGCGCAAGATCTACTACGAGAACGCGCAGCGACTGCTCGGGCTGGCTTGAGCAGATCCGGGGCTCGGCTCAGCCAGGCACGAAAACCAGCTTACCCACGCCGTCCGCATAGCGCTCGAGCATCTCGAAGCCTTGTTGGATGCGCTCGAGCGGCAGGCGGTGCGTGACGATCGGGCCGAGCAACGCGCGCCGTTCGCGAAGCAGCTCGAGAGCGGTCTGCGAATCGTGGTTCGAGCGGCGCACGTTGTAGAGCACGAGCTCCTTGCGACGGATGACGTGGTAATCGAGGCTCACCTGCACCGAGGTGGGAATGCCGGTGATGACCACGCGTCCGCCGTTGCGGGCCACCGCCAGGCACTGGTTCATCGTGGCCCCTTTGCAGGCGCAATCAATGGCCACGTCCACGCCGCGACCCGCCGTGGCGCCGAGAATCTCGCGCACCGGATCGGCCATCTCGGAATCGAAAGTCTCGTCGGCACCCACCTTCCTGGCCAGCTCACGACGCGCCTCCACCGGCTCGACGGCGAACACCCGCATGGCGCCGGAAAGCTTCAACACTGCAATGGTGAGCAGGCCGATGGGGCCCGCGCCGAAGACCGCCACGCGCTCGCCTGGCCGCAGAGCGACGAACTTCATCGAGTGCAGCGCGACGGCCAGGGGCTCGAAGAGCGTGGCTTCTTCCGGCGACAGGCCAGCTGGCAGGGGCAAGAGGTTCGTGGCCGGAACGATCACGTATTCGCGGAAGAAACCGGGCTCGCCCGGCATGCTCATGAAGCGGACGTTGGCGCAGACATTGTGGCGTCCGGCCAGGCAATACTCGCAGTGGTAGCAGTAGATCGCGGGCTCCAGCGCCACCCGATCCCCGGGCTGCCAGCCGGTGACGCCGGGCCCCAGCTTGACGACCTCGCCTGTCGGCTCGTGGCCCAACACCATGGGATAGACGCAGGGAGTATCGCCGATGCCTCCTTCGGAAAAATAGTGCAGGTCGGAGCCGCACGTCCCCACCGCGAGGATCCTCGCCAGCACTTCTCCTGGGCCCGGCTCGGGCACGGGCTGTTCACTGAGGCGAAAGCGGCGGTACTGGTAAAGTTCAGCTACGCGCATCGGCTCACGATTGTACTGTGCACCCGCTGGGCGACGTCGCCCGTGCGACGCCAGCCGCCTTTGGGGGGACGCTGAGCCTACTTCTTGAAAAGGCTATCGAAGGCCAGTCTGGCGTCGGCTGGAGTTCGCGGCCCCCCGCTGGCGACGAGCCCACTGACGCTGCTGGCCTCGCGCGCCACCGTGACACGTGGCTCGAACCAGGTGCAGTCATTGGCCTTGTCCTTCGCTGCGATGCGCTCCGGGATCGGCTTGAGGCACTGGAAGCGCGTCGAGGGCTCGAAGAACGCGCACTGCTTGCAGCAGTGCAGGGCCGCGCCGCACTTGGGGCAGTTCCCGTTGAAGTCGGTGCTTGGCGGCAGCGTCACCGAGCAGTTGTAACAGCGGGCTGCGGTGACGGTCTGCACGAGGCGGGGCAGGCGGGGCCCTGTGACATCCATGGGCAGGCGGGGCCCCGAGCGCCGTCCTTCCTCGCGTTTTCGCCCAGGCTCGCGCGTGTCCCGGTCGTATTCCATGTAGCCACGCTGGCGGTACTTGCGGTCGCCTTCCATGTCGGATCACGACTCCTGATGGGCGCTCGTAGGGGTTCGGCGGGAACCAATTGCGGGCCGCTCGGCCCCGATCCGTTGTGGCCAAGAGGGACCCCACCCGCCACCGCCGGGTCGGGATTACGAGTGTCCGCGGGACGCTTGGATGCTCGGAGACAACTGAGTTTGGGCCCGCCGAGCTTTCAAATTACTATGTACCACGAAAGCCGCTGGGAATTCCAGCGTTTTCGGCGTCAACCTGCCTTTTTCCCGGGCTACGGGAGCTTGAAACGGTCCGGGACGCCCCTTCTCAGCTCCCCGGCCGAGCCCATTTCAGCAGGGCATGGGAGGGTCGGTTCAGGGGATCCCCGTAGTGGTTCGGCGCAATACGCACCGAATAGCCGAGGCGACCGGTCTGCTGCGGGATGACCTCGCGCTCGAAGACCGCCACGCCGCCCCGCTCCTCTACCGGGGGCAACAGCAGAACTTCCGTCTCCTGGAGTTCCCCGTGCGGCCCCACACGGCCCAGCACCACCTCCACCCGGACATCTTCCGGGCGCAGTCCTGCCAGATCCACCACCGCACGCACCGGTAGCGGTCGCCCGCTCAGCAGCGGCCCGTCCACCGGCGAGGTCACCTCGAGGAAGCGCACCTTCTCCCAGATCTGCTGCACGCGCCGGCGCCAGCTCACGTGCTCGCGCGCCTTGCGGAACCCGTCGGCTCGCATTTCGCGGTAGGCCTCGTGAGCCGGCCGGTACAGTTGCGTCATGTACTCGTCCACCATGCGCTGGCAATTGAACTGCGGGCTCAGCGACATGATGGAGCGTTTCATACGGCGCATCCATTCGCGGGGCACGCCCTGGTCGCGGTCGAAGAACGCCGGCACGATCTCGTTCTCGAGCAGCGAGTAGATGGCGGTGGCGTGAGCCTCGTCCTGGTCCTCCGCGTATGGCATGCGGTCCCCGACGGCCCAGCCGCCGGAGATTTCGTAGGCCTCGTCGAACCAGCCGTCCAGCACGCTGAGGTTGAGCACCCCGTTGATGCCGGCCTTCATCCCGCTGGTGCCGCACGCCTCTTCACCCCGGCGCGGGGTGTTCAACCAGAGGTCGCAGGCTTGCACCAACTGACGAGCCACGTGCATGTCGTAGTCCTCGATGAAGACCAGCCGCTTGGCCAGTTCGGGGTCGCGCGAAAGCTGCACGATGTGGCGGATCATCTCGCGGCCCGGATGGTCTTTGGGATGGGCTTTCCCGGCCACCACGATCTGTACCGGGCGCTCCGGGTTGGTGAGCAGGCGTTTCAGTCGGCCTACGTCGCGGAATAGCAGGGTGGCCCGCTTGTAGGTGGCGAAGCGGCGTGCAAACCCGATGGTGAAGGCCTCCGGGTCCAGCACCTCGCCGGCTCGCCTCAGTTCGGCCGCCGAAGCCTTGCGCTGCCGCGCGAAAGCCAACTGCCGCTCCCGGATGAAAGCCACCATGCGCCGCTTGGCCCGCCGGTGCGCCTCCCAGAGCTCCTGGTCGGGAATGTCCTCGATGTGGCGCCACGTTTCCGGATCGCTGATGCGCTCCTGCCAGTCCGGTTGGAGGTACTGGTCGTAGAGCATTGCCAGGTCGCTGGAGAGCCAGGTGCGGAGGTGCACGCCGTTGGTGATCGAAGTGATCGGCACCTCCCAGACGGGCAATTCCGGCCACAGATCCTGCCACATCTCTTGCGAGACCTGGCGATGCAACCGGCTCACGGCATTCCGCCAAGCCGAGGTCTTTATGGCCAGGATGGCCATCGTGAAACGTTCGTGGGGATCGGAGGGGTTCCGCCGCCCCAGGGCCATGAACTGCTCGAAGCCGATGCCCACCTCGCGGCAGAAGTCCCGGAAGTACTCCTGCATCAGGTTGGGATCGAAAATGTCAATGCCTGCGGGCACCGAGGTGTGCGTGGTGAAGATGTTGTTGCTGCGCGTGGCCTCCAGGGCCTCTTCGAAACTCAGGCCTTCCTCGCGCACCAGCATGCGGATCCGCTCCAGCGCGAGGAAGGCCGAATGGCCTTCGTTCATGTGAAAGACCGTCGGCTCCAGCCCCAGCGCCTTCAGCGCGCGCAGGCCCCCGATTCCCAGCACGATCTCTTGCTGGATGCGCATCCGGTCGTCGTACAGGCGGGCGGTGATCTCGCGGTGTTCGGGACGTGCGTTCTCGGGGATGTTGGTGTCGAGAAGGTAGAGCTTCACCCGGCCGACGCTCGCCTGCCAGACCTTGATGAATACTTTGCCGCCGGGGAACTCGACCTCCACGCGAAGCTCCCGCCCCTCGTGCACCACCGGTTCCACCGGGAGCATGTAGAAGTCGCTTACGGGAAACTTCTCCTGCTGCCAGCCGTCGGGATTGAGGTACTGCTGGAAGTATCCCGTCTGATAGAGCAGCCCTACGCCGACCAGCCGGATACCGGCGTCGCTGCACGACTTCAGGAAGTCGCCCGATAGCACTCCGAGGCCACCCGAGTACACAGGCAGGCACTCGCTCAGCCCGTACTCCATGGAAAAGTACGCGATCAGCTCGGGGCGGCCCTCCTCCTGCCGGTGCACGTAGGCGTCGTAGCGCTCGCAGGCCCGGCGGTACAGCGCGAGGTACCGCGGATCGGCCGCCATGCGCTCCAAAGTGGCTTGTGGCACTCGGCCTAGCATCGCCACCGGGTTATGCCCGGTCTCGCGCCACAGTTCGGGGTCCAGGCGGCGGAACAGCTGCCGTATCGTAGGTTCCCATGTCCAAAGGAAGTTGTAGGCGAGTTCGGACATCCGGGCCAGGGTCGCCGGCAGCGCAGGGCGCACCAGGAATTCCTTGACCGGTTGTACTTGGAATCCCATCTCGCAAGATGTACTTTTTTTCAAGATAGCAGAGCGCCTTTTCAAGATAGCAGAGCGCCGCAGCGCACCGCCTTCCGCGCCGGAAGCACGCCGGTTATGATGGAAGCGGGGGCTGATGCCTACGCTAGCGGAAGTGCTCCAGGCCAACGTCCGGCCGGCCGAGCTGTGGGAGCCGATTGACGAACGCCGGCTCCGGTGCCTTGCCTGCGGCCACCGTTGCCCCATCTTCGAGGGTCAGGCTGGCGTGTGCAAGGTGCGTTTCCATCGCGACGGCACGCTCTGGGCGCCTTGGGGGTACGTCGCCGGCGCGCATTGCGATCCCATCGAGAAAAAACCGTTTTTCCACGTGCTGCCGGGATCGCTGGCCTTCAGTTTCGGCATGCTGGGCTGCGACCTGCATTGCGCCTACTGCCAGAATTGGATCACTTCCCAGGCGCTGCGGGATCCTCGCGCCGGCTCCTCGCTGTGGCGCACGACGCCGGAACAACTGGTCCAGCAGGCTCTCGAGCTGGGTGCGGATTCGGTGGTGAGCACTTACAACGAACCGCTCATCACGGCCGAATGGGCGGTGGCCGTCTTCCGCCAGGCGCGTGCTGCCGGCCTGCTGACAGGATTCGTCTCGAACGGCAACGCCACGCCGGAAGTGCTCGAGTACCTGCGCCCGTGGCTCGACCTGTTCAAAGTGGATCTGAAAAGCTTCCGCGACCGCAACTACCGCGAGTTGGGGGGCCGTCTGGCGCCCATCCTGGACAGCATCCAGCGTATCCACCGCCTGGGTTTCTGGCTGGAAGTGGTCACCCTGGTCGTGCCTGGCTTCAACGACTCGGACGAAGAGCTGCGCGACATCGCTTCGTTCCTGGCCGGGATCTCTCCCGACATACCCTGGCACGTCACCGCCTTCCACCCGGACTACAAGATGACGGATCCGCCACCTACGCCTCCCGCGACGCTTCTTCGCGCGGCGCGAATCGGGCGCGAGGCCGGCCTGAACTACGTTTACGCGGGCAATCTGCCGGGCCGGGTCGGCGATTTTGAGGACACGCTCTGCGCGGCTTGCGGCGCCCGGCTGATCCGACGTCTCGGATACCGCATCCTCGCCTACCGTCTCACCCAGCAAGGGCGGTGCCCGGATTGCTCGCGGGCCCTGCCTGGGCGGTGGGCGGGGCAACAGCGCGGGGTCGCGGTCTGCCACCCGGCGGCCGCCCGCCGCCAGAACTGAACGGGCTCCTCCGCGCTGTATCGCTGTATAATCGTGCCTTCATGATTGCCCGCACGCGCCGCGAGCTGCTGGCGGGACTCACCATGCTTGCACCGGGCTGCCGCCGGCGTCCCACCTCGCGGCTCAGCGTCGGCTCCTCGACCGCTCGGCGGGAAGTCTTCGCCGAGCTCGTCGCCCGGCAGCTCGAGCGCAGACTGGGAACGCGCGTGGCTACGCTGCCCGATCTCGGAGGCGGCCTGGCTGCGCACGAAGCCCTGCTGGCGGGTCGCGTGGACGCCTCTGTCGAGTGCACCGGTTTCGCGCTGATTTCCATTCTTCAGCGCCCCTTCGAGTCGCGGCCGGAGGTCGTCTTGGAGCGCGTGCGGCTCGAGTACGGGAACCGCTTTCGATTGCGCTGGATGGATCCGCTGGGCTTCGAGGATGGCTTCGTGCTCGTCGTGCGCCGGGAAACGGCCGAACGCCACGCCCTGAGTAGCTTGAGCGAAGCCGAGCGGCTCTCCCCCGGGTGGCAACTGGCCGTGCCAGGCGAGTTCCTGACCCGGCCCGACGGTATGGCGGCGCTGATGAAGACCTACTCGCTGCGGTTGCGCAGTGGCCCGCTCACCGTGCCGCCTGCCGCTGCCTGCCAGGCGCTGCGCGAAGGCAAGGTGACGTTGGTGGCGGCGCGCGCCGCCGACGGCGAGCTGCTCGCCGCAGACCTCTTCGTCCTGGAGGACGACCGCCGCGCCTTTCCTCCCAACCAAGCGGCGCTGGTGGTGCGCGAAGAGGCGCTCACTCGCCACACGGGCATGGAGGCGGCCCTGGCCGAGCTGACCGGCCGCATCTCGCTCGAGCAGGCGCGTCGGCTCAACGCCGAGGCAGCCGCTCGCGGGCCCGCCGCCGTCGCCGCCGCCTTTTTGCGGGAACGGCTTTAAAAAGGCGGTTCGGCCCCGCGCAGAACGTACAATAGGTTCATGGTTCGGACCTGCGTGGTCGCGCTGCTGCTGGCTCTCTGCGGCGCTGGTTGCCGCCGCAGCGCCACCGTGCTGGATGAGCGGAACACGCGCACCGTGGTCTTGCCGGGCGGCCAGAAGATCCGCGTCGAGGTGATGACGCACCCTACCGACATGATGCGGGGCATGATGTTCCGCGATTCGCTCGAGCCCGATCGGGGTATGCTGTTCATCCATGGCAGCCCGGGCAATTATCCTTACTGGATGTACCAAGTGCGCATCCCCTTGGATATCATCTGGCTCGACGAGAGGCGACGCATCGTCGAAATCTACGCCAACGCGCCGCCCTGCCGGACGAAGGCCAGCGAGTGCCCCAGCTACGGCGGCAACCAGAAGGCGCTCTACGTGTTGGAGCTGGCCGGGGGCATGGCCGAAAAGTACGGCCTGAGGATCGGGGACGTGCTCGTGTTCTGAGGAGGCGGGGCCAATGACCGAACCACAGTTGCGCCAGCTGCTGGAAGCCGTGCGCGCCGGTTCGCTCGAAGTGGATCAGGCGCTCGAACGCCTGCGGCACCTGCCCTTCGAGGATCTGGGTTTCGCCAAGGTGGATCACCACCGCGCCCTGCGGCACGGCGTTCCCGAAGTCGTCTTCGCCCTGGGCAAGACCGCCGACGAGGTCGCTGCCATCGCCGCGCGACTGATCGAGCGTTCGCCCAACGTGCTCGTCACGCGCGCCGACGAGAACGCGGCGGCCCGAGTGCGCCAGGTCTGCCCGGAAGCCGAATACTTTCCGCGCTCGGGTGCCTTGCGCGTATGGCGCGACCGTACGCTCCGGGGCAAGGGGACCATCGCCGTGGTTTCCGCCGGCACCAGCGACATGCCTGCGGCCGAAGAAGCGCTGGTGACCGCCGAAGTGATGGGCAACCGCGTGGACGCGGTTTACGACGTGGGGGTGGCCGGCATCCACCGGCTGGTCAGCAACCTCGACCGGCTCGCCCAGGCGCGCGTCATCATCGTCTGCGCGGGCATGGAAGGTGCGCTGCCGAGCGTGGTGGGCGGCATGGTGCACTGCCCGGTGATCGCGGTTCCCACCAGCGTTGGGTATGGAGCCAGCTTCCGCGGTCTGGCCGCATTGCTCGGAATGCTCAACAGTTGCGCCAGCAACGTCGCCGTCGTCAACATAGACAACGGTTTCGGAGCGGCGTACGTCGCCAGCCTCATCAACCGCCTCTGAAGGTCAACCCGACCCAGCCCGCAACGCTTGCGCTTCGATCTGTTCGGCCGCCATCCAGACGCCGAACAGGGGCTTCGGATCTCCTCGGCCCCAGCGATGGACCTTCCAGCGCGCCTGCAAGAACCCGATTTCCGATTGCCCGGTCAGATCCAGCAGGAAGCGATAAACACCGCAATAGAATTTCTGCGGCAGCACCAGCAGCGGCTTGGCGCGCCAGTCGCCGCCGTCCGCAGAGCCCCAGATGCTGACTTCGAGGCTTTCCTGTTCGATGACGCGGGTGATGCCCAGCGTCAGGAGCAACAACTTGCCCTGTGCCGGGCCGAGCGGAACGGCCGGGCCGGAGCCGTCCTCGCGTAGGATGCTCTCCGGGATCAGGAACGCAGGCAGCATGGCGGGCGCCTCGCAGCGGGGTCTCCCCGCCCACAATGTCAGTTTCGCACAATTCCCCTTCTGCCGGCGACGCTCCCGTAATCCGCCCATAAGAATTCACCCCTGGGAGGTTGGATGGACAAGGGGCAGAAACCGTGGAAGTTCGAGGGCTCCAGTGGATAGCAGTGGGCCGGGCGGTCTCACCCAGTGGGTGGAGAATTGCAGGCCAGAACGCGATGGCTCTCAATACCAAGCGTTGCCCGGCAGAAGGCGAGTTCCTGTTCGAGATGGACGGGCGACCCCTGGAGGAGTGTGGCACCGCCTGGGCAGGCGTGCCGCTGTTCGTGCGCACGCTGCGCTGGCGGGATGGGCCCGGCAGCGTGAAGCGCAACTTCGCGGTCAAGCAACGCCAGCGCGGCTTTGACGAAGCGACCTACATTGAGAGCTTTCTGGTACTGAACGCGCCAGGTGGCGACTGCTTGGAGGACTGCCAGCGGCTGCGCTAGGACCCGGGTTTGCGAGAGATGCTCGGCCACCCACTGCCCAGTCCGGAGGCGGCGCGCAAGTTTCTGTACCAGTTCCACGAGGAGCAGAAGCGGGCGCAGGCCCAGCAGGAGTTGCCTTCGGGACAGCTCGGCTATGTGCCCGAGGAAAGTGCGCCGCTGCGCGCTGTGGCGCAGGTCAATGAGGATCTGGTGCCCGAATTGGCGCGCCGCTGCACGGCGCTGCCGGGTTGGCTGAGCGATGAACGGCGGGAGTGCGGGCCGGAAGGCTCGATTGGTTTTGGGCTGAGCGCGGATGAATCGCGTCCTGCGACGCTCTGGCGTCCGCGCGGCCTGGTTCCGGCTGGGGGTGATCAGGCTACAACCTGCTGGTGGCCATGAAGCGGCTGGCGCTGCCACGGGAGTTGCTGGCGGCGCGGCCCAAGCGCCTGCGGTTCGTGGTGTTCCATCTGCCGGGGCGGTTGATCGGGCACGCGCGGCGGCTGGTGCTGGGGATTGTGCGGGGCCGGCGTTGGTTCTCCAACTGGAAGCAGGCTTTGGCACGCCTGCCACTATTGGCCCCCGGTTGAGGGGCTACTGAGGGGCTTACGCACGGATTAGAGAGTGCAGTTTTGGGGAATTGAAGAAAGGGGTGTGTCTGGCGAGGGTAAAAACACGCCAATGAGCGGCTGAAGCGCCCGCGCCTTGTGGCCCAGGGGTGGTTCCAGCCGCGGCATCGAGCGGTGAGCTGAGGCCGCTGACGCTCCCAAGGGTTGTTCTTCTCTCGCTCGCCCGGTGATGGACGGATCACGCACGCCCGCGAAAGTCGCTGGCGACCGCCCGATACAATCGTCCTTGGGAGCTGCCGAGGCCATGAAACGCGGGTTGTGGGAACAGCGCTGGAACCCCCTTCGCCAGGAATGGGTCGTTCTTGCGGCCCACCGCCAGGACCGGCCTTGGAGCGGCGAAGTCGTCGAACGCCCGGCGGAATCCCTGCCCGAGTACGCCCCGGATTGTTACCTGTGTCCCGGCAATCCCAGGGTGAGCGGCGCGCGGAATCCCCATTACACGGGCATCTTCATTTTCGACAACGATCATCCCAGCCTCGCCCCACATGCTCCGGAGGATCTCGAGCGACCGCCCGGGATCTACAGAAACCGCCCCGCGCGGGGTGTCTGTCGCGTCGTCTGTTACAGTCCCAAGCACAATCTGAGCCCGGCGCAGCTCAGCCGTCGCGAGGTCGAGAACCTCGTCGCCGCGTGGCGGGAACAATATCGCGAGCTGGGCGCGCGCCCGGAGATCCAGTCCGTGCTGATTTTCGAGAATCGCGGCGAGGTCGTCGGGGTTTCGAATCCCCATCCGCATGGCCAGATCTACGCCACCAATTTCCTTTTCAAGACGCTCGAGATCGAGTTGCGCTCCTGCCGCGAGCACTACGAAGCCACGGGGCGAATGCTGTTCGGGCAAATTCTCGATGCCGAGCGCGAGGACGGCCGCCGCGTCCTCTTCGAGAACGAGCATGCGATCGCCTTCGTGCCGTACTTCGCCCGGTATCCCTACGAGACCATGGTGGCGCCGAAGTCACCGAGACCCTCCCTGCTCGAACTCGGCGATGCGGAGGCCGCGGACCTGGCCGAGGCTCTGCGCTGGGTCCTCATCCGCTACGACAACCTCTGGCGCATGCCCTTTCCCTACGTTATGCCGCTGCACCAAGCGCCCACCGACGAAGGAGATTATCGCTGGTATCATTTGCACATCGAGTTCCTGCCCCCGCTGCGCAAGCCGAACCTTCTCAAATACCTGGCTGGCGCGGAAATCGGCGGGGGCAACTACATGCTGGATGCAGCGCCCGAAGCCACCGCGCGAGAGCTGCGGTCGCTGCCCGGCGTGCACTACCGCGAGGCGGGCGCCCATGGCTGAGGCTGCCGCGTTGCTCGCTGGCGTACGGCGCTTGCACGAGCGTCTGCGGGCCCGACTGTTGGCGGCTTTCGAGGCGACGGACGCCGAGCAACTGGCGGGCGTCGTACGGGACTCCGAAGGCGACACCATCTACGCCCTGGACCGCGTGGGCGAGGAAACGCTCGTGGCCCTGATCGAAGAGGAACTGGCGGCCCACCTGCCTGTAGTGCTCGTCGCCGAGGGTGTGCCCCGGGGACGCATCACGCTCCCGCGCGGCGCTCGCGAGTCCGAGGCGCGCTGGGTCGTGATCGCGGATCCCATAGATGGGACGCGCGGCCTGATGTACCAGAAGCGCAGCGGATGGATTCTCACCGGCGTCGCAGCCAATCGCGGCCCGCACACGACGCTGGCCGACGTCGAGCTGGCCGTGCAGACGGAGATCCCCCTGGTCAAACAACATTTGGCCGATATGTTCTGGGCGGTGCGCGGCGCGGGCGTGCGCGGCGAGCGCTGGAACCGCCTGGACGGGGAGCGCCGCCCGCTGGCGCCGCGTCCGTCGCGTGCCGCGACCATCGCGCACGGTTTCGCGACCGTGGTGCGTTTCTTTCCGGGCGCCCGCGACGAGCTTGCCGCCCTCGACGACGAGCTCGCCCGCGCCGCCGTGGGCCCCGTCGCGCCCGGCAAGGCCGCCTGCTTCGAAGACCAGTACATCTCGAGCGGAGGCCAGCTCTACGAGCTCATGATGGGGCACGACCGCTTCGTCGCCGACCTCCGCCCCCTGATGCGCCCCCTGCTCGAGCGGCGCGGGGAGGCGCTCGGGCTCTGCTGCCACCCCTACGACCTGGCGGCCGAGCTGGTGGCGCGCGAGGCCGGCGTGATCGTGACCGACGAACGCGGCGGTCCGCTGCGCGCTCCCCTTTGCATCGAGGCGGACGTCGCCTGGGTCGGCTATGCGAACGCACGGATCCGGGCTACGATGGAGCCGCTGCTTCAGGCGGCCTTGCGCCGGCGCGGCCTGTTGTGCTGAGTTACGGAGAGGTCCGGAGATGGCGGTTCTGGTGACCGGCGGCGCGGGCTACATCGGCAGCGTGACGGTCGAGCTGCTGGTCGAGCGGGGCGAGCGAGTCGTCGTGCTGGACAACCTCGGCCGCGGACATCGCGCCGCGGTGCCCGCTGGCGTGCCTTTCTATTGCGGCGATGTGGGCGACCGGGAGCTGGTGGCGCGCTTGGTGCGCGACCACGGCGTGCAGGCCTGCGTCCACTTCGCGGCCCTGGCCTACGTGAGCGAATCCGTGGAGCAACCGGCGCGCTACTATGTCAACAACGCCGCCCAAGGGATGATCCTGCTCGAAACGCTGCTCGCAGCCGGGGTGCGCCGGTTCGTCTTTTCCTCCACCTGCGCCGTCTACGGCGAACCGGAAACCGTGCCGATCCCGGAGGAACACCCGCGGCGACCGGCCAATCCCTACGGCTGGTCGAAGTATTTCCTCGAACAGGCTCTCGAGAGTTGCGACCGGGCTTACTCCCTGCGTTTTGTCGCCCTGCGCTATTTCAACGCCGCCGGCGCCACCGAGCGCTGCGGCGAGGATCACGATCCGGAAACCCACCTCATCCCAAACGTGTTGGCGGCCGCGCTGGGTCGGCTTCCCAGCGTTCCCGTTTTTGGCGACGACTACCCCACGCACGACGGCACGGCCGTGCGCGACTACATCCATGTCAGCGACCTGGCCGATGCGCACCTGAGGGCGCTCGCCTGGCTCCGTCAAGGGGGGCATTCGTTGTTCCTGAACCTGGGGAACGGGAAGGGCTACTCAGTGCTCGAGGTCATCCGCACCGCCCGCGCGGTCACGGGCCGCGAGATTCCCATGCACTGGCAGCCGCGTCGCCCGGGCGATCCCGCCCACCTCGTCGCCGACGCGCGACGCGCTCGGCTGCTGCTCGGCTGGCAGCCCCAGTACCCGGAACTGGCCTCCATTATCGAAAGCGCCTGGCGCTGGCGCCTCGCGCACCCCGACGGGTATCCGAAAGATTCCGCGCGGTGAATTGGCGCCTTGGTTGCCGTGGTCCTCAAGCGGGGGGTGGGCCGACGAATCGCCGGGCCTTCCGTCCGGCCGGCTAGAGGCCGCATCTGGAGGAGGGCCTCGGGCGGCACTGCGCCAGCTACCAAGGCGCGGTGCGCGCGGCGGCTCCGGGGCCTTCCCTGGGAGGGGAATTCTTCCCGGCGGATGGCGGTCCGATCCCTGGGCCTTGAAGAGTAGTTCTGGGCCTCGGCCCCTCGCCGGTCCGTCGCCGCGTCTGTTCCTGCGCGGGGATCCAACCGCGACACCCCGACAGCGAGACCCTGCACCACCCAGCCCATCCAACTCTCTTTCCCGCCGATGTCACGCTCGGAATCCACTTCAGCCTCGCGCTTGAGGCGTCGCACGGGTCCGTGCAAGCCGGCGAGGGTTGCCCGGCGGCCTTGGGACGCCCGGAACCGCCGGCCTCGTTCGGGCCGTGGTCCGCGGACGGGCGCCGTGCGGCTCGAAAGCCAGCAAACGCGGCTCCTGCGCTCCGCGTGCGCAAGGCCTGGCGTCGCCGGCTCCGCTTACCGATCCGCGCAGTGGTTCGCAGCGATGCGGTTCTTGGCGCGCTGGACGCCGGGAGCCGCGACGATGCAGCGGCGGCTCATGCCGAAGCCGCGGATCGTATTGCCGGTGATGAGGTTGTCCTCGGCCGGCGAATGGCGGGAAACGCCCCGGCCCAGGTAAATTCCCGAACTCAGCAATTCCGGCTGGTCGGGCCAGTAAACGCATCCAGGCTTGCCCGGTTGGCAGCGCGCCAGGTTGAGGCGCACGAAGGCGTTGCCCGTCACCCGATGCTTGCGCCCGATCAGGAAAAGTCCTCCGAAGACGAAACCTTCGATGCGGTTGCCGGCGATGACGATGTTCTCGGACCGCATGTCGGGATTGGCGTCGTTGAGCACGATGCCGAAGTGCCCGTGCGGATAGTCCCCGCGCCGGCCGCGGTTCACGCAGGAATTGCCGCGCACCTCGCCGTCATGGAAGCCGTCCAGATCAATGCACTTGCCGTTGACCTCTTCGAAGCGGTTCCACGCGTAGACGCAGCGGTCCGTGTCTCCTGCCGTGTCCAGCGCCACCGGCGTAGCCTCGGGATCCACTTCGGCAACCGGATAGCCGATGCGGCGGCCGCGATTGCGCACGACCCGCACCCGCGTGGCGTGGCCGACCTGGATGGCGTCCCGTGCCAGCTCTTCGAAGTCGTTCTCCTCGATGACGCCGTCGCTGTTCCGCGGAGAAGTGTAGAGCGAGTGCGTCCAGACGCCGTTGCCACGGACCCGCAGGAAGCGGCTTGCGCGCACGGTGAACTGCACCGTGCCCTCCTCGAACAACACGCCTCCGGTCGTATTGTTCCTGCCGCGTTCGTCGAGCGAGCCGCTATCGCGGACTTCGATCCGTTCGATGCGAACGTTGCGGCTGCGCGCGGCCAGCACGGCGAATCCCGGGATGCGTTCGAAGCGAACCTCTTCGATCCGCACACACTCGCTGTCGAGCACCAGCACGCCGTTGTTGGCCGTGAATTCGAAGAAGGGCACGTTCGAGGGCGGCAGCCCTTGCGGTCGTGCGTGGAGCTCGCGCTGTCCGTCGAACGTGACGCGGCGGACGGTTACCTGCCGCGCACCTGCGAGGACCAGCAACGCGCGTCCGCGGAAGCCCCGGCCTGCGCGCAGCAGGGTGCCTTCAGGCGCGCCTTCGATCGTCAGCCGGGTCGCGCCCGCCGGCGGCGCCAGCTCGCGCTCGAGCTCGACGACGCCAGCGGGCAATTGCAGAGTTCCGCTGGTGGGCGCCTGCAACTGCCCGGCCCAAAGGTAGACCGCCAGCGCTGCCGCCGTCACGCCATTACCTCGAGTCGGATGGGGGGAAAGCGCCTGCGCCCCAGCCGGATTTCGAGCACATGCTCGCCGGGGCGGGTTCCGGGAGGCAGCGGAAACGTGAGGACGTGCGTCGGAGTACGAGACTCCACGCACGCGATCTGGCGTGAGGGAACCGGTTGGCCTCCCAGCCACGCTTCCACGCACTCCGGGTTCGCGACTTCTTCCAGCACCACGCGAACGGCGCCGCTGCCGATGCCGGGGCCGGCCAGCAGGTCCCCTGCGGCGCTTCCCGAACGATGGCGGGGCCCGGGGGGCGGGGGCGGGATGACGCGCAAGAAGGCGGGTGGCGCCAGCGGGCGACCCAGCCAGAACAACTCGATGGGCTGGAGACCGCTCGGGACGCCTGCGGGCAGCTCGATGTTCAACTGCACCAGGCCGTGATGCGGCGGTCCTAGGTAGGCAGCGCGGGCTTGCTTGCCCGCCACGAGCGCCAGCAGGCTGTTGAGGTCGCAATCTTCGGGCGCATTCTCGAGCCAGAGGGAGGCCGCTGCGAAACGCCCGCGCGCGGCCGCCACAGGTTCCGAGCTGTAGGCGTTCGTGATGCGAAGGATGCGGGACGAGGCACGCGGCTCGGTCCTTTCCAGCGAGGCGAACCAGCCGGGCGCGCGCTTGCGAACCGTGACCCACTGGTATTGCGTGCCCGCGCCTTCCAGCGCCAGCAGTTGAAAATCGTTCTCGCGCGCGAACCACGCGATCTCTTCGGCCGAAATCGAGACTCCGTACCAGGTGTCGGCCCCCTCCGTCATCCCCGGCAGTCCGTTGAGCTGGAAGCGGAAGACGCCGCCCGGCTTCAGTACGCGCCAAGCCTCCTTCAGATAGCAGAAGACCGTCTGGCGCGAGGGAATATGCTGGAAGACCGCGTAGGAGTACAGGAAGTCGAACGAGTCATCGGCGAACGGGGCCAGATCCGCACCGCTGTTGACGTGCACGTGGGCGTGCGGGATCCCGGCCAGCTTCTCGCGGGCCAGGCGCACCATCTCGTCCGAGACATCCACCCCGTGGATCTCCCCGCAATGCACGGCCAGGTGCATCATGAGGCGACCGAGGCCGCAACCGATCTCCAGCACACGACGGGCCCGTGGGTTGCCCGGGGGCAGACGCCGGAACTCGCGCGCCAGAGTCTGCGCCAGCTCGCGACCACTGGCGAAGAACTCCTCGTCGTCCTGTCCCCGGCGTCCGAACGCAACGTAGTACTTGGCGTCTTCGCGGGCGCGGCGGTTCCAGTCCTCGCGCATCCGCTGGCACAGCTCCCGATCCGCCATTGACGGCTATTCTAGCCGGGCTCCAGGGGACTGGAACATGGTGACGCCGGCCACCCCTGCGGCGCCCGCCTCCAGGCACGCGGGTGCGTTCTGGCGCGTGATGCCGCCCAGCGCGAACACAGGCAGACGGACGAGGCGCACGGCTTCCCGGAGGCGCTCCAGGCCGAGCGGCGGCCCTGCGGCGGCTTTCGACAGCGGCGCGAAGACCGGTCCGAAGACCACGAAGTCGGCCCCCTCCTGTTCG
>JANXAE010000058.1 GCA_025062235.1 Bryobacteraceae bacterium
GCAGCGGACGGCCCTCGGCGAGGCGCTCGCGCAGCTCTTCCTCGCGGATCAGCTCGGCCAGGCCTTTCTTCAGGTACCGGAGCTGCTCTTCGACGGAAAGCACTCAATCATTATAGGGATAGCTCCCAGGCCGTCGCGCGTGGTTTCACTCGTAGCGTAGCGCTTCCGCGGGCGCGATCCGCGTGGCGTTGCGCGAGGGGTACAGGGTGGCCAGGTAACCGACGAGCAAGGCCGCGGCTGCGACCCAAACGCTGTCGGTCCAACGTGGCTGGAAGGGCACGAAGCTGAGCGAGTAGATTTCCTCGTCCAAACGCACCCAGCGATGGCGGTCGGCCAGCCAGCAGAGCAGGTGGCCGGCGACCAGGCCCAAGGCGGTGCCGACGACGGCAATGGTCAGGCCCTGGAAGACGAAGATGCGCCGGATCTGTTCGCGCCGCGCCCCCATGGACATCAGCACTGCGATGTCGCGGTACTTTTCCATCACCATCATGGTCAGGGTGATGAGAATGTTCAGCGCGGCGACGAGCTCGATGAGGCCGATGGTGATGGTCGTGACCGCCCTCTCCATGCGCAGTGCGTTGAAAATCTGGCGGTTCTGCTCCATCCAGTTGGTGGCCGAGAGATTGGGGCCGGCGATGCGCTCGGCGGCGCGGCTGACTTCGGGCGCGCGGTAGATGTCGTCCAGGCGCAACTCGATGGCGTTGACGACGTCCTTCAGCGACAGGATTTGTTGCGCGGCCTCGAGGGTGGTGAACGCCCAGCCGGCGTCGAAATCGTAAAGGCCGGTCTCGAAAATGCCCACCACGCGGAACCGCACCGTTTTCGGGCGCGGGCCGAAGGGAGTCAATTCTCCCTGCGGGCTCATCAGGGTGGCGATGCTGTTGAGCAGCAAGCCGGTCTTTTGCGCCAGCCTCGAGCCCACGATCAGGCCGGGATAACCCTCCGCGCTCGCGAGCGCGCCGGGCGAGCCCTGTCGCAGGTTGCGCAGCACGTCGCCGGTCTCGAGCTCTTGCGCCAGGTTGATGCCCTTCAGGATTGCGCCCTCGGAGCGGATGCCGGTCAGGAAGACCTGGCCGTAGAGCGCGGGCGCCGCCGCGCGCACGTGCGGAAGCGTGCGCAACCTCGCCACCAGCTCCTGCCAGTTCTCGATGCCGTACAGCGGCTCGCGTTCGAGGATGGTCACGTGCGCCGTAGTTCCCAGGAGGTTGCGCTGGAGGGTGTTGCGGAAACCGTTGTTGATGGCCAGCGCGATGACGAGTGCCATGACGCCGGCCGCTACGCCGAGGATCGAGATCACGGTAATGACCGAGATCACCGCCTGTTTGCGCCTCGCCTTCAGGTAGCGGAGGGCGACGAAAAGTTCGAAGCGGTGCCTCACGGTTTTCGTCAGCGATCGAGCTCCCGCAGGCGGTCTGCCAGGCCGAGAGGCCCCTCCGGGCGCAGCAGCGGGAACAGGATGACTTCGCGGATGGACGAGACCCCGGCCAGCAACATGGCTAGCCGGTCAATGCCGATGCCCTCGCCCCCCGTGGGCGGCATGCCATAGCAGAGCGCGCGCAAGAAGTCCTCATCCATCTGGTGCGCCTCCTCGTCGCCACGCGCGCGCAGGCGCAACTGCTCGTCGAAGCGACGCCGCTGCTCCTGGGGATCGTTCAACTCGCTGTAAGCGTTGGCCACCTCCATCCCACCCGCGATGATTTCGAACCGTTCGACGAAGCCGGGCTCGTCCGGCTTGGATTTGGCCAGAGGCGAGGTTTCGACCGGGAAGTCGTAGACGATGGTGGGCTGGATGAGTTGCTCTTCGACGACCCGCTCGAAGATATCCACCAGGGCCTCGCCCGGCGTGGCCCGCGTCGAGTGACGGCTCAGCCACTCCGGATCGCGGACATCGTCCAGCCTGGGGCGTTCCGGCCCCCGCCAGAACTCGACGATGGCCTCGCGCATCGAGTAGCGCGCCAGGCGGCTGAAATCCAGCCGGTGCTCCCCGTACTCGACCACGGTGCTTCCGGTGGCGTCCAGCGCCGCCTGCCTGAGCAGCTCCTCGGAAAGATCCATCAGGCCGCGATAGTCGGTGTAGGCCTGATAGAACTCGAGCATCGTGAATTCGGGGTTGTGCTGGGTGGAGATGCCCTCGTTGCGGAAGTTGCGGTTGATCTCGAATACCCGGTCGAAGCCGCCAACCACGAGCCGTTTCAGATAAAGCTCCGGCGCGATGCGCAGGTAAAGGTCAATGTCGAGCGCGTTGTGGTGGGTCACGAAAGGGCGCGCCGCAGCCCCGCCGTAGATCGGCTGCATCATGGGCGTTTCGACTTCCAGGAAGCCGCGCTCCTCCAGCTGTCGGCGCAGGCTGGCGATCAGGCGGTTGCGGACGACGAAAATGCGGCGCACTTCGGGGTTGGCGATCAGGTCGAGGTAACGCTGCCGGTAGCGCGTCTCCACGTCCTCGAGGCCGTGCCACTTCTCGGGCATGGAAAGCAAGGTCTTGGCGAGGAATTCCAGGCGCTCCACGTGCACGGTCAGCTCGCCCGTGCGGGTGCGGAACAGGTAGCCCTCGGCGCCGATGATGTCGCCGGGCTCGAGCATCCGGAAAAGCTTGTAG
Organism: Bryobacteraceae bacterium; assembly: GCA_025062235.1. Lineage (GTDB taxonomy): Bacteria > Acidobacteriota > Terriglobia > Bryobacterales > Bryobacteraceae > DTHT01. The sequence continues at coordinate 2,600 of JANXAE010000058.1, forward strand.
TCGCGCTCGCTCACCGCATCGCTGCGCACGTAGATCTGCAGGCGCTCACCCTCCTGCATCAGATGGGCAAAGCCGGCACGCCCCATCAGGCGAAGGGTGTGGATGCGGCCGCAGACGCGAACCTGGATGCGCGGTTCCAACTCCTCGGCGCTCGTGCCGCCCCACCGGCGACGGATCTCACCGAGGGTGTGCGTGAAATCGAACCGTCGCCCATACGGTTGGAAACCGAGCTCCCGGATCTGGCGTACCTTTTCCAGACGTTGCGCAAGCAGTTCGAATTGGAGCGACAAGCAGGTTCTCCTCAGCGCGGCGGGCGTCCGAATGCTTCATTATAATTGAACGTTGCCTTTTCTCTCGGTCGTCATTCCCGCTTACAACGAAGAAGCGCGCCTGCCGGCGACGCTGCGCACGATTCTCGGATATCTGGAGCGCACCGTCCCCGGGCAGTTCGAGATCCTGGTGGTGGACGACGGATCCTCGGACCGCACCGCGGCGCTCACTGAGCGCGTCGCGTGCGAGCGCACCGAGGTGCGCCTGCTGCGCAACCCGGGCAACCGAGGCAAGGGATACTCGGTGCGCCACGGTATGCTGGAGGCCCGTGGCGACTGGGTCCTGTTCACCGACGCCGATCTCTCGGCGCCTATCGAGGAGCTCGAAAAGCTCCGCGCGGCGGTGGAGCGGGAGCAGGCGGCCATCGCCATCGGTTCGCGCGCGCTCGACCGCTCGCTGATCGGCGTCCACCAGCCTTGGTGGCGCGAATGGGCGGGCCGCGTCTTCAACGGCATCATGCGCCTCGTGGTGGGCCTGCCTTTCCTCGACACGCAGTGCGGCTTCAAGCTTTTCCGGCGCGACGCGGTGGAGGCGATCTTCCCCCGCCAACGCATCGAACGGTTCGGCTTCGACGTCGAGATCCTCTACCTGGCGCGCAAGCTGGGATTCAAGACCGTGGAGGTCCCGGTGCGCTGGAACCACGCCGAAGGCACGCGCGTCAGCATGCTGCGCGACAGCGTGGACATGTTCCTCGACCTGCTGCGCGTGCGTTGGTGGTGGCGAAGGGGACGCTATCGCAGCCCGGCGCCGCCGCGCGTCTCATCCTGAGTCCTGCCAACCGGATGCTGCCTACCGGCGTAGCGGGGAGGTGCGTTCCTCGAGCGCTGTGATGCGGCGATCGTGCTCGACCAGCAGTTGCTCGATGCGCTCCAGGCGGCGCTCGATGCCCTCCAGGCGCTTGACGATCGCGTCCTTGAGATCGTCCAACCGCCGGTTCAGATCGTCTATGCGCCGGTTGACGTCGTCGAAGCGCTTGTTGACGTCGTCGAAGCGCCGGTTGTGGGCCCAATAGGTGATGACAAACGTGACGATGATGGGCAACGCCACCTGGAAGAAGGGCTGTTGCCACCATGGCTGCATGACACCCCCATTATAAGCGCGGCGGGCTCGCAGCCGACGGGCAGCCTTCCTGCCGCCAGCGGCTGCCCTGCCCGCTTGCCGCCGCAGCGGGGGAGATCCGTTCCTGCAGCGCCGCGATGGGGCGGTCGTGGTGCGCCTCCGGCCGCTCGATGCGTTCGAACCGCCGGTCGATCGCAGTCAGGCGTCCGGTCAGTGCATGCTTCACCCGCCCGAGCCGAGGGCCAGGTCGCCCCGGGCGCCAGTGCGCCCGGCGGGTGATCATGACAAAAGCAGGGGCCGCCTCCGGGGGTAGGGCCACTCGGAAGAGGAGAGGTGTCGCCAGAGGGGCCCCACGACACGTTGATCCCATGCGAGGGCGCGGAGGGATCGCGAGCGGCCGCTGACGGCTTTTGCCGCAGGATGTCGCACCGCCACCAAGGCGGTCGCGCCGTGCCGCGGCCAAACCTGCCGAGCCCTCCCTCCCCCTGGGCCGGGTCCCTGAGGGTCGCCTTGCCGGCGCCTCGGGTCAGCGTTGCGGCACGAAAGCGAGATCGAGCAGCGCACCGGAGCCCCCGGTTTGTTCTGCGCCGCCTCCCAGGGGTGCGAAGCTGAACACGACCGAGAATCGGAGGGACACCGCCCTGCCGCCGCGGGGCACAGTGACGGTTCTGGAAAAGGTGCTGCCCGCAACGTGAGCCTCGCTGCCGAAGGCGCCCTTGGTCACCAGGTTGACGCTCCCCGGCGGTGGGCAGCCTCGCACGCACGCCACGTCGGAGAGCGTCACCGTCACCGTGTATCGATCCTCGCTGGGGCCTGTCACCGAGGCGACTGGCGTCAGTAACTCCAACAGATGCACCTCGCCCCGCGGCGGGCCGAACAGCTCGCGAGCGATCTGAAACTCGCTTCCGGAGATTCCGAAGACGCGCAGCCTGACGGTCGCGCGGAAGGAGTCGTTATAAATCAGCACGGTCCGCGTGTGTTCGTAAGCGGTCAGGGGGGGCCCGGCGCGCCTGACGATGAGCTGGATGGGCCGTATGCCGGTGTAGGGCGCGCGGGCGCGGAAGTTGTTCACCATGACATAGAGGGATTCACGGTTGGCGGCGAGTTGATCGGCATTTTCCAAGGTGTACGTGTCCCGGAAGACCGCCAGCGGCCGCCAACCCGGCTGCTTGTAGACGATCGCTTCCGCCAGTCCCTCGGGGTCGACGAGCGTAAGGGAAGCGACGCTTCCGGGCAGCCACTGGGCCCTGAAATCGATCTCGTGCAGCCTGGCCGACAGATCTTGCGACGCCCATTCGAACGTCTTTCCCTGGTCGGCGTCGGTACGGAATCCGTAATAGCGGTCACCCTTGGCCGCACCGAGCAACTCGCTGAGGATCGGAAAAGGCTCGGCGCCGCCGTAGATTCCCTTACCCGCCATGTAGGCGCGGACGAAGGAGCTCCAGAGGTCGCTCAGGTTCGGGTAATCCAGGCGGAGGGCTGCCACCGGGGAAAGCTGCGGCTGGGGATTCACGCCCGAGGTGCGGGCGCTCATCCGCGTGAGCACGTTAGCCAGCCTGGGGTAGTCCTCCGGCCTCTTGGCCAGGAACCGGAGAAACATCGAGGCCCCGTAGCCATGGTCCTGAACCGCGCTCACGGTGCCTGGAGGATACTCCAGCCCGTGCCTCATCAGGAAGGCCCAGTTGTCCGCCCGCACGGTCGCTGGGATGAAGCTGTCATCCCCCAACATGATGGACTCGAACCAAGTGGAGAGGGCCTCAAGAAACCAGTCCCAAGTGCCGACCTCCGTGGTTTTCTTCCACCTGGTTCTGGGGTCGTATTGTTCCTGCATGAGGTGGAAGAGCTCGTGGCCGATCGTCGCGCGCACCTGCTGCGAGACTTTTTCTCGGGCCAGCCGGGAGGCGTTCAGTACGATGTTCGAGTAGTTCACGCCCCAGAAGGAAACCTGGTACATGCCCCACTTGTCGGCGTGCTTTCCCATCAAGCCCTCGATCCGCACCTCCACCGGCCAGCGGGTGCGCACCTCCCACCTCAATTGCAGGTCATCCTGCAATTTCTTGTAAGCCTCGTCGAATGCACGGCTCACCTGCTCCGCGATGGAACGCGCCTCGGACTCCAGCCTCGCCAAGTCTGCGATGCCGCTTGCTGAAAACGCCAGGGGATGGTACTTGACGACGAACTTGCCGCTCGGGCTCTTGACAGTCCAGATCATCTGCGCGTACACTGCCGCCAACTCGAATCCAGCGGGATGACCAATGACGCTGGGCGCGGGAAGCGAAGTCGCCTGGCGAGGCGACGCGGTGGCCGGTCCGGCGCCATCTTCCGGGCTCGCCGGGATCTGAAAGGTAACCCGGCTGCCCTCTACCTTCGCATCCAACGCGTAGAGGCCGATACCGCGGACGCCCGGTTGCGTTCGGACTACGACCTCTACCGCCGCGCCGGGCGGCGGGGCAGAAGCCACGTCCAGAGTCACGCTAACGGGAGCGGCGAGGCTGGCGGGCAGCCCGCTGATCGTGACGATCGGGCTCAACCGGATGCCACTCGGATCGGGGCTGGCGTCTCTCTCGTAGACGGTGATCGCGCTGTTCTCCGCGACCGCGCCCGGCGGGATCGCGACCGTCACGCCACCGCCCTTCACAACCCCGCCGGAGGAACCGACAGTCCCGGAAGCCACAACCGGCAAGTCCCATTGGACGGCCGCGGCTACTCCGTGCTGCGAGGGTACGCCGCCCGCGCTTACCACCAGGGGCTGGAAGCCGCCCTCGATGTCGCCGGGTACCTGAAAGTTTATCTGGTAGATACCCGGAAAGCCCGGCATCAGACCGGCGAACAGCGCGGGGACCTCCCGCTCGCCGAAGGAAACCGTCACGGGCGTCGTGACCCGGTTGATGGGGCCGAGCCTGCCGTCATCCCCGCCCGGCCTGCCGGCTTCCACGGTTGGGCTTACCTCGCCCAAGCCGGTCAGCAGCAAGACCAAATATTCGCCCGCCTTCGCCGGCGCTTGGTTGGAGACCCAACTGTAGTCGGTCGCGTGCAAAAGTATGGGCTCGCCCCTGCCGTCCATGGTGCGCGTGAACAGGCGAGGGGCGCGCGGCACGATGGCCACCGTCGCGGGGTCGCTGACCCCTTGCGCCGTGCGCACGCGCAACTGCACCGAGCTGGCGGTAATGCCAAACGGCATCTGAATGTTGATCTGGCCCGCGGAGACGAAATACAAGGGCGCTCGAACCGGCTGCTTTCCGGCTTCCAGCACCTCGACCGAGACGCCCTCCAGCTCCACGGGCAGCGGCACGGCCTGCGCCGCTGTGGTCCGGGGCGCCAGATTGGAGCCGAAAATGGAGACCATCATGCCAGGCGCGATATCAGGGGTATAATCGGCCCCGTTCAGCACCCCGCCCGCGCTGATGGTAGGCCGGGGGCCTGCTGGGGCGGCCCCAGCCTGCGTCACCGTGAACGTCTGACCGGCCACCGTCAGCGTTCCCGTGCGTGACGTTGTCGCGGTGTTCGCGGCCACCGTGAATTGCAGCGTCCCGTTGCCCGACCCTGAAGCCCCGGAAGTGATCGTCACCCAGCTTGCGTTGCTCGTCGCCGTCCACGCACATCCGGCCGGCGCCGTCACGTTCACGCTCCCCGTCGTCCCTGCCGCCGGCGCCGAGACGCTGGTCGCACTCAGGTTGTAGGAGCACTGGGGTGCAGCCTGGATGGTGAATTGCAGGTTGCCCAGCTCTCTGCCGTTCCAGAAGATCTTCACCGTCCAAGTGCCCGTGGCGGCCTGCGGGTTGCCCGCAATCACCAAGCGCTCGCTGAAGCAGTAGCTGCCGGGATCCTCGAGCGCCGGCCAAGCGCCTCCCGGCGAGGTCAGCAGCCGACCTGCCGGCGTCCACCACTCGCTCGAGGCCACGTCGCGCGCCGAAGCGCCCTGAACCTGGAACCACAGATAGGCCGCAGGATCGGTGGTCAGAAAGCTACTGACCGGCGTCGGTGCCGGCGTGCATCCGCCCACAGGCACCGAACGGGCCATGACAGCTTGCAGCAGCCGGACCTGGGCAGCCGCCGGGGGAACAAGAATGATTGCGACCGCGACCGCAGCCGCGCCAAAAGCCACTCGCATCGTAGTCCGCCTCGATGATACGAGCAAAGCGCGTCCGCGGTGGCCTGACAAGAGGCGACTGTCGTCTCCTGTCGCCAGTACTTCTCCGGGCTTCGTACTGCCCTGGGGGTGGCCAAGAGACGCTGGCCTTAAGGGGAAGAACTATGCCGCGTGCTCTCTGGTGCTCAGTACTGCCAAAACCGCCTCAGCTCCGGGTGGTTGCCGTCCGGCGCGGCGGGGAATGAAACCACCCGCTGGAGCTCGGCCAGCTCGCGCGCGCTCAAGGAGTGATCGAGCAGCCGCTGTCGGTGGTACCGTTCGTGGAGCGCAGCGAAGTTGTCGGAAAAACGAGCCTCGACCACGCTGAGCGTGTCGTCGAAATAGTACACGACGGCACCGCTTTCGGGCAGGGGGAGCGCCAACCGGATGCGTCCCAGGTGGTCCACGGAAAGCTCGGTGGGTATCGGCCAAATCCCCGCTACGCGGTTGACGTCCGGGGTAGGGCACAGCACGTAGCGGTACTCGCCCCCTCCGGTTGGCGGGGGGAAGCGGTCATCAGCGCGTGACGGACTCCGCCGCGCTTGAGAGAACGGGAGCTTCAAGACACCGAGCGCAGCGTGCCCGAAGCCTTCCCCGGGATTATTGATGCCGGCGAAAATGAGCTCCTCCCGGCCGTCGCCGTCCAAATCGCGCAACAAGCAGTGACGAATCAAGCCGGGATGCCAGTAGTCTTCGATCAAGCGCCCTGTGTGAACGTCAAGCAACGCAACCTGCGAGGGATACCAGATGCGGTGATTGGCCACGGTTACCAGGTAGCCTCGGCCTGCAATGCGGACGGGAAGGACGAGCTGGGGCTGGAATTCCGGTTCGAAGCTCCGGCCGCCGAACGTTTTACGGGCATTGTAGCGGAACTCCCAGCGCTCCCGCCCGGTCCTTTCGAAACAGAACAGCGAGCTGGGGGTGCGCGACGGCTCCGACGGAAGCCGCTGGACGAGAACTTCGCGCCGCCCGTCGCCGTCAATGTCCGCGATGAGCACCGGCGGCTGGGTGGCGAAGGCCGGCTTGTCCTGCCGGCCGGGGAACTGTTTCCGCCACAGGGTCCTGCTGCGGGCGTCGCGGACCGTTAAAACACCATCCCCCGACCATGTCCAGCTCTCGGGCTCGCCAGGTGCCGCCAGTATCCGGAGCGCCAGAGCGAGGATGGCAAGACCTACGGCAGCCACCGCGCCGAGCGGCCGCCAGCGGCGCCACCATGGCCGCCGTCCTTGAGTCGCGTTGCTGAGGCTCCGGGCCGCGCTTGCGCCGCCGGCCCGAACCCACGCATCCAGCTCGCCGCTAAAGGCCACCACGCGGGCGCTTCGGCCGCGGCCAAGCCGGCGCACGGGCAAGCCGCCGGTCTTTTCCCAACGCTGTACGGAACGGACGGTGACGCCGAGGTACGCGGCAATCTCCTTCCAGGAGGACAACTTCCTTCCGCGCGACGGCTGCCCGAAGCTCGTCGGTTCTGCGTCCACAGTAGCAAGATACCGCAAGGCGGAGAGCCGGCTTGGGCGGTGGCCGCCGGCTTACCATCAGGGCGTCGGCTTCACAGCGCAGAGGTCCATTCCTCGAGCGCTGCGCTGCCGCGGTCGCACTCGACCGGTAGTCGCTCGTCGCGCTCCAAGCGGAACTCGGTTGTTTCAAGCCGCTTCGGGAGCGCTTCCCCGCGAGTCGTCCGGCGACCGCATCCGATCGTTCCTCCTGCGGTTCATGTCGTCCAGGCGCTCGATGCTTCCGCCCAGGTGCGGGTTACGGCCTCGGTGCACGATGGCGAGCGTGACGGCGCCCGATGACGCCACCTCGATAAAGGGCGCTCGTCGTCGCCGCCGCACGATGCCCCACTAGCGTCTGCATCAACGGAAACAGCACCTGTTGCCGGCCCCTGTCCGGGCCGTCACGCAGGCCAGTGCGCGCCGCGGCAAGCAATCCTACCTGCGCACGATGACCTCGCGCAGGTGATCGCGAGTGAGGAAAAACTTGAGAGCCCGGGCGTGGCGGAACAATTTCTCGATGTCGCGGTTGTTGAAGAGCTTGGCCGGAGCACGCATGGCGCGCAGCGACAGCCAGAGCGTGTCGGGCCCTGCGATCCGGTACTGGTAGACCGGCACGCGCTCGATCTTCTCGTCGGCGTGAAAGATGGCCAGCAGGTAGCCGCCCGGCTTGACCGCGTCGTTCAAGCGAGCCAGCACCGCCTCGAGCAGCGGAGGCGCCAGGTACTCGAGCATGTCCCAAAGCAGCGCGGCGTCGAAGCAGGCGGAGGGGAACCCCAGAACCGCATCCAGGAAACTTTCCACGCGGGCGGGGTCCTGCTGGCTTGCGTACCAGTCGCCGGGGCCGAAGTGCATCTCCAGAAGTCGGTAGAAATCTTCCGAGTAGAGGCGGTTTCCGCGACCCGTGATGAAGTCCACGTTCGCCTGCGAGACGCCCGCCCAGTCGAGCACGTTCAAGCCGGGCTGGCTTCCCAGGGACTGGAAGAACTCCTCGAGGCCGTGGCTGTGCCGTGAGTAGACCTGCGCAGGCGTCAGTCTTCCGCCGCGGCCCGGAACGGGTTGCTGCTCCGGGCCGTGGCGAGGCGGCGACTTCGCGCGGTCCCGGAACAATCGCGTCTCCGGACTCAGCGTTTCGGATCTCCCGAGGGATTCGGGGCAGCCGAGGCCTGCTGAACGGCGGCGCCCGGCGGCGCGGATGGTGCGGGTTGCGCAGGCGGCGCGGGCCCGCGCGCGGGCTGCTGGGGCGCCTGGGCTTTGGGCTGCTCCCTCACGATGTCAATGCTGCCCTTGAAGTACGCTCCGTCTTCGATGATGATGCGCCCCGTCTTGATGTCGCCTACGAGCTTGGCTTCCTTGCGGATGTCAATTTTCTCGGCGGCTTCGACGTTGCCGTTCACTGAACCCAGCACTACGACTTCGCGGGCCTTCACGCTGGCTTGCAGACGGCCATGAGGGCCCACGGTCAGTCGGTGTTCGGGGACCTCGATGGTGCCCTCGACCTCTCCGTCCAGGTAGAGATCCTCGCGGCTGAAAATCTGACCCTTGATCTTGACCGATTTGCCGATCGCGGCCACCCCTCTCGGCAGCTCGGGCTCGCTGGGCTTCGCGGGAGGCGGAGGTGGCGCTTCACGAACCGGCTCGGGGACGGGTGGGCTGCTCGGCCTGGCGGGCAATTCCTCTTCACGGCGCTTCCACATGGTCTGCTCGCTCCTCGGTGGCGGATCTGGCCAAAGTTCTATACTATATGCCGACGACAGGCGCCAGCAATGTCGCGAGAGCCCTACCATGGCCGAGCTCGATCCCCCCTATCTTTGACGGTTCTTTCCGATAACATCGTCCGCGAGCCGGATTTGCTCGGCGAGTGGGGTTGGTCGGTTTGGATCGAGGCAGCAGGCCACCGCATCCTTTTCGACACGGGAGCGGGCCGCGTGCTGGAGCACAACGCCCGCCGACTGAACATTCCGATCGAGAGCGCCGACTCGGTCGCGCTCAGCCACGGCCACTACGACCACACCAGTGGGCTCGTGGGAGCGCTTAGCCGCGACCAGCGGCCGGAAGTGTGGATCCACCCGGCGGCTTTCCGGACCAAGTTTGCCCAGAGGGACAATGCACCTCCTCGTTTCATCGGGTTAGCCGGCCTGAACGAGGAAGGGGTGCGGATGAGGGCCCGCCGGGTGCATTGGTGCGAGCGGCCGGCGGAGATCGCTCCCGGGGTCTGGCTGACGGGAGAGATTCCTCGCCGCAACGAGTTCGAAGACACGGGCGGTCCATTCTTCCTCGACGAGGCTTGCCGCGAGCCCGATCCGCTGGCGGACGATCAAGCCCTGTGGATCGAAACCCCGCGCGGGCTCGTCGTGGTACTGGGCTGCTGCCACTCGGGAGTCGTCAACACGCTCGAGTACATCCGCCAGCTGCGACCGCAGTCCCGTATTCGGGCCCTGATCGGCGGTCTGCACCTGGTACGCGCCACGCGCGAGCGGATGCAAAGGACTCTCGAGGCGCTCGAGCGGTTGGATCCGGAGCTGATCGTTCCAGCTCACTGCACGGGCTGGAGGGCGACCCTCGAGCTGGCAGCGCGTTTCCCGGGCCGGGTGGAAGAGTCGGCCGTGGGCAAGGTGCTTCGTTTCGAGCCGTAACCCGGCAGGCCTTTCACTTCTTCGCTGGATAGCCCACCGAGTGCACGTACAGGGCCTGCTGCTGCTCGCCCAGGCCGAGCAGCTTGCTGAGCGCCTCGCGATCGGGCGTATGGAACCACGAAGCCAGACCTTCGGAGGCGCAGTACAGGTAAACGTTTTGCGCGATGAAACCGACATCTGCGCTGGTGAAGCTGTTGCGCAGGTCCGGCTGCTGGACTTTGGCGAACTTGCTCCAATCCGTCACGTAGATCAGGCTCACCGGCGCTTGAGCCGCCGCCGGCCTTCTGCCCACCTTCGGGCGGATGTCCTCGGGCAGCACGGGAACCAGCCGGTGAGGAACGGCTTCGTAGCGGAAAACGCCTTGCGGCAAGGCCACGTAGATTTCGATCTCTTGCAAGTTCATGGCCGAGGGCGCCGTGCGGCCTGGCCGTCCCATCGGCCCTTCCCTGCGGTTCACCCCGAAGCCCGCCCAAAGCAGGTTGGAAAGCACCTGTGCAGGCAGGGGGTCGGGGGCGATCTCCCGCGTCGTTTTGCGATCGCGCAAAGCCTGCATCAGGGGCCGGCCGCCTTCGGTCTGCGGCGCTGGAAGAACGAGCGGCTCCGGGGCCGCCTTGGTACGTTGACCAGCCAACATCGCCATGGCCGGAAGGGATTTCATCCACGTTCTGCGGTTCATCCCGATCCTCCTGGAATCCGGATAGCATTGTCTCAAATCGCAGGTCGGAGGCTGGCGCTGCTGCGATAAGATCGAGACTCGAAGAGGCGAGACACGATGAAGCTGGCCGCTGTCGCCTTTGCGTCGGCCTTGGGGGCGCTGGCCCAGCCGGGCGCTTTCCGCGAGATCACTGTTGCCGCACTCCGCGACAAGATCGCAGGCGGCTGGGCCGGGCAGATGATCGGAGTCAGCTTCGGTGCGCCCACCGAATTCCGGGCGCTTGGACGGATCATCGAGGAAGAGCTGCCGGCCTGGAAACCCGAACGCGTGCGGAACGCGCTCGACCAGGACGACCTCTACGTGGACATGACCCTGGCGCGAGTCCTCGACGAGAAAGGACTGGACGCCGCCACGGAGGACTTCGCAGAAGCCTTCCGTCAGACGCGCTACCGGCTCTGGCACGCCAACCTGGCCGCGCGCCGGAACCTGCGGCGTGGCCTGCCTGCCGCCCTGGCCGGGCACCCGCGCTACAACGCGCACGCCCATGACATTGATTTCCAGATCGAGGCCGACTTCATCGGCCTGATGGCGCCGGGCCTTTTCCGACAGGCGAACCGCATCGCCGAACGCGCCGGGCGGGTCATGAACTACGGCGACGGCATCTACGGCGGCATGTTCGTCTCCGGCATGTACGCCGCTGCGTTCTTCGAGCGCGACCCGCGGCGGATCGTCGAAACTGGCTTGGCTTGCATACCGCCGCGCAGTTCCTATGCGCGCTTGATCGCGGACGTACTGGCCTGGCACAAGCTCTACCCGCAGGACTGGAAGAAGGTCTGGCGCCTGATCGAAGAAAAATGGAACGTCAACGATCCCTGCCCGGCGGGGGCGCTGCGGCCGTTCAACATTGACGCAAGGCTCAACGGCGCCTACATCGCGCTGGGGCTGCTCTACGGCGGGAGCGACTTCGGGCGCACGATCGAGATCTCCACGCGCGCCGGCCAGGATTCGGATTGCAACCCGGCCAGCGCCGGCGGCATCCTCGGCGTCGTGCTCGGCTACGAGGGCATCCCGCAGGCGTGGAAAAGCGGCATCCCGCCGATCGCGCGGGAGAAATTCCGCTACACCGACTACTCCTTCGAAAGCATCGTCGAGAGCACCCTGCGGCGTGCCATTGCTCTCATCGAACGAAGCGGCGGCAAGCGGCAAGGCGATCGTTTGTGGGTGCGCATCGAGAAGCCGCAGCCGCCCAGGCTCGAGCGGTGGGATTACGGCATCGTGGCCGAGCGGATCCCCGCCGACGATGCGCGCTGGAACTTCCGGGGAGTCTGGCGGACGGAGAAAGACCAGCGGCTGGCTTCCGAGAAGGGCGCCGAGGCCTCGATCCGTTTCCGCGGCACGGGTGCGATCGTGGTCGGGCCCTACCTGGCGCACGGCGGCAAGGCCGACGTGTACTTGGACGGAAAGCTCGATCGAACGGTAGACGTCTGCTCCGACGAGGATGCCAGCAAGCGCGACGAGGCCGTCTGGCACGTTTACGGCCTCAAGAGCGGCGAACACGAAATCCGCCTGGTGCTCCGCGGCGAACCGTACCAGGAATGTCGCGGCACGGAGGTGGGCGTGAGCGCCCTCGTGGTGTTCCGCTGAGCGGTACGGGCAGCTTTCAGGTCCGCTGTGAGCGTGCAGCGCCCCGCCGCGTGCGTCGTGCGCGCTGGATCAATCCCAGGCCGAGGACCGTCAGGCCCAGCGCGATCCATTGCTCGACGTAGAAAGGCCCGAGCGGCGGGTTCAGCTCGTCGTGCGCGCGCACGAATTCGACCAGGAAACGTGTCGTCGAGTACAGCGCCAGGTACCAGCCTAGGATGGATCCCGGAGCGTGGGGCCGCACGTAGCGACGGTACAGGAAGACGAAGATGACGGCCTCCGCCAGGGCTTCGTAAAGCTGCGTTGGGTGCAAGGGCCGACCGAGGGGCGTGCCGAAGAGTTCGTGCGAGGTGGGATTGGTGAAGGTCACCGCCCAGGGGAGTTGCGTTTCGATGCCCCAACAGCAGCCCGCCGCGAAGCAACCGAGTCGCCCGATCGCGTGGCCCAGGGCGATGGCTGGTGCGTAGGCGTCGGCCGCCTGCCAGCCCGGCAAGCTCTTGCGGCGGATGTACCAGGCAGCTACGAGCAACGCGGCGATCAATCCCCCGTAAAAGATCCCACCCGCCTGAAGCGTCGAAAGGCTGAAGATCGCACTCGGCCGCGCCAGGTAATAGTCCAGGTCCAGCAGGACGAGCATCGCCTTGGCTCCGAGAATGCCGGCGATGGCCGAGTAAACGCCGAGGTTCAGGACGAGGTCGCGGTCAAGGCCCGATCGTCGCGCCAGTCGCCCGGCAAGCCACAGACCGCTCAAGAAGCCGATGGTGACCAGCAATCCGTAGGTGGGCAGGAAGAAATCTCCGATGCGAACCAGAGAGGGCAGCATTCAGGGATCCCGCCTTGCACGACGCGAGCGCCACAGATCGAGCACGATCCACGCTGCGCCGAGGCTGATGGCGCTGTCGGCGAGATTGAACGCCGGCCAGCGATAGCTCCCCAGGTAGAATTCGAGGAAATCGGTCACCTCGCCGGCAACCACACGGTCGTAGAGATTTCCGAGCGCCCCTCCCAACATGAGCGCCAGCGCCCAGCGCGGCGCGTCCGCAGGTTGGGGAGGCCTCCACAGCAGCAGCGCCAGCAATGTCACCGCGATCAGGGAGAGTCCAATCAAGAGAACCGAACGCCAGCCTTCGTCGGCAGTGGCCAACAGGCTGAAGGCAGCCCCGGGGTTGCGCGTGTGGACGATGTTGAAGAGGCCCGGGATGACGACGATGGTTTCCCACGTCGTCACGCGGCTCTCGATGATGGCCTTGCTGATCCGGTCCGCTGCGAAGACGGCGCCCGCTACCACGAGCGCCGCCAGACGGAAATGCATCTCACCCCTTCAGAATTTCCCTCACCGCCTCGACGCAGGCCGGGCAGATGGTGGGCCAGACGGGGTCGGCGCCGACCGCGGTGGAGTATTTCCAGCAGCGCTCGCACTTGCGGCCGGCAGCCCGCTCCACTTCGACCTGCAACTCGCCCGGCTTCTGCTCGAGCGCAACCTGGGAGACGATGAAAAGCGCAGGCAACTGGTCCTCGTACTCGGCCAGCAGCGGGTAGAGGTCCCCGTCGGCTCGCAGCAGCACCCGCGCCTCGAGGGGTGCGCCGATTTCCTTTTCCTGTCTGGCTTCCTCCAGCCGTTTGAGCACCGCGTCGCGCACCGCGAGCAGCCGGTCCCAGTTGCGGGCGCGCAGGCGGTTGCGCTCGGTCAAACCTTCGGTCAGCTCGGCGGGTTCCGGGAACAGCGCGAGGTGAACGCTTTCCGGCGCGGAGGGAGGCTTGACCAGGTGGTCCCAGACTTCCTCGGTGGTGAAGGCCAAAATCGGGGCCAGCAGGCGCACCAAGGCGTAGGTGAGACGCCAGAGAGCCGTCTGGGCGCTTCGCCGCGCGTGCGAGCGCGGCGCGGCGGTGTAAAGCCTGTCCTTGAGAACGTCGAAGTAGAGCGCGCTGAGGTCCGTGGTGGCGAAGTTGTAAGCGGCGTGGTAGACGCGGTGGAACGCGAAGTCCTCGTAAAACGACCGGCAACTGCGCACCAACTCCTCGGCGCGGAACAGGATCCACTGGTCCATTTCGAGCAGGTCCTGCGCAGGCACGGCATCGCGCGCGGGGTCGAAATCGGTCAGGTTTCCCAGCGCCCAGCGGAAGGTATTCCGCAGCTTGCGATAGGCTTCGGAGAGGCGCGTGAGGATCGTATCGGAAATCCGGGCGTCCTCGGTGAATTCCACCGAGGCCACCCACAGCCGCAGAACCTCGGCGCCGTAGCGGTTGATGATCTCCTCCGGCGCGATGTAGTTGCCCAGGGACTTCGACATCGCACGGCCTTCGGCGTCGAGGATCCAGCCGTGCGAGGCGCACTGCCGGTAAGGGGCCTGGCCGCGCAATCCCACCGCGACCAGCAGGGAGGAATGGAACCAGCCGCGGTACTGATCGCCGCCCTCGATGTAAAGATCCGACGGCCAAGGCAGGCCGTAGGTCGCGTTGAGCACCGCCAAGTGGCTGGAACCCGAGTCGAACCAGACGTCCAGGATGTCGTCTTCCTTGCGGAAGGACCGCCCCCCGCAACGCGGGCAACACGCCTCCGGCCCCAGCAACTCGGCGGCGCTTCGCTCGTACCAGACGTCGGCCGTGTGCTGTTCGAACAGGTCCACGACGCGATCCAGCAGTCGGCGGTCGGTCACGGTCTCGCCGCAGCTTTCGCAATAGAACACAACGATGGGCACGCCCCAGATGCGCTGGCGCGAGATGCACCAATCGGGGCGGTTGGCGATCATGTTCGCGATGCGCTCCTCGCCCCAGGCGGGCAACCAACGCACCTGTCGAATGGCTTGCAGGGCACGCTCGCGCAGCCCGTTGCGTTCCATGCCGATGAACCACTGCTCGGTAGCGCGAAAGATCGTGGGGTTGTGGCAGCGCCAGCAGTGCGGATAACTGTGCTCGACGGTCTCCTCGGCCAGCAGCGCCCCGCGCTCGCGCAACAGGCCCACGACAACCGGGTTGGCTTCCCAAACCGTCTTGCCGACGAGGACCTCGGGCAAGCGCCCGGCGGCGCCCTCGGCGTGGTAAAACTCACCCTGCGGCCCCACGGGGCAGTATGTGTGAATGCCGTACTGCTGGCCGGTGAGATAGTCCTCGTGGCCGTGACCGGGCGCGGTGTGGACCGCACCTGTACCCTGCTCGAGCGTGACGTAATCGGCCAGCACCCCAAGCGAATCGCGCTCGATGAAGGGGTGGCGGAAAACCGCTCCTTCCAGCTTGCGCCCCTCCACACGCGCCAGCTCGCGTACAGCCTTCCAACCGCACTTGGCGGCGGTGGCTTCGATGAGCGAGGCGGCCACCAGATAGACCTCGCCGTCGGCCTCGACCGCCGCGTACTCGAAGTCCGGGTGAAAGGCGATCGCCATGTTGGCCGGGATGGTCCACGGCGTGGTCGTCCAGATCACACCCCAGAGCTTGCGTCCCGTCAGCGCCGGATCCAGGCGGGCGGGATCGGAAACTAGGGCGAAGCGCACCCAGATCGAAGGACTGGTGTGATTTTCGTACTCGACTTCGGCTTCCGCCAAAGCAGTGCGGCAATGAATGCACCAGTGGACCGGCTTCAGGCCTTTGTAGACGTAGCCCCGATCCAGGAACTCGACGAAGGCGCGCGCGATCGCCGCCTGGTACTGCGGGCTCATGGTCAGGTAGGGATCCTCCCAGCGGCCGAAGACGCCCAGCCGCTTGAAATCCCGCCGCTGCACGTTGACCCAGTACTCGGCGTAGCGGCGGCACTCCCGCCGGATCTCGACCGCACTCATCCGGGCCTTGCGGGGGCCCAGCTCCGTATCCACTTTGATTTCGATGGGCAGGCCGTGGCAGTCCCAGCCGGGTACGAAGGGGGCGTCGTAGCCCGCCATGCTCTTGGATTTCACGATGAAATCCTTCAGGATCTTGTTGAAGGCGGTACCGGCGTGAATGGTGCCGTTGGCGTATGGCGGGCCGTCGTGCAGCACGTAGAGCGGCCGCCCCGCACGCGCGCGACGGATCTTTTCGTAAAGCCCCTGGCGCTCCCAGCGTTCGAGCATGCGGGGCTCCATCCGCGGAAGATCCGCTTTCATCGGGAAGGAGGTGCGCGGCAGATTGACAGTCTTTTTCAAGTCCACGCGGTCTGGTTTCATCGTCGAGGGGGAGAAATCCATTATAACGAGGCATCCCCGCAGCCCCGCGGATTGCAGCAACCCCGTCAAGACACCCGAACCGGGCGCCCGATCATGCACTGCCGGCGGACATCCCCCGTCGGCGAGCCCGCTCGACAACCTCGCAGAGCGTCGCTGGTGTGAACGGCTTCGGGAGGTAGGCGTGTGCGGGAAAGTCGCCTTGGGCGGGCGAAACGGCAGACATCACGATGATTTTCACGTTCGGGTGCTCGGCTTGCAATCTTTGGCGCCAGTCGGCATCCTCG
>JANXAE010000059.1 GCA_025062235.1 Bryobacteraceae bacterium
AGTAAAAAGCTCGTCGTTGGCCGGCCCCCGCAGGCGAACCATCCGCCCAGTCAAGCAGGGCACCCTGCCTCCCCGTGGCCATGAACGACCTCGGCGGTCCGCTCGGTGTCCAAAACCAGCAGCAGGCGGTCCCTGAGTTTGTAGACGCCGCGGATCAGATCCCGCGCCACGCCTTGCAAGTTCTCAGGCGGCCGCTCGAAGTATTCCTGATCCACTTCCAGCACGTCGCCGATCTCATCCACCAGCAGGCTCACCGCGCCGTCGGCGGTTCGCACCACCATGCTCATGGGCAGCATGCCCTCCGGGCGCGGCCGCAGTCCGAGCCGCCGCCGCACGTCGAGGGCGGTGACGATCTGCCCGCGAAGATTGATCAGCCCCTCGACCACCGTGGGCGCCAGGGGAACACGCGTCATCTCCTGGTAGCGCAAGACCTCCTGGACCTTCAGGACCTCGATGCCGAAGAAAAACCCGTCTACGAAGAACGTTGCGTACTGCCGAGAGCGGCTGTTGCCGCCGGTGTCGCTCCTCGGATCCGCCACCATGATGACCACCTCCCGTGAGCAGCCACTTCAGCCTGCGATCGTGATCGGACGAGATTCTGCTCGAGCCACCGCGGCCGCCAATCGCTCGATCGAGGAGAGCACCGCCTCCTGATCGAACCGCGCCTGGCAATCGGCGAAGGTCTCCTGCGCCACCGGAGCGTCCTGCGCAGCACTGGTTAGCGCGAGCACCGGCACGCCCGCCAGCGCAGGTTGCCTGCGAATTTCCTCGACCAGGCCGGCCGCGCCGCCCGGCAAATCCAGCGCGACGGCGACCACGTCCACGCGACTCCGCTTGAGCTTCTCCAAAGCCTCTTCCAGGTGCCCCGCCTCCAGCACCCGGTGGCCCGCCATCTCGAGCCGGCAGCGCGCCATGCCGCGCCAGAACGAGGAGCCATCGGCCAGCAGTACGGTCACTCCGCTCCGTCGCATGTCCGTCCCGGCGCGCAACCAGGCGGGATCCGCCCGTTCCAGGACGGCGCGCAGATCCACGATGTCGGTCACCTTGCCACCGATCACGGCCGAGCCCAGCAACCCGGGCCGCTCTTGCTGGGCCTTGATCTCGACGGCTTCCTCCACGATGTCCAGGATCTGATCCACCAGCAGGCCTACGCTGCGCTCTCCGTCGCTGAACACGATGGCCTGGGCAGGATCCTGCCCGCTGGCCAAGTCCTCGGCGGCCGGGTCCAAGAGGGCAGTCAGCGAGACCAGGGGGAGGATGCGCCCGCGGTATTGCACGACCATGCGTCCGCCAGCCCGCTCGATTTTGGACTGCGGGAACTCCTCCAGGCGCGCCACCAGCGCCAGCGGGACGGCCAGCCTCCGGAATGACCCGGCGGAGAACAACAGGTAGGTTTGCTTCTGCTGGGAAGCAGCTTCCACCTGCTCGACCTCGCCGAGACCCTGCTCCCGCGTCTCGGTGATGACTCCCGCCAGTTGCCCGATCCCCAGCACGTCCAGGATCAGGGCCACGCGGCCGTCGCCCATGATCGTGGCGCCGGCGTAGCCGTTCAGCCCCTTGAGCTGCTTGCCCAGCGGTTTGACCACGATCTCCTGCGTGTCGCTGATCGCGTCCACCACGAGGCCGAACTGCCGGTCCTCGGCCTGAAGCACCACGATGTTCAGCGCCTCGGCGTTCTCGTCCGTCTTCAGCCCCAGCACCTGGTTCAGGTACGCGATGGGCAGCAGCGCTCCCCGGCGACGGTAGACCGGAGTGCCGTGGATCCACTCGATCTGCCTGCGCCCCGCCTCGCCCTCCAGGCGGATCAGCTCGAGCAGACTCACCTGAGGGATCACGAAGCGCTCGCCGCCCGAAGCAATGACCAGCCCCGGAATGATCGCCAGCGTGAGCGGAATCTTGATGCGGACAGTGGTGCCCTCGCCCACGCGGCTCGACAGGTCCACGACGCCGCCGATCTTCTCGATGTTGGTCTTCACGACGTCGAGACCCACGCCCCGGCCCGAGATGTTGGTCACGCGCTCGGCGGTCGAGAAGCCCGGCAGAAAGAGCAGGTTCATCAGCTCGCGCTCGCTCATGCGCTCGGCCTGGTCGGGCCGCAGCAGACCTTTCTGGATGGCCTTGGCCTTGATGCGTTCGGGATCAATGCCGCGCCCGTCATCGCTGATCTCGATGTTCACCTGCCCGCCTTCGTGGTAGGCGCGCAAGCTGAGTCGGCCGACCGGCGGCTTGCCTGCGCGCACGCGTTCCTCGGGCGTTTCCAAACCGTGATCGCAAGCGTTGCGCACGATGTGCGTGAGCGGGTCCTTGATGGCCTCGATGATCGAACGGTCGAGCTCGGTTTCGGCACCTTCCATTTCGAGCTGGATCTGTTTGCCGCAGCTCGCCGCCAGATCGCGCACCATCCGCGGCAGCTTGTTCCAGACGGTGCGGATGGGCTGCATGCGGGTCTTCATGACCCCTTCCTGGAGCTGGGTGGTGATCAGGTTCAGCCGCTGGGAGGTGGCGTTGAAGGCCGCGTCTTCCTGGCGGGCGCTGTACTGAAGGATCTGATTGCGCGCGAGCACGAGTTCGCCCACCAGATTCATGAGCTTGTCGAGCAGCCCCACGTCCACGCGGATCGTGGTGTCGGCGACCGAGGGCCCGCGGTGGGCAGACTCGGCCTCGGCCGCGATTTCGCCGGCGTCCGCCGCCCGTGAAAGCCTGCCCGCCGGCTCGCCCTCGGCCGGCGGTCCCGGCGGCATCTCGCGCGAGGGCTCGTCCGCTTCCCGGGAAGGCGCCGCGGAGCCCGTCGCGGCGGCCTGCAAGCCCTGAGGCGTCCCCAACGATGGCGTCGGCCCCGCCTGCTCTATCGCCTGGGGTTCGGCGTCCCGTGCGCCCTTGCCCCGACGTTTCCTCCCTCCCTGTCCCCTGGGCTGGCTGGGCTTAGGCCGAAGCTCCCGCGCTCCCTCGACAGAAGCCGTGGTCTGAACAGGCTCACCCCGCCAAGCCGCCTCCAGCCGGCGGCGCAGCTCGTCGTAACCTTCCTCGCCCTCGCTGCCGGTGCGTTCGATGCGCTCCAGCATCTGCTTGATCGCATCCACAGCCTCGAGGATCAGGGTGGCCAACGCGGGCGTCAGCACCCGCTCGCCGTTGCGCAGCTGGTTGAGGATGTTCTCCGTCAGATGCGCCACGGCCTCCAACCTCGTGAAGCCGAGGAACCCGCAGGTTCCCTTGATCGTGTGGATGGTGCGGAAGATCGAGGCCAGCAACTCGCCGTCTTGCGGCCGCTTCTCCAGCTCGACCATCTCTTGGTCCAGCCGGGCCAGGTTCTCGTGGCTCTCGATCAAGAATTCGCGAATGATTTCCTGCTCGTCCATGACGCGGCCTCGAAGTCAAGCCTCCCGATTCAAGAATCGGCAGACCGGGCACCCGAGCATAGACCCCACCACGGCGGTGCAGCCCCGGAGGGGATGGCCTCAGCGGAGTTCGACGTAATCCGGCGCCTGAAAGCCGTGGCGGACAGGGGCAGGTTCTCGCGCGGGCGCAAGGCAGACCCGCACTTCCAGTTTCTCGCCTTCGCAATCGAAAGGCACGACGACCCAGTCACCCTGCCCGACGCTCCGGGTGGTGAAATTGCGCCCGAAGATGACCGTGGGGATGCTCATGCCCATCGGCCCCAGTTCTTCCTCGAGCAGGTTCTTGACGTTGCCGACGATCATGTTGGCGATCTCGGCCACGGCGTCCAGGACGTCCTCGCTGACGGCCTCGCCACCGGGCGGGTACTCGGTCATGAGCAACTGCGAGGCGAGCCGGCAGGCCAGCGAGGGTGGGCACGAGATCATGCCCGTGCCGGTCCACTTGCCGGCCAGGCCGATGAATGCCACGACCCCGTCGCTGACGTTGGGCATGCGCTCGGTGTAGGGTTCGCCCAGCACGGCCTCCGTCGCCAGCATGGTCGAGAAGACCTCACCCGTAGCGGCTGCCACCGCTTGCACGATTCGATCCGTGTCCATCCTCGATTCCTCCCGCAACTGTTGCGCACGCACGGCCGGAGTTTTCCGTCGCCAAACCGACCGTGCCTGCTTTCTTCCTGCGTGTCGGGCCTCGGCCCGACAAGCGCCTCCCGGAAGGCCATGCAGGGCGTCTCAGCGCCGTTGCCTCTCCAGCCATCGGAGGGACCGCCGTCTGCCTGCCGCGCCGCGACGCTCAGAACAGGTTGGCCAGCTTGTCCTTGATCTGCTCGGCAGAGAACGGCTTGCGAATGTAACCGGCAGCGCCCAGCTGCGCCGCCTCCATCACTTTGCTCTGACTGCCCTCGGTCGTCACCATGATGACGGGCAGCGAGGCCCACTCCGCGTTGGCCTTGATCTGCGCCAGCAACTGAAGTCCATTCATGTTGGGCATGTTGACGTCGGCCAGGACCAGATGCACCTTGTGCTTTTTCAAAGTTTCCAGAGCCTCCAAGCCGTCTCCAGCCTCGTAAACCTGGCCCACGTCCACGTCGGCCTGGCGCAGGACGCGCTGCAAGATCTTGCGTATGGCCGCCGAATCGTCCACGATCAGAACATCGAGCGGCATCGAGCCTCCTTGCCGGTCTCGTCTGTGCTTATCGTCCCCGCCGCGGAGGCTCTTGAGCTTGCCGGCGGAGCGTCCCTCGCGATGGCGCAGGCTCCGGATGGGAACCCGAGCGATACGCCGCGGCCATGGGCTAGAATTGCTCGTATCCGGCGATGGCAGGGCCGAAGTTGACGCGCAGAACGTTCCTGACGGGGCTGGCTTGCGGGCCCGTCGGAGTCCGGGCGCCGGTGCGGGCAGCGATCCTGATCCGGCTGAGCGGCGGGCTGAGCCACTTGGACAGCTTTGACCCGAAGCCTCGCGCCCCTCGTCCGATTCGCGGTCCCTTCGAAGCGATCCCGACGGCAGTTGCGGGCATGCAGTTCTCCGAGCACTTGCCCCGGCTGGCCGAACGCGCCCGCAGGCTGACGGTCGTGCGCTCGCTGTGCTCGCGAGAGACCAATCATGAGCGGGCTGCGAACTTGATGGAACTGACGGACGCGGTTCCGGGTGCCCGCAAGATCGCCTTCTCGGAGGGCCGCCTGCACGAGGCGCTCGCCGAGGCGCGGCGCGCGGTGGAGCGAGGCTCGCGCCTGGTGATCGTGGAGCCGCGCGGACCGGTCTACGACACGCACGCCGCCGCTTTCTCCGCGCTGGCGCGCCGGTTGCTGCCCGAGTTGGACTTCGCTTTGGCGGCGTTGCTCGACGAACTGGACGAGCGCGGACTGCTGCAGGAAACGCTGGTGGTGGCGACGGGCGAATTCGGCCGCAGTCCGCGCATCAACCCACAGGGAGGGCGCGATCATCACGCTGCGGCCTGGTCGGCCGTGCTGGCCGGCGGGGGACTGACCGGCGGTCGCCTGCTGGGCGCGACCGACGGCTGGGGCGCGCGCGTGACCGATCGCCCGGTCCGTCCGCAAGACTTGGCGCGAACGGTGCTTGCCGCTCTGGGGCGCCAGCCGACGCCCGGCAGCGCCCCTGAGCGCGGCCGCGTCATCGCGGAGGTTCTCGCCTGATGGCGCAGACGTGGCATTCCCTCGAAGGGCGCACCGCGCTCGTCGCGGGAGCAAGCCGTGGCATCGGGCTGGCCATCGCGCGCGAGATGGCGCGCGCCGGGGCGCACACGATCCTGGCCGCGCGCTCGCTGGACAAGTTGGAGGCGGAAGCCGCCCGGTTGCGTGAGCAAGGTTTCCTGGCAGAGGCTTTGCGGCTGGACATCAGCGACCGGGACTCGATCGAGGCCGCGGTCCGCGCGGCTCCGCCGGTGGACGTGCTCGTGGTAGTCAGTGGGATCAACTTGCGCAAACCCTTCCTCGAGTACACGCGCCAGGAGTACGAGGCGCTGCTGCGCACGAATCTGGACGGGCCCGTCGAGCTGGTGCGCGCGGTCGGACGGGGCATGATCGAGCGGGGCCGCGGCGGAAGGATCATTCTGATCGGCAGCATGATGACGATTCTCGGGCTGCCCTACCTGGTTCCCTACGCGCTGGCCAAGAGCGCGCTGGGCGGGCTGACTCGGGTGCTGGCGGCGGAGTGGGCGCCGTACAGCATCCAGGTGAACGCGATCCTCCCTGGCTTCATCCTCACCGACCTGACCAGGCCGATCTGGGAAAGGCCCGAGATGCTGGCCTGGATGCGGGGCGTAGTCCCTGCAGGGCGACTCGGAACGCCCGAAGAGATCGCTCCGCTGGCGGTGTTTCTGGCCGGGCCCGGGGCCGGTTACATCACTGGCCAGTTGATCGCCGTAGACGGCGGCTACTCGACCTGCTCGGTCTGGCCGCTCAAGCCGGCCTGAAGACGGCGCGCCACTCGTCCGATACATTTTCCGGATGAGCTGGCACGCGCTCGCCCTGCTCTGGTTGCTGGCGCACGACCCCTACCAGCAGGCGCGCGCCGCGATGGAAGCGGCCGCCGCCCGACAGCGGCAAGCCATCGAGGCCATGCAAGAGGCCCTCGCCCGACAGCGAGCCTCGGTGCAGGCGCAAGCTGCCGGTTGGCAAGGTGCCCAAGATGGTTTCTTCGTCACACCGTGGCTGCAGCCCCTCGTGGAGCCGGCGAGCGGAGCGGCGCAGGAGTCGCCATGCGAGCCAGTGTCCGAGGAAGAGCTCGGCGCGCTCGTCAACGAGGTCGCCCAGCGCGAAGGGCTGACGCCCGATCTGCTACGGGCCGTCATCGAAAAGGAGTCCTCGCGGCTGCCCTGCGCGGTCTCGCCGAAGGGCGCGCAAGGGCTGATGCAACTGATGCCCGCCACCGCCCTCGAGCTCGGCGTCCGGGATCCCTTCGATCCGGCGGAAAACGTGAGCGCCGGCGCACGGCTGCTGCGCCGCCTGCTGGCGCGCTATGGCGGCGACCTCGCGCTTGCGCTGGGCGCTTACAACGCGGGCCCGGCTTGGATTGACGCTTTCGGCACGCTGCCGCCGTTCCGCGAGACCTGGGATTACGTCTCAGCGATCCTCGGGAAGCTGCGAAGCCCATCGCAGGGACCCCGTTGAACCCCGTCTGCGAACGCCTTGGGCGGTGAGACGTCCCTTGCCCGTGCAACGGAAAGGCTGGTGGGCGGAAACGCCGGGGCGCGAATGGTGCCGTTTGCTTCGGCTTCCAGCCGTTTGCTTCGGCTTCCAGGGGAATCCGTCTCACGGGCGAATCCCGGGCATGCGACGGTGGGGGCCGACGCGCTACCCTGTCGCGCTCCTGTGCTAGCTTTGTTGGCATGAGGCCGACCAGGCGCGAGTTCCTGGGCAGCACGGCGGCGATGCTGAGAGCGGGAGCGGCTCCGCCCATCCGGAATGTCGAAGTGTTCCCGCTGCACTATCCCACCGCCGGCCACTTCAAGTTCCTCGGCCCCGAGGGCCGACCGGCGGTCTTCGTCAAGATCACGGCGGAGGACGGCACGGCGGGATGGGGCCAGAGCGTGCCGATCCGCACTTGGAGTTACGAAACGCTGGAGTCGGTGACGACCACCATTCGCCGGTATCTCGCGCCCGTGCTGGTGGGCCGCAACCCCTTCGACATCGCGGGCGCACACGCGGCGATGAACCGCGCCATCGCCCCCTCGTTCTCCACGGGTATGCCCATCGCCAAGGCGGGGGTGGACCTTGCCCTGCACGATCTGATTGGCAGGCTGGCCGGCCGCAACGTGTGCGACCTTTGGGGCCGTAAGCCCCTCGAGCGCATTACGCTGAGCTGGACGGTGAACCCGGCAACGCTCGACGAAATCGAGCCGCTCGTCGAAGAGGGCAAACGGCGCGGCTACCGGCACTTCAACGTCAAGGTGGCGCCCGATCCCAAGTTCGATCTGGAACTGTGCCGACGCGTGCGGAAACTGGCACCGGAGGCCTTCCTCTGGGCCGACGCCAACGGCGGCTACGATCTGACTACCGCCCTCTACGTCGCTCCCCGGCTGGCCGACGCGGGTGTCAACGTGCTCGAACAGCCGCTGCCCGCCAACCGGCTCACGGGCTACCGGGAGCTCAAAAAGCAGGGGGCGCTACCCATCCTCATGGACGAGGGTGTGGTGAACTCGGCCGAGCTGGTCGAATTCATCCGGCTGGGCCTGCTCGACGGCGTGGCGATGAAACCGGCACGCACCGCCGGTTTGTGGGACTGTCGGCGGCAGATCGAGATCGTGCAGGAGGCTGGCCTGTTGTTCCTGGGCAGCGGCCTGACGGATCCGGATTCGGCGCTGGCGGCCGCGGTTCAGCTTTACGCCGCCTACGAGCTGAAATTCCCCGCCGCCCTGAACGGTCCGCAGTTCCTGGCGGGGAGCTGGCTGCGCGCGCCGCTCGTCGTCAAGGACGGCGCCATCGAGCGACCGATTGGGCCGGGGTTGGGCGTCGAGGTAGACGAGGCCCGCCTTCGCAAGGAGAGTTCATGATGTGGTGGATCTTTGTGATCGCGCCGCTCGTCGCTACGGAATCGCCCTTTGCCTTCCGGGAGATCGGGCCCGGCAGGCTCCAGTTGAGCGAAAGGGACCGCCCGGTCTTCGTTTACAACTACGGTCTGCAACTGAAGCCTGGCGTGCCCGAGGATCGGCGCCGCTGCTGCTACGTGCACCCGGTTTGGACTCCTGCGGGCACCGTCGTAACCGACGATTTCCCCGCCGATCACTACCATCACCGCGGCATCTTCTGGGCCTGGCCGCGCGTGAGCGTGGCGGGCCAGACGCGAGATCTCTGGACGCTGCGCGGGATCGAGCATCGCTTCGTCCGCTGGCATGCCCGGGAGGTCTTTCCGGACCGCGCCCGGCTGGAAGTCGAGAACGGCTGGTTCGTGGAGGACCGTCAAGTCCTGCGTGAACGCGTGGCCATCACGGCGCACCGCGCGCAGCGGAACGCGCGCAGGATGGAGGTTTCGCTGGTCTTCGAGGCGCTCGAGCCGCTCGAAATCGGTGGCGAACCCGCTCAGAACAAAGGCTACGGCGGTTTTTCGATCCGCTTCGGGCCGCGCCGCAAGACGCTGCTGCGCACGGACACCGGCGTCGAGCAACGCGACAGCGACATGGGCCGGCACGCATGGGCCGAGCTCGAGGGGGACTTCGACGGTCGGCGCGCCTCCGTCCGCATCGAGATAGACCCCGGCCACCCCGGCTACCCGAACGGCTGGTGCCTCCGGCACTACGGCTTTCTGGGCGTGAACTACCCCGGGTTGGCAACGCTGGGCTTGAAGCCGGGTCGCCCCCTTGGCCTGAGCTACCACGTCATCGTGGCCGACCGCTGAAGCCGACGGGAGTCTGCGCGCGAACCGGTGGCTGGCGCCGCTGCCCCGCGGCACGGCGTTCAGGTTCTCGCGAAATAAAGCGACACGGCGCGTTCGAGATTCTCGCGCGTCATGCGGGGCGGAACGTTCTCGTAGCGGCTGATCGCCACCAGGATGTTGCAAATGTCGTTCGGGTAGCAGGCGCGCAGGTCCGTGCGGCCGTCGCGCAGGCAAAGCTCGCGCAGCCAAGCCGGGGCTTCCGGCTCGAGCGGGATGTTGCGCGTCGCCGCCACGCGGCGGACGATCTCGTCGAAGCTTTCCGGATCCACGGGCTCCACGTAAATCTTGTTCTGGATGCGGCGGAGGAAGGCTTCGTCGGCCAGATCCGAGGGATCGAGGTTGGTGGCGAAGACCACCATCATTTCGAAGGGGATCTGGAACTTCACGCCGTAGCGCAACGCCAGGTAGTCCACGCGGCGATCGAGCGGCACCATCCACCGGTTCAGCAGTTCGCGCGGCGACATGGCCTGCCGGCCGAAGTCGTCAATCACCAACACCCCGTTGTTCGCCTTCATCTGGATGGGCGCCGCGTAGATGCTGGTGGCTTCGTCCAGCCGCAGATCGAGCATGCTGGGCACCAGCTCGCCGCCCACGATGACGCAGGGACGGCGGCAGAGCACCCAGCGGGGATCGAGGTCGGGATCGTCGCACTCGATGCGCTCGTGGACTACCGGGTCATAGACCATGATGAACTGGCCATCCACCTCGATGGCGTAGGGAACCAGGATGGCGTCCTGGTAGACACGCAGCAGTCGCTCGGCGATGCTGGACTTGCCGTTGCCCGTCGGCCCGTACAGGAAAAGCGCGTTCTGCGAAATGATCGCGGGCCCCAGCTGGTCGAGCAGGCGGTCGGTGAGCACCAAATCGGAGAAAGCGTCCCGCAGCATCTTGCGGTTGACGCGCACGCGCGCGGCCTGAAGCTTCACCGCCTTGTGGTAGTCCTTGAGCGAGACCGGCGCGGGCCCGCAGTAGTGCGTGACCTGGAAGCACTCGTGTGCGCGCTGGCGGCCGGCCTGCGTGAGCGTGAAGTTGTAGTCGTTGCCCGTCATGCCGCGGACTTCGACCAGTTGCTCCTGGCGCAACTGCCGGAAGACCTGTTCGATGACCAGCGGCGACAGCTTCAGCGCCTCGCTCAGCGATTGGAAGTTGCTCAGCCCCCGGACATAGAGGCGTCGCAGCACCAGATCCACCACCAGCGCGGGCGGGATTCCCAAGGCCTCCAGATTCTCGGGAATCCGCGGCTGGTAAGCGCTCCGCACCGGCCCGACTTGCAGCATGGGGGAACACCTCCCGTTCAGACGGATTCTAACAGGCCCGGCCTGCACGCGTCGCCGGCCGACGCCGTCAAAGCATATCGGATGCTCCTGCGGGCCTTGCTGCTGTGCGTGGGCCTGGCCTGTCGCCTGCCGGCCGAGATCCCCACGCGCAACCTCTACCGGGAGGCGCGCAAGGCCGAGCTCGAAGGCGACGAGGCGCGGGCCCTGCTGCTATACTCGCTGGCCGCAGCCCGGCAGCCGAACCACCCGGTGTATTGGTCGCGCGCCCGCGAGCTTAAAGCCAGGCTGGCGGCGCAGAACGCTCGACCCGCCGCTGCCCTCGCAGGCGAATCCCTGCCGGCATTGAGCGAGGCCGACTGGCTCGAGGCCCGCAGACTCCAACCGCCGCCTGCGCTGGAGCTGCCCGCCGGTCCTAGGGATTTCCAGCTCGAGGGCGACGCTCGCCAGCAGTTCGAGCAACTGGCGCGCGCCTGCTCGCTCGAGCTGGTCTTCGACGCCGATTACCGGCCGGGCGCGCGTTCCCGCACGCACCTGAGCGAAACCGATTGTCTCGGCGCCCTCCGCCAACTGGAGATGGCCACGGGCAGCTTCGTCGTGCCGTTGTCCCCACGCCTCATCCTGATCGCGCAGGACACACCGCCCAAGCGCGCTGAACTGGAGCCGCACATCGCAGTCACGATCCCGGTCCCCGAACCCGTCACGGTCCAGGAGCTTCAAGAAATCGGGCGCGCCGTGCAACAAACGATGGAGATCGTCAAGATGGGCTTCGATTCCCAGCGGCGCTTGGTCCTGCTGCGTGACCGCATCTCGAAGGTGCGCCCGGCCGAGCTGCTGTTCCGCCAGCTTCTGGAGCATCGCGCCCAGGTCGTGCTCGAGCTCGAATTGCTGGAGGTGGATCGCACGAGCCTGGCTTCTTACGGCTTCCAGTGGCCGGGCGATTTCCCCTTCTACAACTTCGCGCGCCTCGGGCGCTCCCTGGCGCAGTTGCCCACCGCTGGCGCCACTCGCGGGTTCCTGTTCGGTGGCGGACGTACCCTGTTCGGCATCGGGGTGGGAGACGCCCAGGTCCTCGCCCGACTGACCGAAACCTCCGGACACACGCTGCTCCGCGCCCAGCTCCGCTCGCTGGCAGGCCAGCCGGCCAGTTTCCACGTGGGCGATCAGTATCCCGTCATGACGGCAGGCTACTTCGGCTACACCTATGGACTGCCAGTCTACACGCCGCCGCCCACGCTGCAGTTCGCCGATTTGGGCCTGGTGCTCAAGTACACGCCCTACGTGCACGGCATGGACGAGGTCACGCTCGAGCTGGAAGCGGAGTTCAAGCTGCTCGCCGGGCAGAGCGTGAACGGCATCCCGTTCATATCCAACCGGCGGGTGGCCTCGAAAGTCCGACTGAGGGCGGGCGAGTGGGCGGTTGTGGCGGGCCTGCTGAGCGCCTCGGAAGCGCGCACCATTCGCGGCCTGGCGGGCCTCGCCCGCCTCCCCGTGCTCGGCCCGCTATTCCGGCAGCGGGAAGTCGTGCGGGATTCAGCCGAGGTGCTCCTTCTGCTCAAGCCGCACGTGGTGTCGCCACCGCCCACGGAGTTGGCGACAGCGCCCATCTGGGTCGGCTCGGAAGGCCGCCCGCGAGCGCCGCTTGTTCGGTCAGTTCGTTGAGGTTCGCGCGCCGGTAACCCGATGCGGTGCGGGCTTACGGGCTGACCGCAGCAAGCCGGGACCTGCAACCTGTCCAAGCCATCTCTGGCTGGGCTGCATCAAGGATCCGGTCACGCAAGGCGACCACGTCGCCAACGATCCAGACGGCCGGCGAACAGACCTCGCAACGGCCATCGGCGACATCAGCAAGCTGCGTTACGACGACGCGTTCCCGCTCGGTCCCCCCATTCTCGATAAAGCAACAAGGCTGTGTCGGGGGCCTTCCCGCGCGGATCAATGCGGAGGCAATCGAGGCGCGCCGTTGGACGCCCATCAAGATGATCAGCGTGTCCACCCGCGCGTACCGCTCCCAATCGGGCTGCGCGCCCGAGCGCTGGCAGCCGGCCACCACGGCGAAGGCAGAGGCCAGGCCCCGGAAGGTGGGAGGGATACCGGCGGCTGCGGGCAAGGCCAGAGCGGAACTGATGCCGGGGATCACCTCGACGCGCCAGCCTCGCTGGCTCAACCATTCCCATTCCTCGCCGCCGCGGCCAAACACGAAGGGATCTCCGCCTTTCAGACGCACCACGAACCGATAGCGTGCCGCGTAGAACTCGAGCATGCGCAGGATGCGGGCTTGGCGGAGGTCGGCGTCCAGAGTCTCGCTTTCGACACAAAACCGCAACGCTCTGGGGTTGACGAAGGCGAGCACCTCTTGCGAAACGAGGCGATCGTGAACCACCACCTCGGCTCTCGCCAGCGTGCGCGCAGCACGCAGCGTCAACCAGTCTCCCGGACCGGGACCGGCGCCGACCAGATAGATCGTTCCGCGACCTCTCACCGCAGCCACCAAGCCGAACGGACGCCCTCCCAGCAAAGGCGCACTCCCACCAACGCCAACAACAGCAACACAGCCACCCGCAACTGACGCGAGGGTACGCGAACGGCCAGCCACACCCCCACCGCCGACCCGGCCATGCCCCCGAGGAGCAGCTGCGTCAGAAGGTCGAGGTCGCAATGTCCTGCCAACAAGTGGAAGACGCTGGCGAGAGCCGAAAGACCAAGCCCAAAGGCGATCACCGTGCCCACGACGAGCGTCGTCTCCAGACGGGTGCAGCTGAGAAGCAGCAGCGTGCCCAGCGCGCCCGCGCCCGCCGCCGAGAACCCCATTTGCACGCCAATGGGCACCGACAACCAACCCAGCCACCGGCGCCTTTCGACGCCGGAAAACTTCGCCGCAAGCCGTGGACAGGCCAAATGAAAGAGGGAGGCATTGAAGATCGTCAGACCGACCAGCAGCAGCGACACCCAGCGCGCATCGGCTGCCCCGATCCTCACGAGCAGCCACGTTGCGGCCAGCATGGCGGGAACCGCTCCCGCCAGCATGCGCAGCGTCGCGTCCCAGTCAATCTGCGACTTTCGGCCCCGCTCCAACATCAGCACGATCCGCACCAGTGTCGAAAAAACCGCTGCCGTGCCCACCGCGACCTTGGCGGGAACCGCACAGAGAAGGATCAAAAGGGGGACGGCGAGCAAACTGCCCCCAACGCCCGTAGCCGCCGTGGCCCCCGCGACCAAGAAGCCGATCCAAACCGCGGTCATGCGCCCTGCACAAAAGTATGGATGCCGCACTCCAACTTGCGCCCACCCCAACGGCCGGAACGCGGGTCGTTGGGGTCCGAGGGCAGGCTTGTGCAAGGAGCGCAGCCAATGCTCGTATAACCCTGGGAATACAAGGGCAAAGGAGGGATGCCGTGCGCCTCGGCGTATTCATGCACCTGCGCCCAGGTCCACTCCGCCAGCGGATTCACCTTCCGAATCTTCTTACCGCTGGGCAGCGACTGGAACTCTTCAACCTGAAGATTGGCACGGGTGGGCGACTGCTCCCGGCGCAACCCCGTCAGCCACACGTCGTAACCTTGGAGCGCCGACATCAGGGGTTCCACCTTCCGCATCCGGCAGCAACGATCCGGCTCGGTTCGATACAACAGGCCGAAACGGGCCTCCTGCTCGCTGACACTCAGTGCCGGACGAATGTTGATCAGATTCAGGTTCCAACTCAGCGCCATCTGATCGCGGTACGCGCAGACCTCCCCGAAGTGGTAGCCGGTGTCGAGGAACAGCACGGGCAAGCGGGGCTCGAGCGACCGCGCCATGTGCAATACGACCATGTCCTCGAGCTGGAAACTGCAAGTCAGGCAAGCTCGGGAATCGCTCGAGGCCAAGGCATTCTCGATCACTCGCCTGGCTGCGTCCCAAAGGACCTGCATAAGACCTCCAAGAAATCTTCCTCACCCAGTGGCTCTCCGGAGCCGAGACGGGCGAGCAACTCGGAATCCACCAAACGGTACCAAGCCCGCCTGCGCTGCTCGGCATCAGGGAACAAGGGCCGCATCCTGGCCCGCAACCGGGCGCAAATTTCCACAAAGGCCGCCCACTCGGGGCCGAGCTCGGCAGCCAATCGTTGTCGAAGCCGTACCGCCAGGGCCGGACAAGCCCCGCTGGTCGAAATCGCGACAATCAGCTTGCCCTGTCGGTAGACCGCGGGATGAATGAAATGGCTGTGGGCAGCGTCATCCACCGCATGGAACAATACGCGCTCAGCATCGGCCCGAGCGAACAGGGCAGCATTCTCGCTGTGGCTCAAGCCCGCCGCTAGGACCAGGAAATGCCCGGCCCAGGTACCGCTGTCCTCGGGACGGGAGACGACCCGGACGCGGGCGCCGACAGCTTCAAGGGCCTGGACCTTCGCCGCAAGCTCAGGTCCGGAACCCAAAGCCAAGCACGATCGGCCTCGCAGATCAAGCAGCACTGGGTAATAGACGGCCTCGCTTGGTTGGGCGGCGCCTTGAGCTGTGGGATTATCCATTTTCTCGATTTGTTTTACAGTATATTCTAAGACCTAACACGGGAGCTTCGGCTTGTCAATGGAAAAATCTTCTTCGTTTTCAAATACTTGATACAGATCACATCAAAACCGATCAACAATGTGAACAATCTCCCACGGCAGTGGTATACTGATTCCATCACCCCTTCGGGAGGTGCTCCGTGAAGGCTAGCAATCCACTATGGCCCGAGTTCTTGCAAGGGCGCATCCCACCCCAGTTGGCCAGTGAAATCGCCGAGTTCGAAAGCCAGATCGAGTTGAAAAGGCAAGGCCGTCTCTCCGACAAGGTATTCGCCGAGACTCGACTCCGCCGCGGGGTCTACGGCCAGCGCTACGACAATGGCCACCGGCACGATGGCATTCGCCTGCGTACTCTCCGCTATCCCTGCGGCGAGCTCACCAAGGGAGTCAACACGGTCTGGGACGCTCCCGGCATGCAACGCATCAAGGTTCCCTTCGGTGGTCTCCGCGCCGAACAGCTCGAGGTCGTCGCCGAGCTGGCCGAGGAGTATGCCGATGGCGTCGCCCACGTGACCACCCGCCAGGATTTCCAACTGCATTTCGTTCACTTGGAAGACACCCCTACGATCATGCGCAGGCTGGCGGCGGTGGGCTTGACCACCCGGGAAGCATGCGGCAACACGGTGCGCAACGTCACGGCCTGTCCGCTCTCCGGGGTGTGCCGCGAAGAAACCTTCGACGTGACGCCCTACGCCAAGGCTTGCGCCTACTTCTTGCTGGGCCATCCCGACTGCCAGAATTTTGGTCGCAAATTCAAGATCGCCTTTTCCGGATGCGCCTCCCAACCTTGCGCCCTGGCTCGGATGCACGACGTAGGGCTGGTCGCTCGAACGGTCCCAGTCAACGGCAGCCTCGTGCGCGGCTTTCAGGTTTTCGTGGGAGGGGGCTTGGGGCCGGTACCTTACCAAGCGAAGCTGTACGCCGATTTCCTCCCCGCAGCCGAGTTGTTGCCCACCTTGCAAGCGATTGCCCGCGTCTTCGCCGCCAAGGGCGAGAAGCGCAACCGCAACCGCGCGCGGTTGAAGTTCCTGGTCGAGAGCCTGGGCATCGAGGAGTTCCGCCGCGCGGTCGAGCAAGAGCGGGCCGCGCTGCCCGTGGATCCGGCCTGGAGCGCGTATCTGCCCGAGGCAGAGCAGTTCCGTGAGGTGGACGCGGAACCGCTGACCGCCCCCGAGCTGCCGCCGGAGGAATCCGACCCCGCTTACCGAGTCTGGCGCGAGCGCAACGTGTATCGCCAACGACAGAGGGGCTATGCGTCCGTGACCGTGGTGCTGCCCTTGGGGGACATTGCCGCCGAACAGTTGCGGGCCCTGGCGGACATCGTGCGCCGCTACACGCCCGACACCGTCCGCACCACGATCGAGCAGAATTTCCTGCTCCGCTGGGTTCCCGAATCACGGTTGGCGGAGCTCTATGCGGATCTGGCCCGGGCGCACTTGGTGACGCCGCTGGCCGGCACCATCGCAGATATCACCGCCTGCCCGGGCACCGATACTTGCAAGCTGGGAATCGCTTCCTCACGGGGGCTGGCGCGCGAGCTGGGCGAAAGACTCCAAGCGAGGCTCGATTCCCTGCCGGCGGCCGCCGCTGACCTCCGGATCAAAGTCAGCGGCTGCTTCAACTCCTGCGGTCAGCACCACGTCGCCGACATTGGCTTTTACGGGGTCAGCCGCAACCGCTCGGGTCACGCAGCGCCCTACTTCCAGGTCCTGCTCGGAGGGGACCGCCGTGACAACGGCTGCTCCTACGGATTGGCGATCGCCGCCGTGCCCTCCAGACGCGTCCCCGAGGCGCTCGATCGCATCCTCAAGGCCTACACGGAAGGCCGCACCGACGGCGAGGACTTCGCCTCCTTCGCGCGCCGAAAGGGCAAGGCTGCGCTCCGCGCCCTGCTCGAGGACCTGGCCGAGATCCCACCGCTCGAGGTGGATCCCTCACTCTACGTGGACTGGGGCGATGCGCGCATCTTCAGCACGGACGATCTCGGGGTCGGAGAATGCGCGGGCGAGGTCGTGACGGCCGTCGAATTCGCACTGGCCCGCTGCGAGAAGAAACTTCTCGAAGCCCAGATCCTGCTCGAAAACCACCGGGCGGAAGCGGCCCGGCAAGCCGCCTTGCGGGCCATGCTCGACGGCGCAGCGGCCTTGCTCGAGTTCCTGGGCTGCCGCCCGAGCGAGGACTCCGCGATCGTCGAACGATTCCGTAGCGAGCTCTACGACACGCAGCTCGTCTTTGACCCCTTCGTGGGAGGCACCTTCGCAGATTATTTCCTCAACGCGTGGCAGACACGCGATCGGCCGCTGGACGCCGACTCGGCCCGACGCCTTCTGAGCGAAGCCCAATTGTTCCTGGACGCCTGCCACGCCTGCCATTCGCGCCTGATGGCCGCGCGCACGGCCAGGCGATCCGGAGGAGGGTCATGATCCCCTTCGAGCTGGACCGATTGCAACATATCGGGGCGAAAGTGTTTCTTTCGCGTTTTCCCCCCGATGGCCTGGATCTTTGCATCCCCATCTTCCACCGCTGGATCCAGCAGGATGCCTGTCCCGAACTGTTGATCGACGTGGCCGACTACCGCCACTTGCCCGTCGGTCCGGGCGTCATTCTCGTGGCTCACGAAGCCAACTACAGCCTGGACCGCACGCGCGGCCGCCTGGGCTTGTCCTACCAGCGCAAAACGACGCTGGAGGATTCCTTCGAAGCCAAGCTCAAACTCAGCCTTCAGCGGGCCTACGAGGCCGCGCGCAGACTCGAGCAAGAGCAAGAGCTGCGCGGCCGGCTGGCTTTCGATTTCCTGCACTGGGAGATCGTTTTCAATGACCGGCTGCTGGCCCCCAATCGCCCGCAAAACTGGACCCTCGTCACGCAGAGGCTGACCGAGCTGGTCGAGTGTTGCTGGCCGGGAA
Source organism: Bryobacteraceae bacterium (assembly GCA_025062235.1). Classification (GTDB taxonomy): domain Bacteria; phylum Acidobacteriota; class Terriglobia; order Bryobacterales; family Bryobacteraceae; genus DTHT01. The sequence continues at coordinate 18,018 of JANXAE010000059.1, forward strand.
CGCAGAAGAATGCCCGATTCCACCATCCCGGAGAGCCTCGCGACCTGCTGCGCGTCGAATGGACGCTTCCGCAAGACACCGAACCCGCCGCCGCGTTCCAACACTTTCTCGACGCGTTCCCTTGATCCCATGTCGGCTCCCGCCGCTGGGCGGTCAGGACGGTTGGTCCGGATACGCGGTGTCCCCCCTGACCCGACGGGCGCGCTCGCGCTTGGCTCGCCCGGGGATTCAAGGTCTGCCGTTTCAACACGGCAGGTGAGCGCATGGACCCGACTGGCGGGAGGCAGGAGTCCGGCCGTTTGAACGGCAGGCGCCGGCGCGGAGGGGCTAGCGGGCCGATGCGTCGGCAAGCGCGGGTCTTGAAGAGTCGCAGCAGGTCGCGCAGGAGCTCGTCCAGGGGCGGATCGGTGACGCGCAGGGAGTCCCCTTGGGAACAGCTTTCACGAGCGAGAGGATGCTCGAGATTCGGGAGCGCCTTGGGGGACACCGATTCGGACAGTTCGAGGCCGCTTCAAAGCGATCGCCGTGTCCAGCGGCGATACCACCCGGCCAGGCGTCCCGCTTCGGCCGGGCCGTCGAAAGCCACGACGACCCAGCGCACCCGCAACGGCCGGCCGGGCTCGAGCCGCCAGGGCTCGCGGTAGGTGGGCGCGGCGCTCAGGTACCCGAAGGGTTCCGCCATCACGAAGAAGGGCGTAGGATGGCGCGGGTTGCGCGGATGATCGAAGATCGCCACGCCCGCGGCCTGGCCCCCCGGCTCCGCCCAATACGCGCACCACTCGGCGGTCTCCCCGTCCGCCTTTTCG
>JANXAE010000005.1 GCA_025062235.1 Bryobacteraceae bacterium
CAGGCGACGGACTTCGATTTCGGGGAACTCGGAAACGATGCCGACCCGACCGCCGCCTGCTTCCGCTTCCAACGTCACCGCTATATTGGACGGGAGAAGCAACGTTATGTCACCGGCAGGCGTGCTCAACAGCGAGTCGGCCAGCGGGCCCTGCGGTCCCCAGGCCGCGACAATATTGCCGAGACCCGTTGCGGCGTGCACGCTTCCGCTGACATGATCGAGCTCGATTCTCCCGGCGCCCGAATTCGCACGCACTTGGCCCGCCCGGCGGATCCGGATGGGGCCCTGGGCCGTCTCGGCTACGATCGGGCCCGCAGTGTCGAGGATTTCGACGAGGCCTCCCTCCGTGCCAGCCGTGACGGCTCCTGCGCGCTCGACGCGCACGTTGCCCCCGCCGGTGGTGGCGCGCACCTTACCCCCGGCCTCGCGCACCCGGATCTCGCCTCCCCGGGTCACCAGCTCCGCGTCGAAGCCCAGATGAGTCGCGGTGATGGCGCCGCCACCTGAGAAGCAGCGCACGCTCCCTGCGATCCGGCTCAGTTCTACCGGTCCTCCGCCCGTCCGGACCTCCACGTCGCCCCTGACGTCTCCCAGCGAAACTGCGCCTGCGCCGGTCTCGACGCGGAGGCGGCCGCGGAACCGGTTGGCTTCGATGGTCCCGGACTCCGAAGCCAGCTCGGCTTCCCGCAACGTAACTGGCACTTTGAGTTGGAGCGAGGCCAGCGTGTTGGCATCCGCAGGCAGCCGGACCCTCAGCTCCAGCCACTCCCCGCTCCTTGCGGTCTCGAGCACGATTCGCTCGAGCAGGCGCCGGGCAGCGCTCTCCTGCCCGACTCGAACTCGCTTGATCATCCGCCAGGCGATTCCCTTCCGCTCCTCCCCGTTCAACCGGATGTCCCCGCGGGTGGACACGCGCAGTCGGCGAGCGCCCGCGGTCTCGGCCGTACCGGAAACCCCTTGGGTCCAGTAGCCGTCTTCGCGTGTGAGTCCCTGGGGTTGCTGGGCGAGCAGCGCCCCCACGCACACCGAAGCAAGCAGCCGGAAGGAGCTCGGCATCAGAATGTCCCCACAGAAGCCCTCAATTCCTCCAGCGCCTGGCGGCACCGCAAACGGACGTAATCGTTCTCCTCGCGATGGATGACCTCCTGCAACAGACCCACCAGCTCGTCGCGGCGCCGCTGTTGGACGAGCAGGTCAATGGCCTGAATACGCACGCCTGGATTCTCGTCCGCGAGCAGCACGCGCGCCAGCGTCTCACGCACCGTGGGTTCCCAGGCGAAGGGCTTGAGCGCTTCCAGCGCTTTCAGACGGACACCGGGATTCGGATCTCGCTGGACCGCCTCGAGCAGCGCCCGTCGTACCTTCTCCTCTCCGGCGCGGCCACGCAGCAGATCCACCGAGTCCAGCCGCAGGCCCGGGTCCGCCGCTTCGCGAGCGGCGGAGAGCAGCCATTGCTGGATCACGGCGTCACCGAGCCGGCCGCGGAGGATGCGCTCGCGCCGCTCCTCGATGCCGATGCGCACCTGCCCGTCGGGATCGTGCTCGATGAAGCGGATCGTAGTCGCCAGCGGTTCGCCGGTGGCAGCTGGCGAGTACGGAGCTCCGGGAGGGACCGTCCAGCGCCCGATCAGAAAGCCGACGGTCAGCAAGGCGACTCCCCCTGCAAGGCGCAGCGCCAAGACAGGCCGGAAGGCGCGCACGACCCACGCGAGCCTGGAAGGTTCGGCCGCCAGCCGCCAGTGCAGTTCCCGCCTGGAGGCTGCCAAGGTGTCCTGCCCAGGCTCCATCCGCCTGCGCTCGAGCGCTCTCTCGAGCAGGCGCCATTTCTGGAACTGCTCCGAACAAGCGGCGCACTCCTCCAAATGGCGGTGCAGGGCCTCTTCCTGCTCGAAGGTCAGCTCACCGTACGAGTACAAAGGCAACAACTGGCGTGCAGTCTCGCACTGCATGACTGCTCTCCTCGGATGGCCTCAGTCGGAGCGTGAGGCTTCTCATAGCAAATCCTCCAGGGCCGATCGCAATTTTTGCGTCGCGCGGTACAGACAGGTCTTGGCGGCTTCCTCGCTGCCGCCCATCATGTTCCCGATCGTGCGGAGGCGCAGGCCGTGGTAGTGCCGCAGCTCGAAAACCATTCGCTCGCGGGGAGTCAGGCTTGCCAGCGCTCGTTCCAGCCGCTCGGCCAGCTCGCGATTGACCAGCATGCGTTGAGGGTCGGCCTCGGGCCGTTGTTCGGCAAGCTGGCAGACCGAGTCGGGAGCGGACCGGCCGTCGTCGCTCGGAGCCGGCGCCTCGCGGCGCACCTTCCGCTTGCGCTGATAATCCAGGCAGACGTTGCTCGCGATGCGGAACAGCCAGGTCTGGAAATTCGAATCGGCGCGGAACGAGGAAAGGTTGCGAAAAGCGCGCAAGAACGTCTCCTGGTACACTTCCTGGGCGTCTTCGACGGAGCGAAGCAGATTCAGCGCCAGCCGGAGAACACCACGATCGTAGGCGCGGACCAGCCGCTCGAAGGCTTCCCGGTCGCCCCGCTGGGCTGCCCGGATCAGGGCGGCTTCTTCGCGGCTTGGGCCCTGCGCCGGGTCCACGGTCGCCGGCTCGCTCTCAGGCGCCACCCTATCCCTATTAGTGATGGACGAACCAGAGGTTCCGGGGTGACGATGGCCGGGTTCTGCACGGAACCGGGATGTTACAATCGCTGAATTCCATGCCGGATTTCATCGTGGTAGGCGCCGGCATCGCCGGGCTGCGCGCGGCGATCGAGCTGGCCGCCGCCGGCCCAGTGCTGGTCATCGCCAAGGAGAGCCTTCGGGAGTCTTCGTCCGAGTACGCGCAAGGGGGGATCGCTGCGGCCCTGGGCGAGGACGATTCAGTGGACTTGCACGCGCAAGATACGCTGGCGGCGGGCGACGGCCTCTCGGATCCGGAGGCGGTGCGCGTGCTGGTGCGGTCGGCGCCAGCGGCGATCTCCGAGCTGATCGAATGGGGCGCCGAGTTCGACCGCGAGGACTCGCGGCTGGCTCTGGGGCGCGAAGGCGCGCACAGTCGCCGTCGAGTCCTCCACGCGAAGGGAGACTCGACAGGCAGCGAGATCGCCCGCACGCTCTTCCGAAAAGCCGCCTCGCTGCCGGCTATCGAATTCCGCAGCTTCTCTGCCGTGACAGACCTGCTCGTGGCCGACGGCGAGGTGGCCGGCGTCGTCGTCTGTGACGAAGCCAGCCGGCAGGCACTGGCCATCCCGGCGCGCGCCGTGTTGCTCGCAACCGGGGGGCTGGGAAGGATCTACCGCGTCACCACGAATCCCGACGTGGCCACCGGCGACGGGGTTGCTGCCGCCTACCGCGCCGGAGCCGAGTTGGCGGACCTCGAGTTCGTGCAGTTCCACCCTACCGCGCTCCGGTTGGAGGGGGCGCCCCCCTTCCTGCTCTCGGAGGCCTTGCGCGGCGAAGGGGCGCTGCTGGTGAACTCCGCGGGCGAGCGCTTCATGCCGCGCTACCATCCCCTCGCCGAGCTTGCGCCCCGCGACGTGGTCTCGCGGGCCATTGTCATGGAGATGGCGCGTACAGGAGCCTCCAGCGTGTTCCTGGACGCACGTCCGCTTGGCGAGGAAATGCTCCGAAGGCGCTTCCCGCGCATTTACCGGACCTGCCTGGCATATGGCCTGGATCTGGCGCGGGAACCCGTCCCCGTGCACCCCGCAGCCCACTACGCCATGGGCGGCGTGTGGACCGACCTGGACGGTCGCACGTCGTTGCCCCGGCTGTTCGCTGCGGGCGAGGTTGCGGCCACGGGAGTGCATGGCGCCAATCGCCTGGCCTCGAACTCCCTTCTGGAAGCGCTGGTTTTCGGAGCCCGCGCAGGCCGTGCAATGCGCGAACTGGCGGGGACGCCGGTCTTGACCGGCTCCCGCCCGGCGGAGGCCACCTTCCCCTCCACCACGCACGAGCAGTTGCAGTCGCTGGCCTGGGACCATTGCGGCATCCTCCGCTCTGGCCCGCAACTGGAGCGTGCGTGTGCCGTTCTGGAGGCGATGACCTTTGCTCCCGCCCATCGCCCCGCTCGTGCTTTGTTCGAGCTTCGCAACATGCAGACCGTGATCTGGCTGATCGCTCGCTGTGCGCTGGCCCGCCGGGAGAGCCGCGGCGCGCATTATCGCACCGATTTCCCTGGCAAGAACCCCGACTTCCAGAAGCACTCGCGCATCAGCAAACATCATGACGTCCGGTTCCGCTGAGTCCATCGCCGCGCGAGGTGGGCACTGGGGCCGCGCGTCTTTGCCTTGGGGGTTGCAGCCGCGACTTCGTTTTGTGGGCTGAGCTCCTAAAAGGTCTCGTGGGCGGCGCGGGCCATCCTGGCGGCCACGATGCTGATCGCCTGGCTGGCGGAATCGGGCCCAGTTCTTCGTGGCGTAGGGCTTCGCGCTGGCGGTCCCGTGCTGGTTGCAGACGGGGCCCGGGTTCGCCGTGGAGTTCGTGCTGCCCTGGAACCAGCAAGTCCCTCTGTGGATGGCCGGCCTGAGCGGCGCACTGCGCTTGCTGACACGGCTGGCCTGGGGGCGGAGATCTGTCTTATCGCGGCGAGCCTCTCCCGGCGTCGTCGTGTGCTGCCTCTGCGGTGCATCCGGCTCGAGGACGGACACTGTCCGGCGGTAGTGGGGACTGCTGGCGCGTTGCTGTAGACGCTCCTGGCTCCCGAGGAAGGGATCGCTCGATCTACGGGACGCCGCTGTCCTGATCGCTATTTGATAGGGCCTACTTGGTGGCGCTTTGCAAGCCCCCGCTTAAGGGGGGCAAGGAGGCGGAAGAGCTCGAGAGGCTTCCGCGCGCGACCCTCACGGCGTGACGGTCGGTGGGGAAGCCGGTGATGGTAAAGTCCTTCTCTCTCGGCGGGCTGCTGATTTGCCCGAGTGCGGAGCCGTCCCTGGTCAGCCCGCCCGCGATGGCCACCTTGCTCGGCGCACTTTAGCACGTCTTCGTGCAATGGTTGCACCATTCGTGTCCGGATTCCCCGGGAAGGTCTCGGGATTTTGCTGAGCGCACGCGGTCGAGCGGGCCTCGACGGGTCGGATGAACATGGTTTCCAGCAACGTCAACCCGTGCACCATGCTGGCGGCCGGGCTGCGCATCGTCTGGCTCGCTCGACTGCGGCGAGCCTCCGGAGGTTGCTCTCGATGAGCGGCAGAGCCTGGAGCCGTTGCTGATGCGGAGACGGTCCGTGGTTGGCAGGTTCTTTCGGATCGGCATGGACTGGCTTGGTGGGGGCCGTAGCCTGATTTGCGCTCTGGGTTCACGCGGGTCGTTTTCTCGCCGCTGCCGTCGCGGAGAGAGACAGGTATTGGCTACCCTGCGGGCTACATGGCCCGCGGGTCACCGTGGTCTACCTGCTTTGGCCTGCGGTGGCGTTCGTCGGGCCGCGGGCGGGCAGACACCAGCTCCCATGGCTTCTGGCTGTTCGTGCACATCTGGCACATGCATGTGCTCGAGCGCGCCAAGGTCCCCCTTCGCCGGTGGGGTGCAGGGAAGAGCCGGGGAAAGCCTGGGCCTGTTAGGATGGAGAGTCCATGAGCCGGGCGGCGCAACGAGCAACGGAGCTGTCCTGGGTCGCGCTGGGCGGCGTGCATGGAGGGGTCCTGGCAGGCTTGGGCATGGTTGGCTGGTTCTTGTTGTCTTCCTCGCTGCTGCAACAACCGACGTGGACGGTTCCTAACTTGATCGCCGCGCTCGTCAACGGCGATGCCGTCTTGCGGAGGGGCTTCGGATCCGGATCGCTGGTTGGGTTGGCGCTGGTGCTGGTGGCGGCAGGTACGCTCGGCGCCGCATTCGCTCTGTTGACATGGCGGGTTTCCCACCGTCGCCGGCTGCTGTTGGGGATCCTGGTAGGCCTGGCAGCGTACTACGCCACGCAGGCGCTCATGTTCCGCAAATTGGGTGCGGTGGCCTGGGTTTACGCGTCGCCGCGCTCGCTGTTGGTGGCGCACTTGCTTTGGGGAGCGCTGCTGGGCTGGCAGGCGCGGGCGCCGGTGCCGAAGGTTCCTGGGGGCGCCGTTTCCTCTTCCTCTGACGGCGAAGCGCCGGGGATTCGGATAGAATGAAAACGAAGAGCTGCGTCCGCATAGCAGGGGCAGCCGTGGAACCTGAGCCGCGAGAGACACGTCTGATCTGGAGCGAAGCGTGAGAGAGGGGACCGCCATGGAAAATCCCCGCGCGCCAAGTGGCGGGATCGAGCCCAAGGATCTCGCGGCGAAGCGATCATGAGATGAGAGGGACTCGGGTTCCATGAAGGCGCACGTTTGCGCAGGCCTGTACAGGTTCAGCCGGTGCATGGCCGTTTGGCTGTGGATGCCTGTAGCCGCGGCGCAAGCGCCGGCTCCCCAGAACAAACCTGCTCCCTTCGAACCCATCCCCCAGGCAAGGGAAGCTGAACAGCCGAAGCCGCAAGCGCCGAAGCCCGGCGCGCCTTCACCGTTCGAGCGGGTGCCCGAGGCTGTCGAACAGCCCAAGCCCGAGGCGCCCAAAGCCGCCCAGGTCGAGCCCTTGCGCGAAGCCGCCCCGGCCGGGCCGCCGGAGAACATCGTCGAAGCCATCGAATTCCGCGGCGCGCGGCGCGTCCCCCAGGACACGTTGCGGGCTATGATCTTCACGCGCAAGGGCGACCGCTACGACGAAGACGCTCTCCGGCGCGACTTCATGCAACTGTGGAACACCGGTCGCTTCGACGACATCCGCCTGGAAGTGGAACCGGGCAAGACGGGCTGGATCGTGCGTTTCGTGCTGGTCGAGCGTCAGGTGGTGCGCACGATCAAGTACGAGGGCGTCAAGTCCGTCACCGTGTCGGAAATTCTGGACCGGTTCAAGGAGCGCCGGGTCGGGCTGAGCGTCGAATCGCAATACGACCCCAACAAGGTGCAACGCGCGGTGACCGTGCTGCGCGATTTCCTGGCCGAGCGCGGTCGCCAGTTCGCCGAGGTCAAGCCCGAGCTGCGGCGCATTCCCCCTTCCTCGGTGGAAATCGTGTTTCGCGTCCAGGAGGGCCCCAAGGTCAAGGTCGGCAGGATTGACATCCAGGGCAATCAGGTCTTCGGCGACCGTGCGGTGCGGCGCGCCATGCGCAATTTGCGGCCCGTGGGCATACCGTACTCCATCCTCTTCGAGAACCTGTTCGCCAAGAGCTACGACCTGAGCAAGTTGGAAGAGGACAAGGAACGGATTCGCGACTGGTACCAGCAGCGCGGTTACTTCCTGGCGCGGGCGCTCGATCATCAGGTGACCATCCGCGACGTGGGCGGCGGCAAGTTCCGCGTTCCGCTGTTCTACATGAACCGTCCGGGCAAACGCGCCGATATCGTCGTGCCCATCGAAGAGGGGCGCCAGTACCGCATCGCCAAGTTCAACCTGGTGGGCGTGAAGCTGTTCCGGGCGGGCAGCGAGCGGCTCACGCGCGAGCTCTTCCAGATGGGGCCCGGCGATATCTTCTCGACGGCCAAGTTCCGCAAGGGGCTGGAGAACCTCCGCAAGTTGTACGGGGAGTTCGGCTACATTGACTTCGTTCCCGAGCCCGACTTCCAGCCCTATCCCAACGAGGGCAAGCTTGACGTCATCATTCACGCCGACGAGGGCAGCCAGTTCTTCGTCCGTCGCATTGACTTCGTGGGCAATACCACAACGCGCGACAAGGTCATCCGGCGCGAGCTGTTGATTGACGAGGGCGACGTTTTCAATACGCGGCTCTGGGAGCTGAGCATCCTGCGGCTGAACCAGCTCGGCTACTTCGAACAGCTCAAGGAGAACGAGGCCGCCGATATCAAGCGTGACACGCGCACCAACACGGTGGACATCACGCTCAAGGTCAAGGAACGCGGCAAGAATTCGGTGGGCATGACCGGCGGCGTATCCGGCATTGCCGGCAGCTTCGTCGGCTTCAACTACGCGACGAACAACTTCCTGGGCCTGGGCGAGACCCTTTCGATTGACACGCAGCTAGGCGACCGCCTCCGGGCTATCACGTTCGGTTTTACCGAGCCGTATTTCCTGGACCGGCCGATCCAACTGGGCTTCACCGTTTTCACCCAGCGTTTCAATTACGACCAGGGGCGGGAGGTCTCGCTGTTCACCGGGCGCAACCTTCTGCCTTATTTCGAAGCCCTCGGCAAGGACAACCTGCTCAATTACGTTTCGAACGGCCACGGTTTCACGGTCTTCACCAGCTATCCGCTGCGCCGCACGTTCGCGCGGGTGAGCCTGACGTACAGCTATAGCACCTCGAAGTACACCGTACTCACCACCGCCGCCAAGGTCTACTTCGATTACATCAATTTCCAGGGCCTGGGCGGGCCGAACACGCTGACGGGCATCAGGACCAGCCAGATCACGCCCTCCTACATCTACAACACGGTGGACCACCCCATCACGCCCACGCGCGGCAAGAGCATCGCGCTGAGCTGCGGATTTGCCGGCTCGTTCCTGGGTGGAAATGTCAACATGATCCAGCCGTCGGTGGATTTCAAATGGTTCCGCGCGGGCTTCAGGCGAGGGCACGTCATCGGGTTGCATCTGCTGGGAGCCTTCGTCAGCGGTTACGGAGGCCGCGTGGCGCCGCCGTTCAACCGGTGGTACATCGGCGGCGAGCAGGATGTGCGCGGCTTCGAGATCTGGGGCATCAGCCCGGTGGCCTACATGCCTAGCGAGGCTACGATCCACGTGCTCAACGACGACGGGTCGGCGCGCATGCAGAAAGTGGTGGTGGATGGCGTCGAGCAGTTCGTGCCGGTGACGCGCACCATTCCCATCTACCAGATGATCTTTCCCGGCGGTGATGCCCAGGGCGTGGGCAATTTCGAATATCGCATCCCCATCGTAGGGCCGGTCAACCTGGCCATCTTCTTCGATGCCGGCTTGAACAAGATTCTGCGGCCCAGTCAGTTGACGCTCAACCCGGACCGTCTGGCGGAGTTGAACAGCAAGTTCCCGCAGGCAGGCTTCGACGGGAGGGTGCGGATCGCCGAGGGCACGCAGCGCGTGCGCACCTCTACCGGCCTCGAGCTGCAGGTGCTCCTCCCGGTGGTGAACGCGCCCTTCCGTGTCTACTGGGCGTACAACCCCACCATCGTGCGCCGGTTCTTGCAGCCCCCGGTGGTCGTGGACCGCTCCCACTTCCCCAACCAAGCCACCTTCGTGAACTCGCTGGTCTACCTCGGCCAGCCCGTGCCTTTCTGGGAGAGGAGGACAACGTTCCGTTTCACGATCGGGCGCACCTTCTGAGGCGTGCGAGCTCCCCATCGGCTATGATAGTAACGAACCGCTTTCAGGAGTGATTCTTCCGTGAGGACCAGCTTGTTTGCCACCACGTTGGCCGCGTGCGGGCTGGCCGCCGTGCTCGAGGCGCAGCAGCCGCCCACCAAGGTCGGCATCATTCACATCCAGCAGGCCATCATAAGCACGAAGGACGGCCAGAAGGCTGCGGCCGAATTGCAGGAGCGCTTCGACCCGAAGCGCAAGGAGCTCGAAAAGAAACAGAGCGAGATCCAGGCGTTGCAGGAACAGCTCCGCCGGGGCGCCAATACGCTGAGCGAGGAAGCCCGGCAGAAGCTCATGCGCGAGATTGACAACAAGACCCGGGCCTTGAACCGGGAGACCGAAGATGCCCAGGCCGAGTTCGACCAGGAGCAGCAGAAGATCTTGCAGGAGCTGGGCGGACGCCTGATGCAGGTTATTGACAAGTACGCGCGCGACAACGGCTTCGCGCTGATCCTCGACGTCAGCTCGCCGCAGACACCCGTGCTTTACGCCGCCAATTCGATTGACATCACGCAGGCAATCGTCGAGCTGTACGACAAGAACTCGCCCTCTGCGGCAGCCCCGGCAACCCCATCGGCCAAGCCGGCCACCCCGGCCCCGAAACCGGCCGCCGCGCCGAAGCCGGCCGGAGTGAAATAGCGCAAAAAATTCAATGGGGGCCGCCCGGGCGGCCCCCTTCTTGCTATCCCACCCCCGCGATTTCACCGTGGCGGCCCGACCTCGACCTGGGCCACCTCTTCCCCCTGAGTGAAGCCGTTGTTTTCCTGCGCCGGGCCCAACCGAAATGCCAGCCCGGCGTTACGAGCTCCACAAACGTCGTTCTACTCATTACCGATGCCGTGCCGGGCGCGGAGGATTCAAGCCTGCGTGGGATTCAGCGAGAGGACCTCGTGCCGCCGGCGAGCCACCACAGCAGGCCCACCAGGGTCTTGCCATCCACGATCCGACCTGTGCGCAAGCGGGCGGTCAGCTCCTGGCGAGTGAACCAGCGGGTGCGGATCCGCTCGTCCTCGTCCGGACGTGCCTCGCCAGCGACCAAGTCCCGGGCCAGGTACAGATGCATGCGCTCGGTCACGTATCCCGGGCTAGGGTAGAAGGCGAGCAGTTTTTTCCAACGCCGGGCTCGCACCCCTGTTTCCTCGAGCAGCTCGCGACGCGCAGCCGCCAGCGGAGTTTCACCGGCATGGACGCGCCCGGCGGGCAACTCCCAGAGAGCGGCGCCCGCCGGGAGGCGGAACTGCCGGACAAGAAGGACGCGTTCACGGCGGTCCACGGCGAGAATCACCGCCGAGGGCCCGTGACGCACGACGGCGCGCCGGACCTCGATTTCGCCGGGTTCGACGACGTGCTCCTCGGTGACCGAAAAGATCTTTGTGCGGCAGAGCGTGCGCGAGGCCAGCGTCTTCATGGTGCCTTCTCGCATTGGATCGCGCCGAAGGGTTCCAGGGACCGATGGATGCGGTCTGCGTCTCCGACCACCACGATCGAGGAGCTTTCCGGATCGAGGTAGCGGGCCGCGGCGTCCCGGACCTGATCCGCCGTGACGCTGCGGACGCGGCTGGCGTATTCCTCGAGGTACGCCAGGGGTAGCCCCAGCAGGCGCGTGAACGCCAGTTGACCGGCCACGCCGTGCAACGTCTCCAGACGGATCACGAAGACGCCGCAGAGGTAATTGAGGGCGGTTTCCAGCTCCTCGGAGGAAACCGACTCGCGGCCCATGCGTCGCATCTCATCCAGCACAGCCGCCAGGGCTTCGGGCAGAACTTCCTCGCGGATCTGCGTAACAACTTCCACGATGCCCGCCTCTTGCCAGGCGGTCAACGTGCTGTGCGCGTCGTAGGCGTAGCCCCTCTGCTCGCGGATACCGGTGAAGAGGCGGGAACTGGCGCCTCCCCCGAGGATCGTGCTGGCGACGAGCAGAGGGAAGTAGTCCGGATGGGTGCGCGTCACCGCCAGGCGGCCTATGCGCAGATCCGCTTGCACGGACCCCGGACGATCCACCAGTACGACCACGCGCCGCGGCGGTGGCGGTTCCGGCCACCCCGCCGCAGGCACCCCGCTCCCAGTCCATCCCCCTAAGAGCAACCCGAGTTGTTCCACCAGCTCCGCCAGCGGCGGTAGGGCTCCAACCAGCACCGCGATCGCGCCCGGGGGTGTCATGTGCCGTGCATGAAACCCGGCCAGATCGCCGCGGCTGATGCGTTCGATGGACTCCGGGGTCGGTTCCTGCCTTGCGTACGGATGCTGGCCGAAGACCAGCTCGGCCATTCTCTCCTGCGCAAGGAAATCCGCCAGCGAGCGCTGCGCCGTCACTTCCTGCTTGCGGTGCTGCTTGCGCAGCTGGACTTCCTCCTCGGGGTACGCCGCGTTTTGCACGACGTCAGTCGCCAACTCGAGGAAGTCCGTGAGATTCTCAGCCAGAACGCTCCCTTCGAGCACGAGGGCGTCCGCGTTGGACCAGGCCCGCAGCGAGGCGCCCAGCGCGGCGGCCCGTTCGGCGATCTGGCGGGCGCTTCGGCGTGCGGTTCCCTGGGTCATCACCGCCGCGGTCGTTTCGGACAGCCCCCTGAGGTCGGCGGGATCGAACTTGGAACCTGCCGGGAATCCGAGGCGCCAGTGAACCAAGGGCAAGCGGTCATCGTGCACGGCCAGCACTTCCAGACCGTTGGCCAGTAAAGCCTGTTCGTAGCGCGGCAAGCGGAAAAGCGGCAGGTCGGGCGTCGAGGGAGGGCTGCGCCGGGGGCTCATGTTGGTTCGCCTCCCCGATCCGGTTCTGCGCCCACGGGGACGATCTCGAGCACACATTGCCCCCGCCGGACCAGGTATCGCTGGGCCGCCTGCTGGATCTGCCGAGCGCTGACTTCGCACAGGATCTCCAGCTCTCTGTTCAGCAGCTCGGGATCGCCGTCGAACAACTCGTACTGACCAAGTAGCATGGCGCGGGCGCGCGAGCTTTCCAACTGGCGCAACCGTCCCGAACGCAGGAAGGCGCGGGCGCGCTCCAGTTCCGTCTCGGGCACGCCGTCGTTCTGGATGCGTGCGATCTCCTCCTCGACTTGCGCTCGGATCTGATCGCCCGTGAATTCCGGGTGGTGGAGCATGAACATGGCGTAGCGGCCGGGGTCGAGATAGTCCGTGGGCCCGGCGAAGGGCCAGCCGAGGTTGGCCTCGTATTGGATCACCGAGCACCTGCCCTTGACGAGGTTCTGGTAGAAGCGCGAGCTCTCGCCGCCGGTCAGCACGATGTCGAGCATGGTGAGCGCGTAGTAGTCCGGTGATCGGCGGGGTGGGCCTGGGTAACCGATGACAACGGCCGGCACCCGCGCCAGCCTGTCATAGTACACTTCGCGACGCGGCTCGGTCTGTTCGGGCTCGGCCAGGTCCGGTTGCGGCGGTTGCGGCTGCTGCGGGATGTCCCCGAAGTACTCCTCGACGAGCCGCAATGCCTCGGCGGGATCGAAGGCGCCTGCGATCGCCAAGACCGCGTTGTTGGGCGCGTAGTATGTGCGGAAAAAGGCCTCTACGTCCGCGACCGTGGCCGCTTCCAGGTCCTCGTAAGAGCCGATCAGCGAGTGTGCGTTGGCCCAGTTGCGGAAAGCCAGACGTGGCCAATGCTCCACCAGAGCGGTGTTGTACGGCTGGTTGTCGAAGCTGAGGCGGCGCTCCTGTTTGACGGCCTCCTTCTGGTTGGCGAGGTTCTCTTCGGTAATGGCCAGCCCGCGCATGCGGTCCGCTTCGAGCCACAGGCCCAAGGCGAGCTTGTTCGAGGGCAGGACCTCGAAGTAATCGGTGTAATCGGGATGGGTCGAGCCATTCAGAGTCCCGCCGTTGGACTCCACCAGGCGGAAGTGCAGTCCCTTGGGGGCATTCTCCGAACCCTGGAACATCATGTGTTCGAACAGGTGGGCGAAGCCGCTGCGGCCCGGTGGTTCTGCGCGGGCTCCGACCCTGTAAATGAGGTAGATGGTGGCCACCGGGGCGCCCGGTTGCGGTGAGAGCAACAGGCGCAATCCGTTCGCAAGGCGGTGTTTCTCGACGGGTATCCGCAGGTTGCGGCTCTCGGGTCTCATCGCGAAGGACGCGCCGGATCTCAGCTGCGCTCGGCGCGCGGGCTCAGCGCCGAGCCACGGCGCGCAACAGCTCTTCCCAAGATAGCGTATTCAGCACGTCGTCTGGTTCCAGCCAACCGCGGCGCGCCATCATGACACCGTACCGCATGTTCTCCAAGTGGCGCGGGTGGTGGGCGTCGGTGGCGATGACGAAGCGGCATCCTTTGGCTTTGGCGGCGCGGATCCGCACATCGTAAAGATCGAGTCGCTCGGGGCTGGCGTTGATCTCCAGGGCTACGTTGCGGCGCGCCGCCTCCTCGGCCACGCGCTCGAAATCGTAGGCGTAGCCTTCGCGGGCCAGCAAGAGCCGTCCCGTCGGATGGCCGAGTATGTGCAGGTAGGGCGACTCCAGCGCCCGCAGGAGCCGCTCGGTCATCTCGGCGGGCTCGAGGTTCATGTAGCTGTGCACGCTGCCGATGACCAGATCGAGTTCGGCCAGCGCGTCGGCGGCCAGATCCATGCTCCCGTCGCGGCGGATGTCGCATTCGATGCCGGCCAGCAGGCGGATGCCCAGCTCCCCGCGTGCGTTGAGTTCGCGCACCTTGCGGGCGAAAGCCACGACGCGCGCCTCGTCCAGCCCGTTGGCCATGGCCAGCGCCTTGGAGTGGTCGGTGATGGCAAGGTAGGAGTAGCCCATGGCGCGCGCGGCTTCGACCATTTCCTCCAGCGTGGCGCGTCCGTCGCTCTCGCTGGTATGCGCGTGCAGGTCGCCGCGGATCTGGGCGAATTCGACCAGGCGCGGCAGGCGACCCTCGGCCGCTGCTTCGATCTCGCCTTGGTTCTCGCGGAGCTCGGGCGGGATCCAGTCCAGCCCGAGACGCCGATAAATCTCCTCTTCGCCCGCCCCCGCCACCTTGCGCTCTCCCCGGAGCGTGAACAGGCCGTATTCGCTCAGCGAGTAGCCGAGCTTCAGCGCGCGGTTGCGCAACGCAATGTTGTGATCCTTGCTGCCCGTGAAGTACTGAAGAGCGGCCCCGTAGCTGTCGGAGGGCAGGGCGCGCACGTCTACCTGGATCGCCTGAGGACCGATCTTGGCGCTGGCCTTGTTGGAGCCGTGGCTGAGCAGCTCGACGATCTCCGGGTGCTGGACGAAGCGTTCGAGGGCCGCGGCAGCGCGGGGCCCCGTGACCAGCAAGTCCAGGTCGCCTACCGTTTCCTTTCCGCGGCGCAGGCTTCCGGCGGGAGTGATCTGTTCGATCCCCTCCAAGTCCGAGAGGTACTCTACGATCTGCCGGCAGGTTTGGTCTGCGAAGTTCAGCAGGAACCGGCCGGCGCTCTGACGATAGTGAGCGATCGAGCGGAGGATTTTTTCCTCCAGCTTGGGTCCGAGGCGCGGCAGGGTGCGCAGCTTCTGCTCTCTGCACAGCCGCTCGAGATCGTCCACCGTGCTTACGCGGTAGTGCTCCCAGAGCAGAGCGATGGTCCTGGGTCCCAGGCCCTGAATCTTGAGCAGTTCGAGCGCGGTGGGGGGATAGCGGGCCAGCAAGGCGTCCCGGCGATCGAACGATCCGCGGCGGCAGATCTCCTCGATGGCAGCCGCCAGGCTCTTGCCGATCCCCGGAATCGCGGTCAGCCGGCGCGGATCCTGCCGCGCCAGCTCGCAGATGTTCTCGGGGTGGTTTTCGACGGCGGCTGCGCCGTTGCGGTAACTGCGGACGCGAAATGCATCCTCGCCCGCGATCTCCATCAAATCGGCGGTTTCCGCCAGCAAGCGGGCGATCTCACGATTCTCCATGGGCGGCACTCCGGCGCCGCCGCTGCCCCTTGGCTCTCAGGCCTTGCGCGGTTTCGGTTCGGGCGCGCGTCCCATCTTCTCGATTTCGTGGAAATAGACGCGCCGCCCCTCGTCCATGGCGAGGTTGGCCAGGATGACCGCGGTGGAGTCCGCCAGGCCGACCTCGACGTCGGCCTTGGGGCGAGCGCCGGTACGGCAGCACTCGAAGAATTCGTCCATCTGGACGTCCACCGGATTGCGATCTTCTTCCGGCACCATGATGCCGCGTCTGTAGAGCCACAGCCGGGCGTACTTGAGCTCGCGCGCCAGGAACGACTCGCGCCCCGTAATCTGGTCGCGCTCGAAAAGCAGCGGCAGTCCGATCTGGCCCCTGCCGGTGGCCGCCAGCGTTGCGCCGGCGATGATGGGCTTTTCCTTGACGCCTGCCGCCTTCTCGACGCGCGGCGGACCGGGCTCGTAGTACCACAGGCCGAGGGCTGGCTCCTCGTCCGTCCCTACCGTGATTTCGATTGTACCCTCGGTACCCATGATGACCTCGCCGAACTCGGTGCGCGTGCCCTGGAAGATGGCCAGGTGCTTGTTGGTACTGATGGCGCTGTAGAGCAGCTTGCGCCCGCCGGGATAGCTGAAGATGAGCTGGATGTTGTCGTAGACGTCGCGACCGTCCTTGTGAGTGTCCAGCCCGCCGACCCCCACGACGAACTCGGGCTCAGCCCCGAACATCCAGCTGGCCACGTCGAACTGGTGCGAGCCCAACTCTGCCGTCAATCCCCCGGAGTACTCGCGGAACAGGCGCCAGTTCCACTCCCGGTGCATCTTGGGATCGGGTGCCTTGCGCATCCGCCAGCCCGGATTGCGGTGCCACTGGGCGTAAACGTGCGTCACCTTGCCCAGGATGCCCTTCTCGATCATCTGCTTGGCGGTCTGATAGAACTTCGAGTAGCGGCGCTGCAAGCCGACTTGGAGAACCTGCTTGGGCCTCTCCTTCACCAGGGCGCGCAGCGCGTGCACCTCCTCGGGTTTGAAGACAAGGCTCTTTTCGCAGAAGACGTGCTTGCCGGCCAGCAGCGCGTCGCGCGTGATCGGGAAATGGGTGTAGAGCGGAGTGCAGATGATGACGGCATCCACGTCCGTGCGCGCCAACAGCTCGCGGTAGTCCAGATATCCCCTGGGCTTGTCCCGCGAAGCCTTGATGGCGGCTTCCATGTTGGGCTGGTAGACGTCGCAGACTGCGACGCAGCGGCAGCCATCCAGCGTGTTCATGTGGCGGATCAGGTACTGGCCGCGGCCGCCAGTACCGATGACGCCGTACTGCACGACGTTGTTGGCGGCTTTGACGGTTTGGATGGCGGGCGCGCCCTCCAGGCGCGTGGCCGCCGCGGCCACACCGGCCGCCTTGACGAAATCACGACGGTTCATGTTTGGGCTCTGGGCCATGCCTGACAAACCTTCCTGCCGGTCCGGATTGTTCGGCGCCCGGGACGCGGGGCGACTGTCAGCGCTCGCCCCGGGGGCGAAAAACGAGTATATCGCATCGAAGCGGGCCGGTTCCGCCCCCGCGAGAACGCCACGCGCGTGCGCCTGGCTGGCGAGCGCCACCGGCCGCGAATATAATGACTGTTAGCTTGCGGCGGCACGCCTGGCGAGTTCCCCGCTGGCGACGGTGAACCATGAGGACTCTCTCGAGGGTGGTCTGGTCGGAGGGCATGTACCTCGGGCCGCACCATTTCCAGTGGCAGAGCCGATACTACGAGGACGCCATTCATTTCGCCACGTCCGCGCTGTGGTTCGAACCGTGGGGGCTGACCGGTTGTCGCCTCGATCCCGAGGCTCTGCTCAACGGGACGGTCGCCGTCCTTCACGCGCGCGGCATTTTTCCTGACGGCCTGCTTTTCGATATGCCGGAAAGCGATCCGCCTCCTCCTCCGCGCAACATCGCCGAGCTGTTTCCGCCCACCCGCGAGCGCCTGACGGTTCTGCTGGCGGTTCCCCCGCGGCGGCACGACGGAATGAACTGCCTGCCCGTGGAACGGCAGAACGGCGAGCCTGTGCGCTACCTCGCCGAGAACAGGTTGCTGCCGGACGAGAATACCGGCCGCGACGACAAGAGCGTACGGTTGGGACGCAAGAACATCCGGCTGATGACCGACACCGAGCCGATCGAGGATTGGGTCACGCTGCCGCTGGCGCGCGTCATGCGCGATGGCGCGGGTCACTTCGTCTTCGATCCCGAGTTCATCCCGCCTTGCGTGGAGCTGAGCGCCAGCGACCGCTTGATGATGCTGCTGAAGCGACTGGTCGAAATCCTCGAGGTCAAGAGCGCGGCGCTCGCGCGCAGTTCGCGTGCGCAGCCGGGTTTCTCCGCCGGCTACTCGGCCCAAGAGGTAGCTTCCTTCTGGTTCCTGCACGCGATCAACTCGGCGCTGGCCCCGCTGCGCCACATCTATCTGACGCGGCGCGGGCATCCCGAGCAGTTGTATCTCGAACTGGTGCGCCTGGCCGGCGCACTCTGCACGTTCGGCTTGGAGAGCCATCCGCGCAACCTGCCTCTGTACGACCACCGCCACCTGGACGAATGTTTCGCCGAGCTGGACCGCCACATCCGGTTTCACCTGGAGGCCCTGGTTCCCTCGCGCACGGTGAGCATTCCCTTGCGCAAGGCGGCCCAGTATTTCTACTTCGGCGACATTGCGGATACCCGCTGCCTCGGGCCGTCGCGCTGGATTCTCGGCATCCGTGCGCGGCTGGGTGAGGCCGAGTTGATCGCCAAGACGCCGCAGCTCGTCAAGGTCTGTTCGCAGCAGTTCGTGCCCGAACTTGTGCGGCGCGCCCTGCCGGGACTGGTGCTGACGCATCTGCCGGTCCCGCCCTCGGCGATCTCCGCACGTCTGGAATGGCAATACTTCAGCCTGACGAAAGCCGGGCCCTGCTGGGAACACATGGTCAAGACCAGGCAAGTGGGCATCTACGTTCCTGGCGAACTGCCCGAGCCCGAGCTCGAACTGCTCGTCATTCTGGAATCATGAGATGGCAGCGGGGCATGGCAGGCGCGCCGCTGCCGGTTGATTGGGGGGAAACGACGGGATGATGGCAATGCCGCCTGCGGGCGCGCGACACGAGCAGGCTGTTGCGCAGCGCCGTTCCGAGAACCTTGCGTTCCTGTTCCAGGAAATCCTCACCGTGATCGTGCGGCTGCGCTCCGGGCGTCACGCCGTTCAGGATGCGGAAATTTTTCGCGCGCAGATGCGCGAGGCGCTGCGGCAGGTGGACCAGCAGGCGCGGCTGCGGGGCTACTCCTCCGAGGATGTGAATCTGGCCATCTTCGCCGTCGTCGCCCTGCTCGATGAAACCATTCTGACCACGCGCAACCCGGTTTTCGCGCACTGGGCGCGCAAGCCCATGCAGGAGGAGCTCTTCGGCCACCACGTTGCGGGGGAGATCTTTTTCCAGAACTTGCAAGCGCTGCTCGGGCTGAAGGATTCGCAAGAGCTGGCCGACCTGCTCGAGGTCTATTATCTGTGTTTGCTGCTCGGCTTCGCAGGTCGCTACGGAGCCGGCGGCCGCGGCGAGCTGCGTTCGATCACACAGGCGGTTGCAGAGAAGATTCGGCGCATCCGCGCCCCGGGCGCGGACTTCTCGCCGGCGTGGCTGCCGCCTGCCGAAGCGGTCCCGGGAGCGAATTTCGATCCGTGGGTGCGGCGGCTGGCTTGGGCCGCTGCCGGTTCGTTGGCGTTGGCGGCCCTGTTGTTCCTCGTCTTTCGAATGCTATTGACCGGAGACATGCGCGAGCTCGCCGGTTTGCTGGCCTAGGGGGTGCGGATGCTGCGGGACGTCTGGTATCTGATGGCGGGCGGAACGCTCGCTGTGGGTTGGATGCTCTCCTGGTTCGTTCCTTCCTGGCTGGGCCTGCCCACCTTGGACCTGTGGGTGTTGCGCGGCGGTCTGGCGGTGGTTGTCTTGCTGGGGGCACTGGCCATCTTGTGGCTGGCACGCCGCAAGCGCGAAACGGCCGCGCGCGAGGGTGAGCAGGCCGGGGCGGCGCCGGCCGCCGAAGTCGAGCTGTTGCGGCGCGAGGCCGAGAAGCGGCTCTCGGCGGCTCGCGGGCGATCGGTGCGAGTGGGGGACCTTCCGGTGGTCCTCATCCTCGGGGAGACGGGCTCGGCCAAGACGAGCTCGGTGGTCCATTCCGGATTGGATCCGGAGCTGCTCGCGGGACAGGTGTACCAGGAAACGGCTGTCGTTCCAACACGCGGCGTCAACATCTGGTTGGCTGGCCAGACGCTGTTGGTGGAGGCCGGCGGCCGTCTGCTGGCCGAAGGCGGACGATGGCTGCGCCTGTTGCGCCGGCTCGCGCCCGGCGGCCTGTCGGCTCTGCGCCGAGCACAGCAACCCCCGCGCGCCGCCGTGGTTGCCGTAGACTGCGAACGGTTCTTGCGCCCCGGGGCAGCGGAAGCGCTCGCCGCAGCCGCGCGTCAGCTGCATGCGCGCCTGGGGGAGATCTCGCATCAGTTGGGCATCAGCCTCCCGGTCTACGTGCTGTTCACCAAGCTCGACCGGGTGAACTTCTTCGCCGAGTTCGTTCGCAATTTGAGCCAGGAAGAGGCGGGACAGGTGTTCGGCATCACCCTGGCGGCCGAAGCGCCGTCGGCTACCGCGGTGTACGCCGAGCAACAGACGCAGCGACTGACGGAAGCTTTCAACCGCCTTTTCCACTCCCTCTGTGACCGGCGCCTGGACCTTCTGCCGCGCGAGAACGACCTCGAAAAGGTTTCCGGCGCCTACGAGTTTCCGCGGGAATTCGCCAAGCTGCGCAAGCTCGTCGTGCAGTTCCTGGTAGACCTGTGCAGGCCCAGTCAGTTGCGGGCGAACCCCTTTCTGCGCGGCTTTTACTTCTCGGGCGTGCGCGCCGTGGTGGTGCAGGAGGCAGCGCCAGCCGTCCCCAGCCCCCGGCCCGCTGAGCGGCCCTCGGCGGTGGCCGGGGCGACAGGCATGTTCCATGCGGGCGCCTTGCATCCGCTCCCCACGGCGCCCTCGGCGGCTCCCCCCGCCGGTGCGCGTCGCGTGCCGCAATGGCTGTTCCTGACGCGCCTGTTTCACAGCGTGATCCTTCAGGACCGGGCTGCACAGAGCGCGAGCGCGGCGAGCTTTCGGGCCAGCATGTGGCGCCGCGTGGCGCTGGGCCTGGCGGGAGTGCTGCTGGTGGCCTTCAGCATCGCGCTCGTGATTTCCTATTTCGGCAATCGCGCCCTGGTGCGCGAGGCGATGGCCGCGGCCCGCGCCGCGACGCCCTCGGAGACCCCTGGCGAGCTGGCTTCGACCGATTCTCTGCGTCGGCTCGACGGCCTCAGGGAGATTGCGCGGACGCTCGCCGTGTGGCAGCGCGAGGGGCCTCCGCTGCGTTTGCGCTGGGGTTTGTACGCCGGCGACGAGCTTTATCCCGTCGTGCGACGCGTCTATTTCCGCCGTTTCCACCAACTGCTCTTCGGCCAAGCGCAGCGCGCCATGCTGACGCACCTTTCCGGTTTGCCTGCTTCCCCGGGCCCCAACGATCAGTACGGTCCCACCTACGACACGCTCAAGGCCTATCTGATCACGACGTCGCATCCGGAAAAGAGCACGCGGGCCTTCCTCGCACCCGTGCTGTTCCGTTACTGGGCGGCGGGCCGGGACGTAGGCGCCGAGCGTGCGGCGCTGGCCGAGCGGCAGTTCGATTTCTACGCCGAGGAGCTGCCCGCGGGCAACCCGTTCTCGGGCGTGCCGGAGATGGTCGCGGTCGAGCGGGCCCGTCGTTATCTGGCGCAGTTCGGGGCGCGCGAGCGCGTTTACCGACTCATGCTCGCCGAGGCGTCGGCGAAGAACCCTTCGGTGAGCTACAACCGAACGTTCCCGGGTTTTTCGCAGGTGGTGATCAACAATCGGGAAGTGCCGGGCGCCTTCACCAAGGCCGGCTGGGCCACGATGCAGGAAGCGCTGAAGAACGTTCCGAAGTACTTTGCCGGCGAGGAGTGGGTGCTGGGCAAGCAGGCCGCCTCCCCCACCGACATCGCTCAACTGGAGAGGGAGTTGCGCGAGCTCTACCGTAACGATTACCGCCAGCAGTGGCGCGATTTCCTGCGTTCCACGGCGATCGCACGCTACGCCAGCCTCCAGGATGCGGCGCGCAAACTCGGCCTGCTGGCAGGCAACCAAGCGCCGCTGCTGGCGCTGTTTTGGCTGGTTTCGGAAAACACCGCGGGCGTGCCGGAAATCGCAGAGGTTTTCCAGCCGGTCCAAGCGCTGGTTCCCCCCGGAACGAAGGGGATGTTCATCCAACCGCCCAACCAGCCGTACATGAGCGCGCTGATGAATCTGCAAACCACGCTGGAATCCGTGCTCGCCGGGCCGGGCGGCACGGCCGATCAGGCAGCCGCGCAGCAGACCCTGGCCAAGGCTGCCGAGGCACGCGCCGTCACTCGACAGATCGCGCTCGGCTTCCGGCCCGACCCCGAGGGACAGGTGGACGTGAAGACTCGGGCTCTGATGGAGGATCCGATCACGCACCTGGAGGCGCTGCTGCGCGGCATCGGGCCCGCCGAGCTCAGGGCCAGGGCACAGGCCTTCTGTGCGGAGTTCCGGCAGTTGATGGCTCGGTACCCCTTCGATCCCAAAGCCTCCGTACAGGCCACACTGGAGGACTTCAACCGCGTCTTCCGCCCGGGCGACGGCGCGCTGTGGCGCTTCTACCAGGAGCATCTCCAGAATCTGATCGTCAAGGAAGGCGCCCAGTGGGTGGCCAGGCCGGGGGCGACGATGACCGTCACGCCCGCCTTCCTGGCCTTCTTCAACCGGGCGGCTGCCTTCAGCGAGGCGGTGTACAAAGGGGGCCAGCAGCCGCAGCTCACCTATGCCCTGCGCTCGAATCTGACAGGCCAGAACCAGTCGCTGGAGCTCTGGATTGACGGTCAGACGCTGAGCAACGGGCCGGGCCGCACGGTGGCCCAGCAGTTCACCTGGCCCGGCAAGCAACCGGGCGGCGTCCGCCTGACCGTGCGCTTCGGGGGGGAGCCGTTCCAGTGGCCGCGCTATGATGGCCTTTGGGCGGCGTTTGACTTCTTCGCCGACGCGGAGGAAAAGGCTCAGGTGTCGGGATCGGTCTACACGCTGGAGTGGACGTTGCGCACGGGCGCTGCTGGCCGGCAGGTGACAACCGCGACCGGCCAGCCGGTTTCGGTGCGGTTCGACCTGGACATGCTCGGTGCCCCGCCCATCTTCCGCAAGGGGTATTTCTCGGGTTGGAACTGCGTGGTCGAGGTGGCACGCTGATGGACAAGCCTTCGCTCCCTGCGCGGGTCGGCAAGTACGAGCTCGAAGAGTTCCTGGGCGGCGGTATGTCCCACGTCTACCGCGCGCGCGACACGCTGATCGGCGGGACGGTGGCGCTGAAGATCCTGAGCGAGGCCGCCAATCGCGACCCCGACGCGCGCGCCCGCTTCCTGCGCGAGGCGCGCATGGCGCGCAACGTCAGCCACGAGAACATCGTCGCCATCTACGACTTCGGCGAGGAGCAGGGGCGCCCTTACATGGTCATGGAGTTCCTGCGGGGCGAGACCCTCCGCTCGGCGATCGAACGTGGCCGCACCGGGGACCTGGCTTCGCGCCTGCGCATTGCCATCCAAATCGCCCGCGCCATGGAGTGCATCCATGCCCAGGGCATCATCCACCGCGACATCAAGCCGGACAATATCAACCTCGGTCCCGATGGCAAGGTCAAGCTGATGGATTTCGGGATCGCCAAGACCGAGGACATGACCATTACGCGCGCCGGCTTCACTCTGGGCACGCCCCACTACATGGCGCCCGAACAGGTGATGGGGCAGAAGCTCACTCCCCAGGTGGATGTCTACGCTTTCGGGATCCTGCTTTTCGAGCTGATGACCGGCGTCAAGCCGATCAAGGCGGACACGGTCGAGCGCATCTTCTACGAGATTCTGCGCAAGCCGCTCGACCTCACGCCGATGCGCATGCTGGGGTTGCCCGCGGCGTTGTGCGAACTGGTGACGCGCTGCACGGCCAAGTCGCCCGCTGAACGTCCGCAGAACTTCGCCGCCGTCCGTGAGGAGCTCGAGCGCATCCTCGAGCGCGTAGAGCACCCGAGCCCGGCGAGTGCGCTGGCCGGCGTGGTCGCACGCCTGCGCTGGGCGTTGGCGTCGGTCTCCAGCAAGCTGCGCGCGGGGACGCGGAAGGGCGTGGCGGCGGTCTCCTCCATACCCCGCCGCTCCTGGAAAATCGCCGGTGCGGCCGTGCTCCTGGCCATTGCACTGGCTGCGGGCATCGCCTTGTGGCCCACTCGCCAGCAGGCCACTCCGAAACCCAAGACTCTGGCGCCCGTGCTCCAGACGTCCACCGGGGAAATGGTGCTCGTTCCTGCGGGCGAGTTCCTGTTCGGTCCCGAGAAGCGTCCGGTGAAGCTTCCCGCCTTCTACATTGACCGCACCGAGGTGACCTATGGGGCGTACATTCAGTTCTGCCGGGCCAGAGGACTGCCTCCGCCGCCGGGCTATTCCGAAGCACGGCTGAATTACCCGGTCGCGGAGATCACCATCGCTGAGGCGCGCCAGTTCGCCGCGTGGGCGAACAAGCGCTTGCCCACGCCCGAGGAGTGGGAAAAAGCAGCGCGGGGAACCGACGGCCGCGTCTATCCCTGGGGCGATCAGGCCGATCCCGAGCGGGCCAACGTGAGCGACAACTCCGCACTCATGGTGCACGCCGCCATGCCGGCGCTCTCGTTTCGCGGCGGCGCCAGCCCCTTCGGGGTCCTGAACATGGTCGGCAACGTGGCCGAGTACGTCGAACAGCGCGTCACGCCCACGCCGGAAGCCATCGCACGCTTCGCGAAGCTGCTCGAGCCGCCCCCCGGTCCGGGCGAGGAATGGTCGGCGGTGCGCGGCGGGTCCTGGACGACGAAACTCGCCGATGCGGCC
This sequence comes from Bryobacteraceae bacterium, assembly GCA_025062235.1. Classification (GTDB taxonomy): domain Bacteria; phylum Acidobacteriota; class Terriglobia; order Bryobacterales; family Bryobacteraceae; genus DTHT01. The sequence goes on from JANXAE010000005.1 coordinate 24,095, forward strand.
GTCACCGCTTTCTTCGCTGCCCCTGCCCGGTGGCGGGATCCGACCGTGGGTTTCCGCTGCGTGCGCGCCGCCGAGTGAACGCTTGCCGGCTGCCCGCCGGCCCTGTCCCGGAGATCCTGCAGCGGGCTACCCTTCAGACTCTGGCCAGTTCGGCGCGATGCGCCCAGACCTTTTCGAAGGCCTTCGCGTATTGCTCGATCAGCTCGGGCGCCTCACCGTACAAAAGCGGCAGGAAGAAGTGGGTGCTGTTGACCTGTTCCGAGCCCGGCATGCGCTCCGGAATCACGGGCGGATGGTGCCACCACCCGGCTTCCGCATAGATCGCGCACTTGTGCTGTTCGGGATAGTTCCAGACGCTGGCCCGCACCCCTTCGGCCCGCAGAGCCTTGAGAAGGGCTTCGCGCGAGAAGCCTGCCTTGGCCTCGTCGAAAAAGAGCATGTTGGCGTGATAGTAGACGCGGGTCTGGTCCTTGCGGCAGTAAGGTTCCGAGATGCCCGGCAACTGGAGCAGCCGATCGTTGAGCCGTCGCACGTTGGCGCGCACCAGCGCGTTCCGCTCGTCGAGGCCGCGAAGCTGCTGGCGGCACACGGCAGCGGCGAACGGATGCATGCGGTATTTCTGCCCGAAACCCGTCTCGACGTATTTTCGGTAGGGGCTGTCCTTCGGGAACTTGGGCGGATCCTCGTAATGGCCGAAGGCTGCGGCGCGCTCGTAGTATTCGCGCGTCTGGTACATGCCCATGCCGCCTTCGATCGCGGGCAGCACCTTGGTGGTCTGGAAGCTGAAGATGGCCATGGCGCCCCAAGTTCCGATCTTCTTGCCTTGCATCTCGGCGCCGTGGGCGTGCGCTGCGTCTTCGCAGAGGATGAGACCTTTCTCGCGTGCGAAGTCCGCGATCTTGTCCATCTCGCAGGGCATTCCCCAGGAGTGCATGACGACGATGGCCCTCGTGCGCGGGGTCAGCTTGCGTTTGGCGTCGTCCAGGTCGAAAGTTGCCGTGCGCGGGTTGATGTCCACGAAGATGGGCACCAAACCGAAGAAGCGCATGCAAAGGCAGGTGGCGAAGAAGGTGTAGGAAGGAACCATGATCTCGCTGCCGGGCGGCAGATCCAGCGCGAAGTACATCGAGGTGAGTGCGCTGGTGCCGTTCATATGGGTCTTGCAGTAGGGAATTCCCGTGTACTGCTTCCATTCCTTCTCGAGCTGCGGCGCTTCCTCGTAGAAGCGGCCGCTTTCGATGAGCCGGTGCAGGGCTTCCTTTTCGGCCGGTCCGTAGCGGGGCCATTTCGTGAGGTTGCTGTGGTCGCGATCAGGGAAGGTGACGGCTTTCGGTCCGCCGAACAGGGCGAGTCTCTCCTGCGGTGTCCGTGCGAGCGCCGGTCCAGCGGCCAGCACGGTTCCCGCCTTGACGAAAGCCCTCCTGCTGGGGATCTCTTGCTGCGACATGACCATGCTCCGCGGCGATTCTAACACAGCGGGCCGTTTGCGGCGTCAGACAGCCAGTGCAAGCGTCCCCAACCTGCTGACAATGCGGTTCCGGCTGCACGGCGGAAACCGACCCATGCCGAGCAGCCGGTCCGCTTGCGACGGGAAGTGGCCGTCCGCAGCGGGGCTGGAACGATCCCCTGCCGGGCAGTCCTAGCGCACCGCGATCGTGGCTCTGCGCGCCGGCGTCATGCTGGGGATGTCCTTGTACTGCACGTAGAGCAACACCGCGTTGCCCGGAGCGACGCGGTCCGGGATTCGCACATTGATCTGCCAGACGCCGATCAGCCCGGGCGCGAGGCCGGAGTACAGGATGTGATCGTCGGGGACGAAGTCCGTGCCGATGAAGACGCGAGGCCTTTCGGGCGTGTGTATCAGGCGTCCGCCTGGCGTGTCGCCATCGGGCGGAGCTCCGGGGATGAAACCGGCGCCAGTGGCGAAAAGCTGGATGATGGAGCCCCGCCGGGCGGCGTTGCTCGCACTGTTGCGGGTGTTGTCCTCGTTGAGAGCGGCGAGCTGCCCCGAGCCGGAGGCATCGGCCGTGAATAGGCCAGGAGAAGCGGGCGCCATTTCCAGGCGCCCGTAACCGAGAATCTGTCCCGTGGAAGGCCGCTGCACGAGCACGCTGACCGAACCCGAGGTAGGCGCATTCATGGGCATCAGGAAATTGATCTGGCGCGGCGAGACGAATTGCAACGGTACCGGCTCGTCGTTGATGAGAACTTCGACGTCCGCCAGCCTCTTCGGCATGGGGATCGGATTCGGCTCCTGGTCGAAGACGCGCGTCTCGGAGAACGCGAAGGAACCGCCCGAAGGGTACAGCGCGACATAGGTTCCGGGCGCTAAGGGGCGCTCCAGGTAATTGGCCGCGTTCACGCCGACCACCGACGGGTAATACATGGCGACGCGGTTGATGGCTTCGGCTACGACGGGATTGCCGTAGCGGTCGAGGGCTAAAGCCAGCGGCCAGCTGACGGCGAACGCGAGATTGGCCGTGAGATTCGTGGCCGGCAGGAAGGCGTACTCCGGATATCGCAGCAGCCGCGAGGGCGAGGCGCCCAACTCGGCCACCCAGATTTCGCCTGTGGCTTGGTTCACGGCGACGCCGTAGGGCGAGCGCAAGCGAGTCGTGCCGGTGGAATTAACCAACACCACGACGGGGCGCGGAGCGCTGCCCGGGGTGAGGGCAGCGACGCCGGTGAAGATCGAGATCCGATTGTTGCCGAGGTCGGCAACATAGAGACGCCCGGAGGTGTCCACCGCAATCCCGCGCGGGTTGTTGAAGCGGTTCTCGGCCGTCCCCGGGGCTGCGCTGGTGAAATCGGGTTGACCGATTACCGCACTGGCGTCCATCCCATTGGCGAAGTCGCCGCCCTCGGGCTTGCGAAACAGCAGGACCCGGTGATGGTCTGCGTCGGCGACCAGCAGGTGGCCTTCGGGCGTGAAGGCCAGGCCGCAGGGCATGGCCATGGTGCGGCGCGTGGGATCGGTGGAGCGGGGCGTAACGAAGAAATCGGCCTGGCCCAGGACGAGATTGGCCTGCGGTAGAACTTGGGGCTCGTCGAAGTTGGGGCGGGGAAAGCGGAGCACGCGGTTGTTGCCACTGTCGGCCACCCAGAGGTTGCCGTCGGCGTCGACCGCCAGGCCGGTCGGCAAGTAGAGGCTGGAACGTGTGGTGACGCGCGGGTCACCGCTCGGGTAGTTGATGGTCGAGCGGAAGCGATCGGGCTGTCCGATGACGATGTCGGCAACGTCGCCGGGCTTTACCCGGAAGGCGTCGCGGTAACCCAAAATGCGGTTGTTGAAGGTGTCTGAGATATAGAGGCGGGGCGGGTTGGAAGAGTTGTCGAGCGCCACGGCACCGGCATAGAGTCCCACCGCTGAGGGGGTCAGGAAGAGTTCGCGCCCCTCGATCAGGTTCGGCGCGGTGAAGTCCAGTGAGATCTGGCCGAGGACGCGGTTGGCTCCCACGAACTGTCCGCCGGATTGCTGTGGCCAGACCACGACCCGGTGGTTGTTCGAGTCTACGACGAACAACTCGGAACCCGAGAACACGGCGTGCACCGGGCCATTGAGTCCGGTCGAGCCCGCCGCCGCCCGCGCTGTGTTCATGTCAGGCTGGCCGAGGACAGCCTGGGCGGCGGGTGAGACGCGCGCGGACGTTTCGGGAGGCCAGTCCTCGAACCGCGGGAACACCAGGATGCGGTGATTCCCGCTGTCTACCACGGCGGGATTCGCGCCGATCATGAGGACTCCCTCTGGCCTGTTCAGCGCGGTGTCGCTGACCGCAGGCGGCTGTTGCCCCGAAGGCACGACGACGATGCCCATCAGTCGGGCCGAGGCCATGTTGCTGCTGAAGGGCGGTGTGAACACCAGGACGCGGTTCAGCGCATCGGCGACGTAAAGTCGGCCCCCGGTATCGAAAGCCAGCCCGGAGGGATGGCGCATGCGGTTCCGGATCAGTCTGTTGGCCGCTGTCTCTCCGAGCGCGGTGCCCGAGGAAAAATTCTCCTGGCCCAGCACGAGATCGGCCGCAGGCCCAAGGGCGCCCTGCCGGAGGGCGTCCGCGGGGTAACGGAGTACGCGGCTATTGCCCGCATCCGAGAACCAGAGATTGCCCGCTGCGTCAAAAACCAGCGCCGAAGGGAACAGTCTGGACGCGGTTGCCAGCGCCACAGTTGCCGCCGAGGGAGAGCCTCCGCGGTTGGCGCGGTTCGAGGAGAAATCGGGCTGGCCGATGACGAAGTCGGCTGCGACCGGGCTGCCGCCTTGATCAAGCTGCTGGAAGGGTTTGGGGAAACGCAGGATCCGGTTGTTGCCCGCATCGGCCACGTAGAGATTGCCTTGTGCATCCACGGCGACCGCCACCGGCCCGGCGAGAGCCGTTCTCGAGGTGCCAGGGGAGGTACTGAATCGGTCCGGCTGGCCAATGACGATGTCGGCATACGCTCCGTTGCCGAATTGGAGGGCGTTCCGCCAACCCAGCACGCGGTGGTTCAGCGTGTCGGCGACGTAAAGGGCGGGTGGTGAGAGCGAGAAATCCAGCGTGGCCGACTGCGGCCAATACAACTCGCGACCCTCGACAAGGTTGGGCGAACCGGATCGCGCTGTCAGTGTGAAGTGCCCGACGACGCGCGCGGGCTGGGGGTTGAAAACCGTTTGCGCCATCGCCGCGGCGGTCAATGCAGCGGCCAGCACCCAGAATCGGGGACCGGGTTTCGTCATTTTTGGAATCTCTCCTCCCCGTGCTTGCGGATACACCTAGTGTAGCAGCCGGCGTTCCCCCAGCTTCGCAATGCTAGACTGGGAAGTTGGTCACCCCCGCAGCAAGGAAGCCGCGCCTGCGTGTCTGCGCCGTCAGCTACTTGAATACAGTGCCCTTGGTCTGGGGAATGTTGCACGGGCGGCAGCGCAGCCTCTTCGAACTGGATTTTGCGCTGCCCGCCGAATGCGCGGACCGTGTGGCGACGGGTCGTGCGGACGTCGGCATCGTCCCCTCGGCCGAACTCGAGCGGTTGGACCTCGAGGTCCTGCCCGGCGCGGGCATCGCTTGTCGGGGCGCCATCCGAAGCATCCTGCTGCTATCGAAAACGGAGCCCGATCGAGTGCGCACGCTCGCCGTGGACCGCAGCTCGCGTACGTCCGTGGTGCTGGCGCGTGTGGTGCTGGCGGAGCGCTATGGTGCCCGGCCCCGCCTGACGCCCATGCCGCCCGATCTCGATGCCATGCTGGCGGAGGCCGACGCAGCACTGATCATAGGGGACGCCGCCCTGCGCCTGGACCCTGAGCGATTACCCTATCGGGCCTTGGACCTGGGAAAGGAGTGGGTCGAGCTGACCGGGCTTCCGATGGTGTTTGCGGTATGGGCTGCGCGGCGGGAGGTCTTCAGCCCCGGCCTGGCCGAGCCGTTCCTGGACTCTTGCCGCTTCGGCCGCGACCATCTGGAGGACATCGTCCGGCTGGAGGCCGGAGGGCGAGGCATTCCGGAATCACTGGCTCGCGAGTATCTCGGCGAGCGCGTGGTTCACGAGCTGGGGGATCTCGAGTACCGCGGCCTCGAAGAGTTCCTCGGGAGGGCGCGGCGGTTGGACAAGGAGGGCGGGGATGCTTTCCGATCGTGAGGCTCTGGACCTTTTCCGCTCCGACGACCTGATCGGCATCGGGATGGCCGCGGACCTGGTCCGCCGCAAGCTCCATCCCGACGGCGTGGTGACCTACATCATAGACCGCAACATCAACTATACCAACGTCTGCACGGAATACTGCACTTTCTGCGCCTTTTACCGGCCCCTGGGACACCCGGAGGCCTATGTCTTGCCCAAGGAGGTCATTTTCGACAAGGTCAGCGAGACGCTGGCGCACGGCGGGACCGGCATCCTGATGCAAGGTGGCCTGCACCCGCAGTTGGGCATCGAGTACTACGAAGATCTGCTCCGCTCGATCAAGGAGCGCTTTCCCGTTCACCTGCACTGTTTCTCGGCGCCAGAGATCTTGAACATCGCCGAGGTCAGCGGCCTTTCACTCGAGGAGACCATCGCGCGCCTGCGCGACGCCGGGCTGGATTCCATCCCCGGCGGCGGGGCCGAGATCCTCGACGACGAGGTCCGCCGCCGCATCAGCCGCCTGAAGTGCTCCACCGATGAATGGATTGCTGTCCATCGCACGGCGCACCGTCTGGGCCTTCGCACCACCGCCACCATGATGTTCGGCTGCGGCGAAAGCCACCAACACCGCGTGAACCATCTGCGTAGGATCCGCGAACTCCAGCAGGAGACCGGCGGTTTCACGGCTTTCATCCCGTGGACCTTCCAGCCTGAAAACACGGCTCTCGGCCGCCGCATCCCGAACGAGACTTCGGCGGTGGATTACCTGAAAACGCTCGCCATCTCGCGCCTGTACCTCGAGAACGTCCCCAACGTGCAGGCCTCCTGGGTTACGCAGGGACTCAAGATCTGCCAGATCGCGCTGCGCTTCGGGGCCAACGACGTGGGCAGCGTGATGCTCGAGGAGAACGTGGTGGCGGCGGCCGGCGCTCACAACCGCGCCAGCGAAGAGGACCTGCGGCGCATCATCCGCGAGGCCGGTTTCGTGCCGCGCAGGCGCGATACGCTGTACCGAACCTTGTTCCTGCATTGAGCGGCTTCAGAGCAGCCGCAGGAGTTCCTCGCGAAAGCGCGCCACGTCGCTTTCGTCGTTGTAGAAGTGCGGCGAGATGCGCAGGTAGTCGTGGCGTGCGGAAACCAGCACACGCCGGGAGGCCAGTGCGCGGGCCAGTTCGGAGGCGCTCCGGCCAGGGAAACGCGCGGCCACGAGCGGCGAATCGTAGTGCGGCGCCTCGTCGGAGAGGAGTCGTCCGCCGGCCTGGCGGACGGCGTCGCGGACGCGATCGGCCAGCCCGAGCACGCGCTGCTCGATGCGCTCCACGCCGGCGCCCAGGATGAGCCGCAGCGAGGCCTCGAGCGCGTAAAGAAGGGCGAAGGGAATCATTCCGCCCTCGTATTTTTCGGCCTCGCAACGGAAGACGGGTGCGCCATGATGGAGGTTGTCCACTGCGCGCCAGTCGCGGTGGCTGCGCCAGCCGATGACGTTGGGCGCCAGCCGCGCCCTGAGCTCGGGATGTACGTACATGAAGCCCGCGCCGTTCGGTGCGAGCAGCCACTTGTAGCCATGCACGGCGTACATGTCTGGCTGGACCTGCGAGGCGTCGAAGCAGAGGGCGCCAGCGCTCTGGGTTCCGTCCACGAACAGCAGGATGCCGCGGCGACGCAGCTCGGGCGCGATGTCCGCCACCGGAGCGCGGAATCCGGTGATGTAGTTGACCTCGCTCAGCAGGACCAGGCGGGTGTTGGGGGTGATGGCGTCCCAGAACCGCTCCCATGGGGTCTCGACGAATTCCAGCCCGCGCGTGGCCAGCAGGGCCGGGTGGTAGATCAGGTTGGGGAACTCGTGTTCGAGGGTGACGATGCGGTCGCCGGGCCGCCAGCAAATGCCGCCGAGCAACAGGCCGAGCGCGGTGGCGGCGTTGGGGATGAAGGCGATGTCGGAGGGCTGGGCGCCAATGAGCTGCGCCGCCAGGAGGCGGATGCGATCGGCATCGTCGAACCACTGGAGGAAGTCCGAACAGGCCAGCTCGTCGCGGCGCTGGAAGTGTCGCAGGATGGCCTGGATGCTGCACCGGGGCACTTGCCCGAACGTGGCCGTGTTCAGGTAGGTCCAGTGGGCCAGGGCGGGGAATTCCGCCCGCAGGGCGGCCCAGTCGGGCGTGGCCGGCTCCATCGAGATCAATCCCGAGGTTGGAGGTTTCGATAGGCTTCGCGGATGGTTTCGGCCAGAACCGTCACCGCGCGGTCGAGCTCGACTTCATGGCTCTGCCGGCTGCGGCGTTCGTAGATCTCCACCCTGCCTCCCGCGAGTTTCTTGCCCACCGTGATGCGGTAGGGTACGCCGATCAGGTCCGCATCCTTGAACTTCACGCCCGGACGCTCGTCGCGGTCATCGAGCAGCGCGTCGAGGCCTGCCGCCCTCGCCTTGTCGTACAGGCTGCGGGCCGCCGCCATCTGTTCGGGATCGGAGTTGTTCACGGGGGTGACGATGACTTCGAAAGGGGCGATGGAAACCGGCAGGGCCATGCCATCCTCATCCGCATAGAGTTCTACGGCCGCGCAGAGGATGCGCTCGATGCCGATGCCGTAGGACCCCATGATGGGGGTGATTTCCTCGCCTTTCGGTCCGGTGACGCGCAGTCCCATCGAGGCGGAATACTTGTAACCGAGTTTGAAAATGTGACCGACCTCGATGGCACGCCCCATGTCGAGCGGCCCGCCGCAGCGGGTGCAGCGATCGCCCGGGGCGACCTGCCGCAGGTCGTGCCAGGCGGCCTGGAAATCCTCCTCGGGCGTGACGTGGCGCAGGTGGTAACCGTCCCGGTTGGCGCCGCAGATCATGTTGCGACGGCCGCGCAAGGCCAGGTCAGCCAGGATGGTCATGTCGGCGACGCCGACGGGCCCGAGCGATCCGGCGTCGGCACCCAGCCACTCGCGCATCTCGTCGGGGTGCGCGGGGCGGATGGGACGCCCGCCGAGCGCCTCGCTCAGCTTGGTTTCGCTCAGCTGGTGGTCGCCGCGCAACAGTACCAGAACCGGAGCTCCCTCGGCCACCATCACCAGCGACTTGATCTGGGATGTTTCGGGCAGGCCGGTGAACTCGGCGACTTCGGCAATCGTGCGCACGCCGGGGGTGGGGAAAGGCTCGGGCGTGAGCTCGCCCTCGGGGTCCTCGGCCAGCGGCGGCGAGGGGAGCGAGACCGCCTTTTCCAGATTCGCGGCGTAGCCGCAGTGCGGGCAGAGCACGACCCAGTCCTCCCCGGCATCGGCCCGCACCATGAACTCGTGCGACTGGCTGCCTCCCATGGCGCCCGAGTGCGCCTCCACGGCCACGAACTTCAGGCCGCAGCGCTGGAAGATGCGGCAGTAGGCCCGGTAATGCTTCTGGTACGCGATATCGAGGCCCGCAGCATCCAGATCGAAGCTGTAGGAGTCCTTCATGAGGAACTGCCGCACGCGGATCAGGCCGGAGCGCGGGCGGGGTTCGTCCCGGAACTTGGTCTGGATCTGGTACCAGATCTGCGGCAACTGCTTGTAACTGCGCAGCTCGCCGCGCGCGATCGCCGTCATCACTTCCTCGTGCGTCATGCCGAGGCAGAGCTGGCGATCTCCCCGGTCTTTCAGGCGGAACATGTCGTCGCCCATGACGTCCCAGCGTCCCGACTCTTGCCAGAGTTCGGCCGGATGCAGGGCGGGCAGCAGCATCTCCTGGGCGCCGATCGCATCCATTTCCTCGCGCACGACGCGGACGATCTTGTTGAAGGAGCGCTGCGCCAGCAGCAGGTAGCTGTAAATGCCAGCGGCAAGCTGCCGGATGTAGCCGGCGCGCACCAGGAGTTTGTGGGATACGACCTCGGCTTCCGCGGGATCTTCCCGCAGCGTGGGAATGAAAAGCTGGCTCCACCGCATCGAAGTTCTTCCGTTGCGAGCGCCTCTCGAGGCAGGCGGCGCGGGGCGGGCTTCCGACCCCGTCCGAGGGGAAGCCGCGACAGATCCTCAATCTTAGCATGTTAGAATGAAGTCCGCCCTCCATGAAGATTGCCATCGGTTCCGACCATGCCGGCTTTCGGCTCAAGGAACGGCTGCGCCAGTGGTTGACCAGTCGCGGGCACGACGTGGTGGACCACGGGACCGATTCCGAGGAGTCATGCGACTACCCGGACTACGCCGCGGCGGTAGCGCGGGACGTGGCCGAAGGCCGTGCGGACCGTGGCGTGCTGATCTGCTGGACCGGCGTCGGTATGGCCATCGCCGCCAACAAGGTCAAAGGCGTGCGCGCTGCGCCCGCCGTTTGGCCGGAGCAGGTGCGCCTGAGCCGCGCGCACAACGACGCCAACGTGGTGACTTTCGGTGCCCGGTTCACCGATGCCGAGGCGGCCGAAGCGCTGCTGGAAGTCTTTCTGAACACCCCCTTCGACGGAGGGCGACACTCACGGCGTCTGGACAAGATCAACGCCATCGAGGAGATCTGTTGCGAATGACCGAGCAAGAGCGCCTGGCCCGTCCCCTGGCGGAGGTCGACCCGGAGGTCTTCGAGGCCATCCGTGGGGAGCTTTTGCGTCAGCACTCGCGCCTCGAGCTGATCGCCAGCGAGAACTTCACCTCCGAGGCGGTGCTCGAAGCCACGGGCAGCGTCTTCACCAACAAGTACGCCGAGGGCTATCCAGGCAAGCGCTACTACGGCGGCTGCGAGTATGTGGATGTCGTGGAGACTTTGGCCCGAGAGCGCGCAAAGCAGCTTTTCGGCGCCGAACACGCCAATGTGCAGCCCCACTCGGGCTCGCAAGCCAACATGGCCGCTTACGCCGCCGTGCTTTCACCCGGGGACACCATCCTGGGCATGAATCTCTCCCACGGCGGTCACCTCACCCACGGCCATCACCTGAATTTCTCCGGCAAGACGTACCGCGTGGTGCCCTACGGTGTCCGCCGCGAGGACGAACAGATCGACTACGACGAGGTGGCGCGGCTGGCCGAGGAACACAAACCGAAGATGATCATCGTCGGAGGCAGCGCGTACCCGCGGGTGCTCGATTTCGCGCGCTTCCGTCAGATTGCGGATTCCGTGGGCGCGATCCTGCTGGTGGACATGGCACATTTCGCCGGACTGGTCGCTGCGGGTCTGCACCCGAATCCCTGCCAGTGGGCCGACATCGTGACCACCACCACCCACAAGACCTTGCGCGGCCCTCGCTCGGGCATGATCCTGTGTCGGCAACAGTACGCTGCCGCGATCGATCGCAGCGTTTTCCCGGGCGTGCAGGGAGGCCCGCTGGTGCACGTGATCGCGGCCAAGGCGGTGTGCCTGAAGGAGGCGATGACGCCCGAGTTCGCAGCCTACCAGAAGCAGGTGGTGGCGAATGCGCGCGCGCTGGCCTTGGGGCTGCGGGAAGCCGGCTTCCGCGTGGTCTCGGGCGGAACGGACACGCACCTGCTGCTGGTGGATGTATTCTCGCGCGGTTTGCGGGGACGGGACGCCGAGCAGGCCCTCGACGCGGCGCACATCACGGTGAACAAGAACACGATTCCCTTCGACGTGAACCCCCCGCTGAATCCGAGCGGCATCCGTCTGGGCTCTCCCGCCGTCACTACGCGCGGCTTCCGGGAAGCCGAAATGCGGGAGGTGGCGGAACTGATCGCCATGGTGCTCGCGCGCCCGCAGTGCGAGCAGACACGTGCCGCGGTGCGCGGCCGGGTGGCGGCGCTGGTGGAGCGCTTCCCGCTTTACGCCTGGAAGGTGGCGGCAGTGGGTGCGCGCTGAGACTTCCGCGGCGCGGGATAGCGAGCGATGGCCCTGAAGATCGTCCTCGACGCCAGGCGGGTGAGGGACTTCGGGGTGGGCAGCTACATCCGCAACCTCGTCCACGCACTGGCCAGCCTGGACGCGGAGAACCGGTACGTGCTGGTGTGCCGGCCGCTGGGAATGGAGGAGTTCGCCGGGCTGCCCGCCAACTTCGAGACCGTGCTGTACGAGCGCCCCGACACCGGGCTGTTCAACCAGCTCGGTTTCTCGATCTTCCTGCGCCGCTTCGATGCGGATTTGTATCACCTGCCCCTGAGCGTCGTCCCTTGGGGCATGCCGCGGCCCTACGTGGTGACCGTGCACGACATCAGCAGCCTGCTGTTCGCTCCGCCTCCCCGTCGCTGGCAAGCCCTGCGACTGTACCGGTTCCGAAGGGGCCTGATGCGTGCGGCCCGCGTCATCGCCGTTTCCTGCGCCACGCGGCGGGACGTCGAAAGCGTGCTGGGCGTGCCCGCGGAACGCATCCGCCAGATCTACGACGCGCCCGACCCGCGGTTCCTCGCCGACGGAGCGCCCCAGTGCGAGGCCGAGCGGGCCGAGCGGCGGAGGGTGCTCGAACGCTACCAGGTGAATTACCCATACATTCTGTACGCGGGGGCCATTCGCCCGCAGAAAAACGTGCCGCGGCTGGTCGAGGCCTTCGCCGTGCTTCGCGGCGAGCTCGAGAATCACCCGGTCTACAAGGACCTGCGGCTGATCATCATCGGTGATGAGATCGCGCGGTACCCGGCCGTGCGGCATGCCGTCATCAAGACGCGCGTCGAGCACGCCGTCCGTTTCTTGGGCTTTCTGCCCTTCGAGACGCTGCGCGTCTTCTACCAGTGCGCGGCCGTCTTCGCCTTCCCCTCGCTGTACGAGGGCTTCGGATTGCCGCCCCTGGAGGCCATGGCTTGCGGCACTCCGGTCGTGACCTCCAACGTGAGTTCGCTGCCCGAGGTGGTGGGCGAGGCGGCGGTGCTCGTCAACCCCGAGAATGTCTTCGACATCGCCCGCGGCCTGCGCGAGGCCCTGCTCGACGAGTCCCTGCGCCGCGAGCTCGTGCAACGCGGCTTCGCGCAACTGAAACGGTTCAGTTGGAGGACGACAGCCAGCCAGGTGCTGGAGGTCTACCGCGACGTGGCGAGGCTGTCGCGGCGGCGGGTTTGAGCTGGCTCGCGCGGGGGAGGAATCTGCCTGCGCCCGAGGGTGGAATTCCGCTCCTCGGGGGACAGCAGGTCCACGACGCTCAGGTCCAGGTGGCGAAGCAGACGATCGGCCAGGTGGTTGGAAAGCCCGCGGGCTCCCTTGAGCACGTTGTGCAGGTGGGACTGCGACAGCCCGGCCTGGCGAGCCAGGCGCCGCTCGGTGGTCTCGCCGCGGTCGAGCAGGGACCGGATATGGTCGAGCAGTCGCTCATGGAGGTCGGCGAAGTACATGGCGCTCCTATTTCCTGGAGAAATAGAGGACGCGAGAAACCATTCCTCGCATGGAATGAACCAATTTTAATTGGAATTCCTTTTCACCCTAGCCAAAATTTCGCCAACATAGGCAAGAAATTACGACGTATTTCCGCCTGAACGCCTTTTCATCACCGCCTTGCCATCCTCCGCGGTTGACGATTTTCCGCCGCGGTGTATCTTAGCGAACAGATTTGTATGCTCCTCCCCCGAGGGCTACAGGATGGTAGCTGCTGCGGCGCGGACGCGCGGGCACCGGGGCCGGGCGGCCCCGACCGGGAGGGGTCCCTGGAGGACTACTCAAGGCCATGCAATGGACCCGTTCTGACACCATCGCGCTCGCGAAGAACCGTTGTACGCAATGCCACGGATTGGGATTGCGTACCAACCGAAGGGGTGGGTCCAACCCCTGCAACTGCGTCCTGCGGGAAATTTTCCGCGCTTGCTACAGGCGGTTCCGCTATTGCGCCACCAAGGAAAAGTACATGAGCCGCATCTCCTTCGAGCACGTTCCTGGCAAGGAGCGCCGAATGACGTGGGGCTTCAAGGACGAGGAGTATTGCGCCGACTTCATCCTGGTGAGCCGGCGGACGCTGGACGAGTTCGAGTACAAGGTCTTCAAATATCACTTTCTCCTGGGCGCGGACTGGAAACTCTGCTGTCGCAAGCTCGGTATTGACCGCGGCAATTTCTTCCATTGCGTCTACCGCATCGAGCAGAAGTTGGGGCGCGTTTTCCGCGAGCTCCAACCATACGGCTTGTGGCCGCTCGATGAGTACTTCAATGGTACGGTCCGCAGCCGCCCGCGCGTCGCAACCGCACTGCCGCCCAGCCAGCCCGTGGCGGGCGCGGGGCAACCGCTGAGGCCGCCCTTGGCCGAAAGCGCCTGAGAATCCATGCGGGACCGGATCGCCGGGCGGCCGGTCCCGCATCCTACGTGCCGGACCCGCGGCCCTTGGCCCCGGTTGGAAGTCGGTCGAGAGGCTCGCTGTCGGCCATCACCTCTTGCCGCCAGGATATCCCCGGTTGCGGGAATCGAGCACATGCAGAGCGGGGCGTGCCGGCCTGGTTCCGCTCGGACCGCGCGGGGACGGAATCTTGGAGAATGAAGGTTTGGCCGGCACGACCGCCTCCGGCTCCCCGGTCTGCTTCGATGGATCGCTTCTGGTCATGGCTGCCCGAAATCCTGGCTGCGCTGGCCGGCTTCGTTGCGCTGCGCCGGCTGGCGGCCGCCATCGGCAGGACGGCCGACGCGCGGGCCCGGCCGGCGCTGTGGGCACTAGCAGCGTGGATCGCGGTGGGCCTGATCCTGACGCTGTCGCGGGCCGCACACCGTTGGCCCGGTTGGGCGTGGCTTGAATGGATCAGGGGAACGGCTCCGCTGGCGGCCGGTGGCGTGTTGTTCGCGCATGGCCTGTTCGCGCTCTGGCGCAGGTCCGCAGCGTGCGATCCGCGACGCAGGTCTTTCCTCAGAATCGTTGCGGGCGCGGTGGCCTCCGGGCCACCGGCCGCGGTCGCATTCGGTATCCTAGTCGAGCGTCTGGGCGCGCGTCGGCTAGTGGTGGAAATGCCGGTCCCGGAACTACCCGAAGATCTGGAGGGGCTCCGCATCGTCCAGCTCACCGACATTCACTTGGGTCCGTTCCTCGGAGCGAGGGAACTGGCCTGGGCCGTGGCCATGGCCAACGAATTCCGGCCGCACTTGGCCGTCGTTACTGGCGATTTGATCAGCGCGGGAAACGGTTCTCTGCAAGCGTGCCTGGCCGAACTGGCGCGGCTGCGTGCGGAAGCCGGAGTCCTGGGTTGCCACGGGAACCACGAAATCTACGCAGGCGCAGAAGCGCTGGCCACACGACTGGGGTCGCGATGGGGTCTGTGCTTTCTGCGCCAGCAGAGCCGGCTGCTGCGCTTCGGGCGTGCCGCCCTCAACGTGGCGGGGGTGGATTACCAGCGCCGGGGGCGACCTTATTTGCGCGACGCTGCGGAGCTCGTTCACCCCGGTGCCGTGAACCTGCTCCTTTCGCACAACCCCGACGTATTTCCGGTGGCCGCGCGGCTCGGCTTTCAGCTCGTCCTTGCGGGACACACGCACGGCGGACAGGTCAATGTGGAAATTCTCGGTGAACACCTCAACATAGCCCGCTTCTGGACGCCATTCGTTTACGGTCTTTACGTCAACCAGCGAGCCCTGTTGTTCGTCAGTCGCGGCCTGGGCACGGTCGGCATCCCGCTGCGATTGGGGGCCCCGCCGGAAATCGTCTGCTTGCGGCTACGCCGGGCGGCGAACACTGCGGCGAAACGGGAGTCCGACGACCGTTGCGCTATCTGGTCCTGAGCGACATTCACTCCAATTGGGAAGCCCTTGAGGCGGTGCTGCGGCATGCCGGAGGCGCTCATGACGCGATCGTCTGTCTGGGAGACTTGGTGGGCTACGGCGCCGATCCCAACCGTGTCGTGGAATGGGCCCGCAAGGAGGTCTCGGTAGCGATCCGGGGCAATCACGACAAGGCCGCCGTGGGGCTGTTGGACCCGGCATGGTTCAACCCGGCGGCGCGCGAGGCAGCCGAGTGGACGGCATCCGTTCTCACCCCGGAAAACTACGCTTACCTTCGCCGGCTTCCGCGCGGCCCCTTGTCGGTCGGCCAGTTTCAGATCATGCATGGGCATCCGGCCGACGAGGACGAATACCTCTGGGACCTGGCCACTCCCGACGACGTGCTTCCCTTTTTGGCGCGCCCTTTGGCTTTCTTCGGGCACACACACATCCAAGGCGGCTTTAGGCTCAGACGGGGCGCGGTATCGGGCCTGGAGGACGTGGCCGAGGGCGAAGCCGGGTTCCGGGTGGCCTTGCTCCCCGGCTGGAAGTACCTCATCAACCCAGGTTCTGTAGGCCAGCCTCGCGATGGCGATCCGCGCGCGGCTTATGCGATTTTCGACACGGAGGCCGCGGAGGTCGAGCTGCGCCGCTGCGTCTATGCTGTCGAAGTGGCCCAGGCCAAGATCCTCCGCGCCGGCCTGCCTGCGGTCTTGGCCGAGCGTTTGAAGGCCGGCGTTTGAGGCCGCACGCCACGCGCGCCGGTCGTTCTATTCGATGCCGATGCCCACGCGCAGCTCGTTGATCACCTTTTTGACACCCTTGACCCTGCGCGTGATGCGTTCTGCCTTGATCTTGTGCTTTTCCTCGCGCACCTTGCCGCGCAGTGTCACTACGCCCTCGCGGACCTCGACCTCGATGGCTGCACCCTTGACGTCCGGGTCGTTTGCCAGGCGGCGGCGCACTTGATCGTAGATTTCATCGTCGGAGCCGGCCTGCTGGGCCGTGGCAGCCGCGCCCGCCAGCAGGGCCAGCACCAGCGCCAGGGCTACAATCCGCACGGCTAACAATGTAGCGCGGCGCCCTGCGCCTTTGCCAGTGCTTCAGCGCACACTGGTCGCGGGCTGCGTCGCGGGAGCGTGGAAGCGCTTTATGAAATTGGTGTCGAAGCGCCCGGCAATGAAATCGGGATCCGCCAGGATGCGCTGGTGCAGCGGGATCGAGGTGTGGATGCCTTCCACCACGAACATTTCGAGCGCGCGGCGCATGCGCGCGATGGCCTCGGCACGGTCCTTGCCGTGGGTGATCAGTTTGGCGATCAGCGAATCGTAGTAGGGCGGGATCACGCACTCGGCATAGGCGGCCGTATCCACGCGCACGCCGATGCTGCCGGGCAGATTCAACGCCGTGATGCGACCTGGTGAGGGGGCGAAGGTTTCCGGATGCTCGGCGTTGATGCGGCACTCGATGGCGTGGCCGCGGAAAGCGATCGGCGATGGCAGCAGATCCTCGAGCTTGTGGCCCGCCGCGATCAGGATCTGCGTCTTGACGATGTCCACGCCGGTGACGAGCTCGGTCACCGGGTGCTCGACCTGCACCCGCGCGTTCACCTCGATGAAGTAAAGGCGGCCGTCCTCGTCCATCAGGAACTCGACCGTTCCCGCGTTCGTGTAGCCCACCGCGCGCATGGCATGCCGCAGGGCTTTCGCGATGCGTTCCCGCTCGGAAGCGGGCAAAGCCGGCGAGGGAGCTTCCTCGATGAGCTTCTGGTGGCGCCGCTGGATGGTGCACTCGCGTTCACCCAGCACTTCCACGCCCCCGTGTTCGTCGGCCAGGACCTGGAATTCAATGTGCCGAGGCGAGCGGATGTATTTCTCCAGGTAAACGTCCGGGCAATCGAAAGCGGCCGCCGCCTCCGCCTGGGCCTGTGCGAACAGCGAGGGCAGTTCGTCGGGATGGTTCACGATGCGCATGCCGCGCCCGCCGCCGCCGGCCGAGGCCTTCAGGATCACCGGGTAGCCGATGGCCGCGGCTACTTCCAGCGCCTCTTCCGGCGATTTGAGCACGCCCTCGGAGCCGGGCAGCACCGGCACCCCGGCCTCCCGCATCGCGGCGCGGGCGCGCTCTTTGAGACCCATGAGGCGGATCACGTCGGGGGATGGGCCGATGAACTTGATCCCGCAAGCCTGGCAGACCTCGGCGAAATCCGCGTTTTCGCTCAGGAAACCGTAGCCGGGGTGAATGGCGTCGGCGTCGGTGATCTCGGCCGCGCTGATGATCTTGGTAAAGTCCAGGTAACTGAGCGCACTCTTGGCCGGGCCGATGCAGATGGCCTCGTCGGCAAAGCGCACGTGCAGGCTGTGCCGGTCGGCCTCCGAATACACCGCCACCGTGGGAATGCCCAGCTCCTTGCAGGCGCAAATCACACGCAGCGCGATCTCGCCGCGATTGGCAATGAGCACCTTGCGGAACATGGCGATCACAGGGGCCGGATGGCGAACAGGGCTTCGCCGTATTCGACCGGTTGTGCGTTCTCGACCAAACGGTTGACGATCACACCCGCAATCTCCGCTTCGATTTCATTCATCAGTTTCATGGACTCGATGATGCAGAGCACCTGGCCGGGCTTGACCGTGTCGCCCACCTGTACGAAGGGCGGCGCGCCAGGGGAAGGCGCCTCGTAGAAGGTCCCCACGATGGGCGACTTGACGTAAACCAGGGAAGCGTCCGCGGCGATCTCGGGCGGCTCGGCAGCGGATGGCGCGTGCTTCGCTGTCGGCGCGGGTGCGGCCGCCGGGGCTGCTGTCGGGACAGGAACTTCCGGCAGCGCTACGTTCGGAGGCGGCGCCTGTGCGGCGACCGGGAAGGATGCCGGTAGGGTGATGTTATGGGCGTTGATCTCCGGCGTGCGTCGTATGCGCACGCGGTTCTCCCCCCGCTGCACTTCGAGCTCGCTGATGCCGGTTTCTGCAACTACCTTGATGAGTTCGCGGATTTCCTCGATGGTCATGAACGACCTCGTACGGCCTCCCGAAACTGGGCCAGCGCCACTCACAGCACAGTCAGCTCCTTGCCGAGCGGCGTCAGGATGTCGTACCCGTTCGAGGTTACCACAACCGTATCCTCGACCCTCAAGCCGCCCCAGCCCTCGACGTAAATGCCGGGTTCGATGGTCACCACCATGCCGGCCTTCAGCCGCACCTTCTCGCGTTTGCCGAGCCGCGGCGCCTCGTGGATTTCCAGACCCACTCCGTGTCCGGTCGAGTGTACGAAGCAGTCGGCCAGACCATGGCGTTCCAGCGATCGCCGTGCCGCTCGATCCACCGCGGAGGCTGCCACTCCCGGACGAAGCTGTTCGAGCGCGGCCCGTTGCGCCTCGAGCACGAGCTGATAAAGGCGGCGCAGCCGCTCGGTAGGCTTGCCCGCGACGGCCATGCGCGTCATGTCGCTGGTGTAGCCGTCGAGCACAGCGCCTAGATCTACCAATACCAAGTCCCCCATACTCAGCGCACGGGGCCCGGGCTTGCCGTGGGGCAACGCGGCGCGCTCGCCGAACAGCACGATCGTCTCGAAAGCCGGTTTTTCGGCCCCGAGCTGCCGCATCTGGTGATCCAGCTCTGCGGCGACCTCGGTTTCCCTTACCGGCGGACGCAGCGAGCCGACGACCCTGCGGTATGCCTCCGCCGCGATCGCCATGGAGCGCCGGATCGTCTCCACTTCGGCAGGGGACTTCACCAGGCGCAGCTTCTCGACCAGATCCGTTTGGGGTTCGAGACTGCGGGCCGAGGGCAACGCATGGCGCAGTGCCGCGTAATCGGCGTACCGCATGCTGCCAGCCTCGAACCCGATCCGACGCCAGGAGCGCCGGCGACTCATGTCCCTCGCCGCGGCTTCGATCAAGGACTTCTTCGTGACCTTCACCGTGCAGCGAGCTTCCTCGCCCGCCTGGATCTCATAACGCGGATCCGTGTAGAGGACGGGTTCGCCCGCGGCGGGCACGACGAGCAAACCATGGCTGCCGGTGAACCCGCACAAGTAGCGGATGTTGGGCGGGGCCGTGACCACGAGCGCATCGAGCTTCCGGCCCGCGAGCTCATCGGCCAAAAGCTGCGCTCGTCGGGGATACTCTTGCGCCAACCAAGAATTCTAGCAGTGCAAAGGCACCCCGGAGAAGCCCGATAAGGTTCCCGGGCTGCCTTCCTTGGCCGACGCAGCCCGGATCAGCCACCCATGAATTCCCGGCACAAGCATTCCTGGGCGCCCGACGCCGTGCGTCGCGCCTGGCTCAGGGCGTTCCGGCGCGCCGCCGGTGGCGTGCAACGGCCGGCGGTCGCGGACTTCACCGCTACGAAACGAAAAGGCGCAAAGCTGGGCCCGAGACCAGATCGGGCAAAGCACAGCGCTGGCGACGCTCGTTTTCCACGAACCACCGGAAGTTCTCGCCCTTCGGGTCCGGCGCAGGCGTCGAGCGCGGGTAGTGCACGGGCAAACTATCGGTGAAACCTTTGCATGCGACCAGGAATGCCTTGATGAATGGGATGTCTTCGAAGCGTCTGGTGCCGGAGCCGTAAGCGCGCACCAACGATTGCTTGAAAGCTTCGATGAATTCCTCGGGCGCCGGCCTTGCCGAGACGGTGTGCTCCAGCCACGCCGAGTACCAGGAGTGCAGTTCCTGGGGTCTGCGCAGGTCCCAGCTCTCGACCTTCAGCCGCACGCTGCCGAAACCCAGCGGCCGGCCCCCTCCGAAGCGCAAGTAGTGATCTTTCGGCAGGCGCAACAGCCACAGGAGCGCGCCCAGCTCCACCCGGCTGAGGTTTTCTACGTAGAGATCGAACGTGAACTCGGCGCCCGGTTTGACCCAACCCAGGATCGAGCGGTTCTGATTGTCTTGCTGTTCGTTGCCCTTGGCGTCGCGCGGCCGGCGGTATTCCTGATACGGTGGTCCCTGCTGCGTGCGGTCTTCGAGAGGGTTCGCCCAGTGCGATGCGGACAGGCCAGCGTGATGCGGGTAGACTTTCCGGCCGCGGAGACCTTTTCCCGAGGAATACCCCGCCTCGAGCTTGCTCAGGCCGTCCCGTTGCGCCTCGCCCTCTTTGTTCTTCGCGACGTAGAAGCGGCCCTGTTGCGGTTTGGGCGTCGAGAGGATGGCGAGCGGGAGCTCTTTAGGGAAAATTTCGACCGCGTCCGGGCTTTCGCAGCGTACCGGTCCGACGCGTACCCGTCCTCGGACAGCGGTTGACAAGTCGTCGCCTCCGTGGCGGGCCTCGGTGCGCACCCAGCCCCAGACACGGTCGGCCGGCGAGAGCTCTTCGATGCGCTCGGCTGGCCGCAGAGAGGGATCGAGCAGGTCCCACGGCGAGCATTCGTACAGCTCGCGCGAGATCGCGACGGGGAACAGCGCTTCGACGCTCGTCTTGTCCGGCGAGAGCCGCGCGTAGCAGAGGGTGCCATCGCGCAGTTCCTCGTAGCCCTCCTCGTACACGTGGCGGGACCAGGCAGTCTGTCCTGGCGCGTGACCCAGGTACTGGTCCGGCTGCTGCCCTAATCTCTTGCGCTTGGCCAGATCTTCTTTGTGCAACTCCCGGTAGTTCCGGATGAGTTGCCGCCACCGCTCCTTGAGGTCCTCCGTCAACGGGAACGGACCGATCTGCTCGTCCTCCTGGGGAACGATGAAGAAAACGCGCTCGTCGTGCTTGCGGTTGATGTTTGCGTTGGTCACGCAGACCCAACCGTGTACCCAGCCTTTTTCAACCCCTGACTCTCGGGCGGGACGGATGGAACGCACGACCCAATAGTCGAACTTCCCGGAGTGGTGCGGGCGGAGCTTGAGCTGACAATCAACCTCGTCGCGATGTTGTGGCAGCTGGCCGTTCTCATAACGGACTGCCGTCGGACTGACTCGGCCGCGATCATACCTGGGCAGCCAGGCCGCGTACAAAGGACCTTGGGGCTCACCGTTCGGCCCGACCCTCGACGTCCCTGTCAGCAGATGGATCTGCCCACCCGAGATCCGCGCCGGAATCAAGCCAAGACCCTGTCGGGCTTCCATGCGGTAGGCCAGACGCGACTTGTACGCATCCGAAAAGCGGCAGAAGCGCGAGTTGGTGATGGCCTCATACGCCGAGCGCAACATCCCGCGTACGCTGGAAGCGGGAATCAGGGGCTGGCCCTGCGAGTCCACACGCACGGGGAGGACGAGGTGACCATCGTTCTTTTCCTTTTGCTTTTCAGGATCCGGCACCAATAGCGGCGTGACCGCCTTCATACGCACACGGATCCAACCGGTGTAGCGGTCCGCATGGAAACGATCGTGCTCAACCGGCTTGCCGTCGCCCAGGTCCGGATCTTGCGTATTGCGCGGCGGCGCTGGGACGAAGTTGTACGGGTTGTGAAACCGGGGCCCTTCTGAGGCGGTGGATCTCTCCCCCGAAGGCTCGCGTCTTGCCGCGGGCCTTCCCTCGTGCCGCGTCCGCACGGCGCCGCGCGCCCCGCTCGCCGCCTGCGCTCCCGGTGGGACGAACTGGCCGCCCACTTCGCGGATCTTCTTCGGTTGGCCGCCCACGGATTCGAATTCGACCTCCTTGCCGTCGAAGTCTTGCAGGCGCTCGACAATAGTCTGCGAGAG
>JANXAE010000060.1 GCA_025062235.1 Bryobacteraceae bacterium
TCGCCCGGCGTGCCCTACCACCTCGTCGGCCTGACCGCGCAGGAAGTTGTAGAGGATCTCGAAGCAGTGCTGGAGCTTGCCCGGACGGTCCACCGAGAGCCGACGTCTGAGGACTGCGAATACCCCCACGATGATCGCTGCCACCAGGATTTGCATCGTGATGAAGTTCGTCCACGGGCGCGCGGGGTCGTGCGCCTCCAGTCCAACCCAGCTCAGAATGGCGTTGGCCACGCCGGCCAGATGATCGTTGAACAGGCGCGTCAGCCAGAGTTCATGTTCCTGCATGGAGTAGCTCGTAGAGCATTTCCGCCAGCACGGCGGCGGCGGCTACAAGCAGGCCCGCCAGGATCGCCAGCCCGCTGATGCCAAACAGCTTCACTATAGCATAGGCCACGCCCCCCAACAGGACGTAGCGCATCCCGAACAGCACCGCCCAGCGCATCCTCCGGCCGCCTCGTCCCGGCCCCAGCCCCGCGGCGATCTGTTCGATCCAGCGGAAATTGACCATGGCCGCAAGCGCTCCGGCAAGGAAGCCCGCGCCCCAACGCAGCCCTCCGACGAGGAAGGCGACCGCGGTCCCCGCGATGGCCAGCGCAGCCATCAGGCGCCGGATCCTGCCGAGCGCCTGCTCGATACGCGCCGCATCAGCTTCGCTCATCCTCGAGGTCCCGCCGCAGCGTGCGCACCAGCTCGATGAAGCCGCCTGCAATGCCGGCCAACAGGAACACCAAGTAGAGGAATCCCGTGCCCAGCCACCGGTCCAGCAACCACCCGACCACGTACCCCGCAAAGGTCGTGGCCGGCAGTAGGAAGGCCAAGCCGCTGTAACGGCCCACCAGAGCCCACCCGCTGCGCTTGCCGGCCATAGCAGCTCGCCAGATGCGCCGATGCGGCCCGGGCTCAATTGCTCATCGAAGCCAGGAACTCGGCGTTGGTCCGCGTCTTCGAGAGCTTCTCGAGGAGGAGCTCCATGGCTTCCACCGGCGACAGCGGCGCCAGGACCTTGCGCAACACCCAGACGCGGTTCAGTTCCTCCTTGGGTTGTAGCAGCTCTTCCTTGCGCGTGCCGCTCTTGTGGATGTCAATGGCCGGGAAGATTCGCTTGTCCACCAGCCGGCGGTCCAGGTGGATCTCCATGTTGCCCGTGCCCTTGAACTCCTCGAAGATCACGTCGTCCATGCGGCTGCCGGTGTCAATCAGGGCGGTGGCGATGATGGTCAGCGAGCCGCCCTCCTCGATGTTGCGCGCGGCCCCGAAGAAGCGCTTGGGCCGCTGCAAGGCATTCGAGTCCACGCCGCCGGAGAGGACCTTGCCCGAAGGGGGAACGATGGTGTTGTAGGCGCGCGCCAGCCGCGTGATCGAGTCCAACAGGATCACCACGTCGCGCTTGTGCTCGACCAGGCGCTTGGCCTTCTCGATCACCATCTCGGCCACCTGCACGTGACGCGAGGCAGGCTCGTCGAAGGTCGAAGAGATGACCTCGCCTTTGACCGAACGCTGCATGTCGGTGACCTCCTCGGGCCGCTCGTCAATGAGCAGCACGATGAGGATGATCTCGGGGTGGTTGGTGGTGATCGAGTTGGCGATGGATTGAAGCAGCATGGTCTTACCGGTGCGCGGCGGGGCCACGATCAGCCCGCGCTGGCCCTTGCCGATGGGGGTGAGCAGGTCCATGATCCGGCCCGAGTAGTTGTCGCGCGTCGTCTCCAGCCGGATGCGCTGGTTGGGATAGAGCGGCGTCAGGTTGTCGAAGAAGATCTTTGTGCGCGCTTCCTCGGGCGGCTCGAAGTTGATGGCGTCCACCTTGATGAGGGCGAAGTAGCGCTCACCCTCCTTGGGCGGGCGGATTTGACCCGAGATGGTGTCGCCGGTGCGCAGGTCGAAACGCCGGATCTGGGAAGGCGAGACATAGACGTCGTCCGGCCCGGGCAGATAGTTGTACTCGGGCGCGCGCAGGAAGCCGAAGCCGTCGGGCAGGCACTCCAGTACACCCTCGGAAAAGATCAGCCCAGCCTTCTCCGCCTGCGCCTGGAGGATCTTGAAGATCAGCTCCTGCTTGCGCATGCCGGCGGCGCCCGTGATCCCCAAGTCCTTGGCGATCTGGTTCAGTTGCTGGATGCTCATGTCCTTGAGGACCTTCAGATCCAGCGAGGGCGCGGTGGTGGTGGCGGCCTCCTTGTTCGCCTGTTTCTCGCCCTGTTTGCGTTTAGGTTGGGCCGGCTGCGGGGGCGCGGCCTCCGCCGTCTTGCTCTCCGCCGGCGGATTGGACGCGGCTCGCGCGTCGGGCTGGCTGGGCTTGGCCTCGGGCGGGGCAGCCTTGGCCTCGGGCGAGCCCGTCTGGGCGGGTTTCTCCTCCGGAGTCGCGGCAGGAGCCTGGGGAACTTCCTGGGTCGTGGTAGGGTTGGTCTTCGATTCGCGGTTTTGCACTTCGTTCGACAAGGCAGTCACTCCTTTGGCTGCGGCCGGCTGGCCGGCGCGCGGCCAGAAACCATCCTCAGTGCAGCGCCTCCTCGCCCGCCTGGACGACCACGTCCACGGGCGAGGGGGCGGGCAGCGGCACCGCTGGCAGCTCCCGCTCCAGCGCAATCTTGAGCACTTCGTCCATGGACTCGACGAAGTGCAGCTTCATCTGATTGCGGACGTTCTCGGGAATGTCAGGCAGATCCTTCTCGTTGCCGCGCGGGAGCACGGCTTCGAGGATGCCGTGACGGTGCGCGGCCAAAAGCTTTTCCTTCAACCCGCCGATGGGCAGGACCTTGCCGCGCAAGGTGATCTCCCCGGTCATCGCCACGTCGCCGCGAACGGGAACCTTGGTCAGGGCGCTCACGATGGCGGTGGCGATGGTGATACCCGCCGAGGGGCCGTCCTTGGGAATGGCGCCCTCGGGCACGTGCACGTGGATGTCAATGTGCCGGTAGAAATCCCGCGGCAATCCGAGCATCTGGGCGCGAGAGCGGATGTAACTCATGGCCGCCTGGGCCGACTCCTGCATGACGTCGCCCAGCTTGCCGGTGGTGATCAGCTTGCCTTTGCCGTCCATGATGATGGCCTCGGTGGTGAGCAACTGACCGCCCACTTCGGTCCAGGCCAGGCCCACCGCCGCGCCGATTTCGTTGCGCTTCTCGGCCTCCAGATCGCGGAACTTCTCCGGGCCCAGGTAGCGGGCGACCGCCTCGGCATCCACCAGCACCTTGGGCACATCCTGCCGCTGTTTGCTGCTGCGCGCGTTGACCACCGCGCGGGCCACCTTGCGGCAGATGTTGCCGATCTCGCGCTCCAGGTTGCGCACGCCCGCCTCGCGCGTGTAGTAGCGGATGATGCGGAGCAGGCCTTCCTCGGTGAACTCGACCATCTCCGGCTTCAATCCGCTCTGCTTCATCTGCTTGGGGACCAGGAAGCGCTTGGCGATCTCCAGCTTCTCGGGCTCGGTATAGCCGGAAAGGCGGATGACCTCCATGCGGTCCTGCAAGGCGGGCGGGACCGTGTGCAGCACGTTGGCCGTGCAGATGAAGAACACCTGGCTGAGATCGTACTCCACGTCCAGGTAATGGTCCATGAACATGTAGTTCTGTTCCGGGTCGAGAACCTCAAGCAACGCCGCCGAGGGATCGCCCCGGAAGTCCATGGACATCTTGTCCACCTCGTCGAGCATGAAGACCGGATTGCGCGTTCCCGCCTTGCGCATCATCTGGATGATCTGCCCGGGGAGGGCTCCGATGTAGGTGCGCCGATGGCCGCGGATCTCGGCCTCGTCCCGCACGCCGCCCAGCGACAGGCGAACGAATTTGCGGCCCGTGGCGCGTGCGATGGACATGCCCAGGGAGGTCTTGCCCACGCCTGGCGGTCCCACGAAGCATAGGATGGACCCCTTGGGTTGCTTGACCAGGCGACGCACGGCCAAGAACTCCAGGATGCGTTCCTTGACCTTTTCGAGCCCGTAGTGATCCTCGTCCAGCACTTTCTCGGCGTATTTCAGGTCGCGGATCTCGCGCGTGCGCTGCTTCCAGGGCACCGCCAGAAGCCATTCCAGGTAGTTGCGCGAGACCGTGGACTCGGCCGACATGGGCGGCATGTTTTCCAGCCGCCGGAGCTCCGCCATGGCCTTCTCGTAGGCGTCCTTGGTCATGCCGGCTGCTTCGATCTTCTTCTTGAGCTCGTCAATCTCGCTCTTCTCGCCGCGCCCCAGCTCCTTCTGGATGGCTTTGATCTTCTCGTTCAGGTAGTATTCCTTCTGCGCGCGCTCCATCTGGCGCTTGACGCGGCCCTGAATGGCGCGGTCCACGTTCAGCTTTTCGATCTCGATGTCCAGCATGTCGGCGATGCGGTTCAGCCGGTCAATCGGATCGAAAATTTCCAGCAGCTCCTGTTTCTCTTCGATGGTTAGCTGGAGGTTGGCGGCCACGGTGTCGGCCAGCCGGCCGGGATCGTCCACGCGGATGGCCGCCACCATGGTCTCGTAATTGACGTTCTGGCTGAGCTTGACGTATTGCTCGAACAGCGAGGTCACGCGCGCAATGAGGGCATCCAGTTGGGGGCCGGTTTCGATCTTGAACTGGAAGGTACGCACCACCGCACGGAAGAACCCCTCCTCGTCGGTGACCGAAACGATCCTGGCCCTCTCCAATCCCTCGACCAGCACTTTGATGTTGCCGTCGGGCAGGCGCAAGCTCTGCACGATGTTGACGATGGTGCCGACCTGATAGATCTCGTCCGGGCGCGGCTCGTCCACGGTAGCGTCGTGCTGCGTGGCGAGGAAGATCTTCTTGTCAGTGGCCAGCGCCTCCTCGAGCGCGCGGACGCTGGACTCGCGCCCCACGACGAAGGGCGTCATCATGTGCGGGAAAATCACCACGTCCCGCACCGGCATCATCGGCAAACGGCGAGTTTCGGATTTCTCCTTGGAGGAAAGCATCTCTGCCCATCTGCGCCGGCTGGCCCGGCCCATGCTCGGGCCCTTGCCCGCCGGCTCGAAAACTTCAGAATCCCGCCCCCCGGCGACCGGGACCGGCCGGCGGCGGGCGCCGCAGCATCCCGGCTGGCGGGTCTTCAGCCCGCCTTTTCCAGCAAAGCGAGGTTGATCTTCCTGGCCATCACCATCTCCTTGGTCACCAGAAACTCACGAACCTTCCGGTAGGAGGGGAGATAGTACATGAGGTCGAGCATCAGCTCTTCCAGGATCATGCGCAGCCCCCGCGCCCCCACCTTCCGTTCCAGGGCCAGGGTGGCTATGGCCTCCAGCGCGTCCTCGCTAAACCTCAGTTTAACATTTTCGAACTCGAACAGCTTCTGGTACTGCCGGATGATGGCGTTCTTGGGTTTGGTCAGGATCTCGATAAGCGCGTTCTTGTCCAGCTCCTCGAGCACGGCCACCACGGGTAGGCGGCCAACGAATTCGGGAATGAATCCGAACTTGATCAGATCCTCGGGCTGCACTTGCGCCAGCAGGTCCGTGTCGCGCCGGCCCGTCACCACGCCGTCCTTCTGCTCGGGATCGAGGAAGCCGATGGTCTTCTTGCCCACGCGCCGCGCGATGATCTTTTCCAGGCCGACAAAAGCCCCGCCGCAGATGAACAGGATGTTGGTCGTGTCCACCGGCGTGAATTCCTGGTGCGGGTGCTTGCGCCCGCCCTGCGGCGGCACATTGGCGATGGTCCCTTCCAGGATCTTCAGCAAGGCCTGCTGCACGCCCTCGCCCGAGACGTCCCGCGTGATCGAAGGATTCTCGTCCTTGCGACTGATCTTGTCGATCTCGTCAATGTAGATGATGCCTTGCTGGCAACGCTGTACGTCCCAGTCCGCATTCTGGAGCAACCGCAGGATGATGTTCTCGACGTCCTCGCCTACATAGCCGGCCTCGGTGAGCGAGGTGGCGTCGGCGATGGCGAAGGGCACGTCGAGAATGCGCGCCAGCGTCTGGGCCAGCAGCGTCTTGCCCGAGCCCGTCGGGCCGATCAGCAGGATGTTCGATTTCGACAGCTCCACGTCCGAGCTGCGCTGGCGGCTCATGTGAATGCGCTTGTAGTGGTTGTACACCGCCACCGCCAGCTTCTTCTTGGTGGCTTCCTGGCCGATGACATACTGATCCAAATACTCTTTCAGCTCCAGGGGCTTGGGCAACTTGTGCGGCCCCGAATGCACCGTCTCGTGGCGGTCCTCCTCCAGAATCGAGTTGCAGACCGCCACGCACTCGTCGCAGATGTAGACCCTCGGGTATTCGCCTGGCGAGGAGATCAGCTTGCCGACGACGTCCTGGCTTTTGTGGCAGAAGGAACAGCGCAGCGGCTCATCGGGCCCCGAACGCCTCACTTTCGTTCTCCCCGGCCGCTCGGTTGGGCGGGCCGCATCATCGTCATTGGCCTGCTTCTATTATCGCCGGACGCTGCGCCTCTGGCAATCGCCCCGCCGAGCGGCGGTTCGACTGCCCGATCGCCGGCACGTCCCTGCTTCGCACGCGCAACCTTATCATAGGCGCTAGCGCCGCGCCCCGAGCAATGGACCTTCTTTCCCGGAAGCCACAGGCCCGAAGCGTGCCGCCGTGACCAGCCCGAGCCGCGCCGGCGGAGGAGGCTGCACGCTCCAAGAGCCGCTCCCGCGTCTGGCGCCCGCATTCTATAATCGTGGCAGCCCGGGGGGCCCATGGATCCGGAAACTCCTTTCGACAACATCGAGAGCGCCCAGCAATTCGTCGAGCTGCTGTGCGAGGCCATCGAGGAAGCGCGCAGTGAGGTGGAGGAGGAAATCGCGCGCGCCTGCGGCCCCGGCGACGAGCGGCGCAGGCAGGCGCTGCAACTGGTAGCCTACAACCTGGCCAAGCTCGCCATGCACATGGGAACCAGCCGGCGGATTCTCAACGACCTGCGCACACTCCGGCGCTTGCTGCTGAACGAACGGGAGCTGGGGCGAGCCGCCATGGCCACGGCGGACGGAGAGGAACCCGCGGCGTGAGGGTGCGCCGCCCGGGGCGGGCGGGGGAAGGAGCCGATTTCGAAGCTACTGGAGCGTAAAAAAGAAGCGGGCGCCGGGGTTGGGTTTTGTTGGGTGAAAGGGTGAGTGCGCCCGCTTTCTAGGGGGTTTGCTTATATCGGCGCAAGTTCCGCCGCAGAGGTTACACGGCCGCAAAAGAATTTTCGCCGCCGCACCCCGGGGCAGGCCCTTGGGTTCGGCGGAGTGCTTACCCTCACATTTCGCGCCGGTTTTCGAGCGACTTGGTCATTGTGACCTCGTCGGCGAAGTCCAGATCGCTGCCCACGGGGATGCCCAAAGCGATGCGCGTCACCCGCACCCCGAGCGGCTTCAGGAGGCGCGCCATGTAAGCCGCTGTTGCCTCTCCCTCGACGGTGGGATTCGTGGCGAGGATGATCTCCCGCACCGTGCCTGACTCGAGGCGCGGAAACAGGTTCGCGATCTTCAAGTGCTCGGGCGTGACGCCCCGCAGCGGCGAGAGCGCGCCGTGCAGCACGTGGTAGAGCCCGTTGTACTGGCGCGTGGTTTCGATGGGAAGGATGTTGTGCGGTTCCTCGACGACGCAGATCACCGAGGGATCGCGGTGCGGATCCGCACAGAAGGGGCAGAGATCGCCATCGCTGATGTTGTTACAGAGCCGGCAGAGACCCAGCCTATCCTTGACGCCGAGCAGGGCCTGCGCCAGGCGCTCGGCGTCCTCCCGCGGCGCTCGTAGCACGTGAAAGGCCAGTCTCTGGGCCGACTTCTGCCCGATACCGGGCAGGCGCTTGAGCTCGGAGATCAGGCGGGCCAAGGGTTCGGGGTAGTCAGGCATTGCCGAAGGGCCGGTTCAGAACAAGCCTGGGGGGAGTCCAAGACCACCCAGCAGGCTAGCCATCTTCTCGCGGGCCTGCTCGTCTACCTTGCGGGCGGCTTCGTTGCAAGCCGCCATGACCATGTCCTGCAACATTTCGACGTCGCCCGCCACCTCGGGATCAATCTTGACGGCAAGCACATTCTTGTGGCCGTCCATCCGCACCGTCACCATGCCCCCGCCCGCCGAAGCCTCCACGCGAATCTGCGCGATTTCTTCCTGGATCTTTTGCTGCATCTGCTGGGCCTGCCGCATCATGGCCTGCATGTTGCCCATGCCACCCGGAAACTTCACGGTTGACTCCTCGTGTGACTATTCTTTCAAATCGCGCACTGCCCGGATCTCGGCATCCGGGAAAGTCTCGAGGAAGCGTCGGACCGCCGGGTGCGCCAGAGCTCGCTCCCTCGCTCCGGCGACGTCGCCGCCTGCCGGCGCGAACGGCGGGTTGACACCCGAGGCCGTTTCGACCAGTACGACCTTGACCTTCCTGGCCCGACCGAACGCCTTGCGGACAGCCTTGTCGAGCTCGGCGCCCTTGAGGACGAGAGCGTATTCCTTGGGAGCGCGGACCTCCAGCTCGGCGCCCGTCTCGCGGATCTCGGAATGCAACAGCGCGTCGGCGGTAAAGGTCAGGCCGAGTTCGAGAGCCGCGGCGTGCAACCTTTGTTTGGGATCGCCGGCCGCGGCGGGCGCAGCCGGAACGGGCGCCGGAGACGGAGCGGAGGAGGCTGCCCCTGGTTCCAGTCGCGCCAGGAGTTCCTCGATCGGCGCCAGCCTTCCTGCCTCGACGAGCCGGATCAAACCGAGCTCCATGTGGAGACGCGGGTCGAAGGAGAACTGCAAGTCGCGGTACAGGTCGAGCGTCAATTGCAGGTACCGCGCCAGATCCTGCTCGGAGAAATCCGCCGCGATCTGCCGCAAGCGGGCGCGCTCGGCCGCAGATGCAGCGATCAGCCGCGCATCATCGCCCACGAGCTTGGCCACCAGGAGGTTGCGGAAATGACGAGCCAGCTCCCGGCAGAAGTGCTGCAAGTGCCGCCCGTTGCGAACCAGCTGGTGAACGACTTCCAGCATGCGCCTGGCGTCCGAGGCTGCCAGCGCCTGGGTCACTTGCTCGAGCGCCTCGAGCGAGAACATGCCGAGCAGGTCGCGCACGGCCTCCGCCTCGAGCCGTCCCCCGCAGCACGCAATCGCCTGATCGAGCGCGGACAGCGAATCGCGCAGGCTTCCGTCGCCAGCCTGCGCCAGCACCGCCAACGCCTCGGGGTCCGCCACGATGCCCTCCTGCGAGCAGATCCACTGCATGCGCGCCAAGATCTCCTCGAAGCCGAGCGTGCGGAAGCTGAAGTGCTGGCAGCGCGAAGCGATCGTGGAGGGGATCTTGTGGGCCTCCGTCGTGCAGAGCACGAAGATCACCCATTCCGGCGGCTCCTCGAGCGTTTTGAGGAGCGCGTTGAAGGCCTCGGTGGTGATCTGGTGGGCTTCGTCAATGATAAAGACCTTGTAGCGGTCCCGCGCCGGCCGGTAACGCACATTCTCGCGCAGCTCGCGCATTTCGTTGATGCCGCGGTTCGAGGCGGCGTCAATCTCGATCACGTCCACGGCATTGCCGGCGGCGATCTCCAGGCAGCTCGGGCAAGCCCCGCAGGGCGTGGCGGTCGGCCCCTGCACGCAGTTGACGCAGCGCGCCAGGATGCGGGCCACCGTGGTCTTGCCCGTTCCGCGCTGTCCGGAAAATATGTAGCCGTGCGCGATCCGGCCCTGGCGGATGGCGTTCTCCAGCGTCGCGCGCACATGCTCCTGGCCCACGAGCTCGGCGAACGTCTGGGGCCGATACTTCCGCGCGATGACCTGGTACATGGAATGGGCCGTGGCCTCCGGAGGCCAGACCCCAGGAGGTCCGCGGCGCACGGGGGTGACCGCTACCGTTGCTTCCTTCCGGACCTGGCGGGGTTCACGGCTTCCCGTCGCACGGAGCCCGGAGCCTGGCCCTCTGTTATCCTAGCACGCAGGCTCGTCGGACCCGGGCGTTTCACAGGCGCGCCCCCAAGCCGGTCGCTGCCGCGGGGAGGCGCCAGCGAAAGGCCGCTCAGAGGTTCGAAGCTTCCGCCCCATCGAGCGCCAGCGCGATCTCGCGGCCGGTCTGGCGGACCGCTTCGATCATCTCGGCCTCGCGCTCCGGCGTCAGGCGCACCACGGGTACCGAAACGCTCACTGCCGCCACGACCGGTGTTTCCCCCGCCCGCACGGGTGCGCCGAAGCAAACCCCGCCAGAGACGCTCTCCTCGCGGTCGCAGGCGTAGCCCCGCCTGCGGATCTCCTCGAACTCGGCGAGCAGGGCGCTCCGGTCGGTGATGCTGTTTTCCGTGCGGCGGAACAGACCGTAGACTTCAAGGATGCGCTCGACGCGTTCGAGCGGCTGGAAAGCCGTGATCGCCTTGCCCAGCGAGCTGCAATGCGGAGGCAGCACGCGGCCGGGAGTGTTCGTGAACCGGATGGTTTGCAAGGACTCCACCGTGTCGAGCACCTGGATCTTGTCTTCGAACAGGTAAGCCAGGCTCGCCGTCTCGTCGAACCGCGTGGCCAGCTTCTGCAACAGCGGGTGCGCCAGCCGCCGCAGACGCTCCGCCCGCTCGTGCAGCCTGCCGAAAAGGACTTTCGGCGCCAATTCGTACGAGCCATCGGGGTTCAGCTTCAAATAGCCTCGCGCCTCCAGGGTCACCAGGATGCGGAACAGCGAGGATTCCGGCATGGGCAGCAGCCGCCCGATCTCCTTCAGAGTCAAGTTCGGATGGCGGTCCGAGAAGCAATCCAGCACGTCGAGGGCGCGGGCAACGGCTTTCGATAGGTAGGCCCCCGCGCCCGACCCCCCGGCCTCGATGCGGCTGCGTTTCGGGCGCCGGCGTCGGCTCTGAGTTTGCAAGCTTTGCATGGGTGACCTCCACGAGAGCGCCGGACTCGGTCTATCCCACCAGCTTACGGGCCATCACTTTCAATTTGCAAGCCGATTTGACAGATCTCGCCGAGCCGTGAAAAAATGGCCCTCTACGGCCGCAAGGAGAAGCCCGATGCGTCTGCGAATTGTCCTGGCAGTGGGTCTCACTGGCGGCGCCCTTTGGGTTCTAGCCCTCGCCCGAGGGCAGCAACCGCTCAGAGAGTATACCAATTCCCTCGGAATCCGCATGATCCGAATCGAGCCCGGCGTCTTCCGCATGGGCAATTCCCTGCCCACGGATCCGGACACGCTCGGCCAGCTCGAACTGCTGCCTCACGGGGATTACGACGAGCAACCCGTGCACGAAGTCCGCATCACATACCCTTTCTACATCTCGGAAACCGAGATCACGGCGCGGCAGTTTCAGGAGTTCCGCTACGATCATCAGGACGCGGGACGCTTCCCGCCGTATGCGACCGGCGTCAGTTGGGAGGAGGCCGTTGCGTTCTGCCAGTGGCTGAGCCGCAAGGAAAAACGTAGCTACCGCTTGCCCACGGAGGCCGAATGGGAATACGTAGCGCGCGCGGGGACCCAAACGCATTTTTCCTCGGGCGACCGCCCTCCCGCGGATGAAACGCCCAACGCTTGGGGCGTCAAGAACATGCACACGGGCCCGCTCGAGTGGGTGCTCGATTGGCACGGCCTGTATCCGGAGGAGCCGCTGGTGGACCCGGTCGGACCAGAGACCGGCGTGGGGCGCGTCGTGCGGGGTGGGGGCATCATGGGTCCCTACCGCGGCAGCCAACACGGATTCCTGCCCTACTACCGCCGCTCGGCCAATCGCGGCAGCGTCGCCCCAGGCTATCGCGGACAGCATCCCATCGGGTTCCGCATCGTCGAAGCGCCCCTTCCCTCCACGAGGCCCTGGCCGGTGGAAAAGGACTTCATCTACCAGGCGGTCAAGCAGTCGGGCGTCCCGGTCAAGGCTGGACCGGATCCCGGAAAGCCCTGGTTCCGCCGGCGCATCCTGCTGCCGATTCCGCCGGAGAACCAGCCTTGGGAAGCGATCGTGGCTGCCGGTCTGCATCCGTCGCAACTCGGTCACAATCATTCTGCGAGCCTCGAGGTCTGCCCGAACGGGGACTTGTTCGCCGTGTTCTTCTCTTCTTCGACCCCGGCGACCGAATACTACCCCAATACCAGCTTCGTCGCCACGCGCCTGCGCTTCGGCGCCGAGCAGTGGGACATGCCCGGCCCCTTTTACGATTTTGCCGACGTCAACGACCAGTCCTCTCTGCTGTGGAACGATGGCGGCGTGTTGCATCATTTCGGCGGCGGCATCGGACTGTGGGGAGTTCCCTTTCGCTGGAATTCCTCGCGCGACAGCGGCGCCACCTGGGACGAGTTGAAGTTCCCGGTCATCCTCGGCCCGGTGGGTGGCTACTCGACTCAGCCCATCAGCCATGCCTTCCGCGGCCCCGACCGCACCATCTATCTCTCGAGCGACGGCATCGAGGGCGAGTCCCTGCTGTGGGCCAGCCGGGACGATGGCAGAACCTGGTTCGACACGGGCGGTCGCACCGCAGGGCGCCACACCGTGTTCGTCCGCCTGAAGAACGGCTGCATTCTCGGCATCGGCGGCAAGAATACCGACATTGACGGCTACATGCCGCAAACGACCTCCTGCGACGGCGGCAAGACCTGGTCGCCGCCTACCAAGACGCCGTTCCCGGCGTTGGGCAGCAACCAGCGTCCCAGTTTGATTCGGCTGGCGAGTGGCCGGCTGTTCTTCGCCAGTGATTTCCAGCGACGCGACGGCAAACAGCCTGCGGGCGTCACCGAGCGCGGCGTCTTCGTGGCTCTTTCCGAGGACGAGGGCAAGACCTGGAAGCTCAAGAAGCTCCCCGGAGCGCTGCCGCACGAGGCGTGGACGCTCAAGCATCGCAAGGGCTGGAGCCGCTACTATCACGGCGACGCCACCCTGGGCTACTCGGTGGCCACGCAAGCCCCCAACGGGATCATCCACCTGACCACGAGCATGAACCATCCCTCGCTGCATTTCG
The DNA here is from genome assembly GCA_025062235.1 of Bryobacteraceae bacterium. GTDB lineage: Bacteria > Acidobacteriota > Terriglobia > Bryobacterales > Bryobacteraceae > DTHT01. The sequence continues at coordinate 12,815 of JANXAE010000060.1, forward strand.
AAATGAACGAGGCCTGGATCCTTTCCGACGCGGGCGAACTGCCGCCTCCCGTCGTCGGGTCCGGCCGACCCGTGAAGGGTGAGGAGAAGTACCCGGACGGGCGCATCAAGGCGCGCTGGTCCGGCAAGATCGTCTCCGACGGGCGTTTCCTGCTCGACGGTGTGGAGACCTGGTATTTCCCCAGCGGCCGCAAGCTGTACGAGGTGACTTGGGCCGACGGTTCCAAGCGCGGCTTGGAAACGCTCTGGCGCGAGGACGGCAGCAAGGCATGGCAATGGGAACACCGCCCCGATGGGGTGAGCGTCTGGACCCAGTACTGGCCCAATGGCCGTCCCAAGCACGTCTCCGAGTGGAAGGACGGTCGCTGCCATGGCACGGCGCGCTATTGGGGGCCGGACGGCAACCTGCGCGGAGAATACCAGTTCCGCGACGGCGACCTTGTGCGTTGAACTCTCTCAGCGCAGCAGATCCTCGAGCCGGATCCGTTCGGCGGTGCGCGCGTCGCGATACTTGACGATGACCGGCGTGTAGAGCGAGAGTCCCCACTGGCGTCCGTGATCGTGCGCGATGGCGCGCGACCCGGGGACCACTACGGCCTCTTCGGGAATCACCAGCGGCAGCTCGTCGCTAGCCGTGTACACCTCGCCGCGAACCAGGTCATAGACCGGGGTCGAGCGCGTCAGGATCGTCCCCGCCCCAAGGACCGCGCGACGCTTGACGACGGTTCCCTCGTAGACTCCGCAGTTGCCTCCCACCAGGACTTCGTCCTCAATGATCACGGGCAGTGCTCCGACGGGTTCGAGCACTCCACCGATCTGAGCCCCGGCCGAGATGTGGCAGTTGCGGCCGATCTGTGCGCAGCTGCCGATGAGAGCGTGCGAATCTACCATCGTGCCATCACCCACCCAGGCGCCGGCGTTGATGTACATCGGCGGCATGCAAGTGACGCCCCGGCCCACGTAGCAACCGTCGCGGATCGAGGAACCGCCGGGCACCAGACGCACCCCCATCTCCACGCTCAGGCGTTTCAGGGGCCAGGTGGCCTTGTCTATGAAAGGCTGGCGGGGTCCGCCCCCCATCTCGACCATCGCGCCCATGCGGAAGCCCAGCAAGATGCCCTTCTTGACCCAGGCGTTGACCCGCCAGCCGCTGGGCGAAGCCGGATCGGGTTCGGCCGCGCGGATCCGCCCCTCGTTGAGCGCCTGTCTGAACTGTGCGAACAGTCGGAAATGTTCTTCCGTGTAACGCTCCGGGTTCTCTTCGAACAGCCGTTCGATAGCCTCAGCCAGCATGGGCGGGACGCGCCTCCAACAATCCCAGTTCCGCAAGCACGCGTTCGATACGCCCCAAATTTTCCGGCTTCGGTGGGGTCAATGGCAGCCGCCAGACCGGCTCCAACAGACCCATCAGCGCCATCGCCGCCTTGACGGGGATCGGATTGGATTCGATGAAGTTCACCTCCATCAGCGGCAGGTACCGGTAGAAAAGCTCGCGCGCTGCGGAGAACTCGTTCCTCAGACAGAAACGCACCATGCGCGCCATCTCCGCAGGGATCTGGTTGGAGACCACCGAAATGACGCCGCGGCCGCCCAGCGCGATCAGGGGCAGCGTGACGGCGTCGTCGCCGGAAAGCACCGCGAAGCCCTCGGGAACCTGCCGCAGGATGGAGGCAATCTGCGCGATGTTGCCGGAGGCCTCCTTGATGCCCACGATGTTCTGGATTTCGGCCAGGCGCCGGACGGTCGCCGGCTCGAGGTTGACCCCCGTGCGACCCGGTACGCTGTAGACGACGATGGGCAGCGGCACCGCTTCGGCGATGGCCTTGTAATGCTGGTACAGGCCCTCCTGCGTGGGCTTGTTGTAATACGGCGTGACCGAAAGCAGCCCGTCGACGCCCATCGCGGCCAGCTCCTTGCCCAGTTCGACGACTTCGGCCGTGTTGTAGCCCCCGCAACCGGCCAGAACGGGCAGCCGCCCGCGCGCCTCCTCGAGCGTGAGCTCGACCACGCGGAGGTGTTCGGCACGCGACAGCGTAGGATTCTCGCCCGTCGTGCCGCAGGGAACCAGAAAGTCCACTCCTCCCTCGATCTGCCGCCTGACCAGGCGTCGCAGCGCCTCCTCGTCGAGGGACAGATCGCGCCGGAAGGGGGTCACCAACGCAGTGCCGCATCCGGTGAACATCTCAGAGCCTCCCCCAAAGGATTTCAGCGAACTCGTAAAAGCCTTTCTTGCCTCGGATCCAGCGCGCCGCCTCGAGCGCGCCGCGCGCGAAGCCCTCGCGGCTGCGAGCGGCGTGCCGCAACGTGATGGTATCGGCCGCCGAGTCGAAGCCGATCTCGTGCGTCCCGGGGTGCGCGCCCGCACGGTTGCAGCCGGTGTTCACCGGGCGCGCGTAGCCTGCCTCGCGCATGGTGGCGACCAGCTTCAGCAGGGTGCCCGAAGGCGCGTCCTTCTTGGCCGAGTGATGGATTTCCCAGGCCCAGGCGCCGTAGTCCTCGCGCGTGGCCATCAGGCGCGCCGCTTCCCCGGCGAGACGAAAGAAAATGTTCATGCCCACCGAGTAATTCGGGCTCCAGACCATCCCGACGCCCGCGCGCTCGATCAGCTCGCGCACGGAATCGAGCCGGTCCGTCCATCCCGTGGTCCCGACCACCAAGTTCACGCCCAGCGCTGCGATCCTTTCGATGTTGGCGACCGCCGTTTCTGGCGTCGAAAACTCCATGGCCACGTCCACGTCGCGGAAGCTCTCTTCGGTGATGCCCGCGCAGCCTGCGTTGTTGTGTTCGTCCAGGCGCAGCGCGACCTGGAAGCCGTACTCGGGCGCCAGTTGTTCGATCAGGCGTCCCATCTTGCCGTAACCGACCAAGGCCAGCTTCACTCGAACACCTCCGGGTCAGGATCGCGGAAGAACTCCTGGTGCAGGGCGCGCACGGCGCGCGCTGCGTCCTCGCCGGCGACCACGAAACTCAGGTTGCGCAGCGATGCGCCCTGCGAAATCATGCGCACGTTGATGCCGCCCAGCGCGCCGAAGGTCCTTGCGGCGACGCCGGGGGTGTAGCGGATGTTGTCACCGACCAGGCAGACGATCGCCTGGTCCTGCTCGACACCCACCTCGGCGAACTGGCGCAACCGCGCGCAGATTTCCCCGAGACGCGCCGTGTTGTCTATGGTTAGCGAGACGCTTACCTCCGAGGTCGCCAGCAAGTCCACCGGGGTCTGGCAATCGTCGAAGATTTCGAAGATCCGGTGCAGGAAGCCGTGGGCCATGAGCATGCGCGTCGAGTGCACGTCCACCACGGTGATGCCACGTTTGCAGGCGATGGACTTCACGGGATTGCGGCAGGGCGGAGCCTGCTCGACGATGAGCGTGCCCGGGATTTCAGGCCGGCGCGAGTTGAGGATGCGCACCGGGATGTTCCGTTCGCGGGCAGGCAACACGGTGGCCGGATGCAGCACTTTGGCTCCGAAGTAAGCCAGCTCGGCGGCTTCGTCGAAAGAGATGATCTTGACCCGCCTCGCGCCTTCGACCAAGTTGGGGTCGGCCGTGAGCATCCCGTCCACGTCCGTCCAGATCTGGATTTCCCGGGCGCCGATCCCGGCGCCCACGATTGCCGCCGTGAAATCCGAGCCGCCCCGGCCGAGCGTGGTGGTCACCCCGTCTTCGGTCGCGGCGATGAAGCCGCCGAGGACAGGCACGACGCGCCCGGCCAGGGGAGGGATCTCCCGCGCCAATCGCGGGTACGTGAGCTCGTAGAGCGGCGCAGCCTGGGTGAAGCGGCGGTCGGTGACGATGAGGCGCCTCGAGTCCACTGCCTCTGCGGGGATGCCCGCGCCTCGCAGCGCTGCGGCGAGGACGGCGGCGCTCAACCGTTCGCCGTAGCTGGCCACGGCATCCATCGAGCGGGGAGTCAATTCGCCCAGCACCGCCAACCCGCGCAGCAGTTCCGCCAGTTCGCGGAAGTGTGCGTCGAGGTACTGCCCGAGATCCTCCCGCTCGCGCGGATCCGCCGGGGGCAGTCCCTGCGCGCGGTGAAAGTGCCTCAGGGCTTCGCACTCGGCGAGCGCCTCGTCGCGACGACCCGAAGCGGCCAGCCGGGCCATCTCGAGCAGCCGGTTGGTGGTTCTGCCCATGGCGGAGACCACCACCACCGGCCTCTGCCCCAAGCGAGCGCGAACGATGGCCGAGACGCGCTCGATTGCGGCCGCCGACTCGACCGACGTGCCGCCGAATTTCATCACGATCATGGGTCAGGGCTCGAGCAAACCTTCCGAGTACATCAACTCGGCGTTCAGCACGGCCGCGCCAGCCGCGCCGCGGACCGTATTGTGCCCCAGGGCCACGAACTTCCAGTCCAGGACCGGGCAGGGTCGCAAGCGGCCTACGAAGACGGTCATGCCGCGCTCGCGCTCCACGTCGCGCCGGGGCTGCGGCCGGTCCTGCTCCTCCATGTAGATGAGCGGCTGCGGCGGGGCGCTCGGAAGCCCCCGCTGCTGAGGCAGGCCACGGAAGCTGCGAAAGGCCGCAAGCAGTTCCTCGATCGAGGGCTTGGCGGCCAGCTCTACCGAGACCGTTTCCGTGTGGCCGTCCACAACCGGAACGCGATTGCAGTGCGCACTGATGCGCGCCTCCAGCGGCTCGACGGTCTGGCCTGTGAAGCGTCCCAGGATCTTCAGGGGCTCGGTCTCGACCTTCTCCTCCTCGCCGCGGATGAAGGGGATGATGTTGGCGTTGATGTCCATTCCCGCCACGCCGGGATAGCCTGCCCCCGAGATGGCTTGCATCGAGGTCATGAGGACGCGGCGGATGCCGAAGGGCCGCAGCGCAGCCAGGGCCATGGTGAGCACCACCGTGGTGCAGTTGGGGTTGGTCACGATCAGACCGCGCCAGCCGCGGTTGCGGCGCTGCACGGGCGCAAGCCCCAGATGATCCGGGTTGACCTCGGGGATGAGCAGCGGCACGTCCGGCTCCATGCGGTGATTGCTGGAATTGGACACCACGAAGTGCCCTGCCTCGGCGAACGCACGCTCGATCTCGGTGGCGACTGCGGCATCCATCGCGGAGAAAAGCAAGCGGGGCGCGTTGCCCGGCTGGCATTCCTCGACTACGATGTCGCGCACGGCTTGCGGCATTTCACCGCTCAGCCGCCACGCCGTGGCCTCCGAGTACCTCCGGCCGGCCGAACGGTCGCTGGCGCCCAGCCATTTGATCTCGAACCACGGGTGATGCTGAAGAAATCTGACAAAACTCTGGCCCACCATTCCGGTGGCACCCAGAATCCCCACTTCGATCTTCCGTGTCGGAATCATACGACCTCGGCAGCTGACAGTGTCTTGACGATTCGCTTGTAGAGCTGGACAGCTTCGAGCAGCTGGGCCTTCGCGACGTGCTCGTGCATGGTGTGGGCCACGTGAATGCTGCCGGGACCGATCAACAGCGGCTCGC
>JANXAE010000061.1 GCA_025062235.1 Bryobacteraceae bacterium
AGGGGACAGCTACGCGAAGTCTCGCGCGACCGGCGTACCCTCTCCGCGGGCGCGCCGGCCGGCTCCAAGGTCGGGTCTCCGGAATGGCTTCCGCCACCGACGACTACAGCTCGCGAACCGCCGCCCATTGGAATTGCACAGGGCCGATCAGTCCGGATTCCACCAATGGCGAGTTTTTGCCGTGGTGCCTCCAGGTGGTGAAGGTGATCCTACCGCCAGGTGGTTTCGGTTGGCCTTTCAGGAACCACCCGGGCAGCCGCTTGATGGCTCTGGCCGTCATGAGTCCGGGGCCAGGCTCCCCGTACCCGTTCTCAGCCGGCAAGCGTTCGTCCCCGATGAGCCGGGCGATCCAGAGATTCGTGACCCGCACCTCGAGATGGTTCTCGCCCGCGCGGACCGCCTCGGTGACGTCCAGATGGAAGGGAGGTTTCCACAGCACTCCCAAGTCGCGGTCGTTCAGGCGCACCTCCGCGATGCCGTCCACCCGCCCCGGGTCGAGGTACAAGCGCCTGCCGGCGCCCGGCTCCTGCGCATCCCAGCGGAACCGGCTCGAATAGGTGGCTGTTCCGGAGAAATGCTTCACACCCGGGTTCTCATGCCGGTGCCAAGAGGTGAGTTAGGGCAGAACAATCTCGGCTGGCGCACCGAAGCCCGGCGGGAAGCTGACGCGTCAGGGACCCGGCACTGCAACCGGCTCGGCCAGGCCCTCCACTTGGAAACTGCGTGCCTCACCGTTCCGTGCGCGAAGCTGGTAGTGGCCATCCTGCCATATCAGCAACCCTGGCCGGTCCCCTCGAGCAGGCTCTGCCACGGGCGGTCCCGGGACAGGGGGTGGGCCGGCTGAGACCAATTGCGCGATCCGTTCCTCGCCCAGCGCTTCAGTGAACTCCTGCGGGTCGCTCATATCGCCTTCGAAATAGGGGATCTCTTGTTCCCGGAGCGGCTTGCCGACCACCGGATGCACCCGATGTGGCGACTTCTTTCCCCGCCCGGCGAGGGCCCCGTTCAAGTACACCGCGGGTTCGCCATCCCGATACACCAAGGCAACGTGGGTCCAACCGGAAAGGGGTGCAGGGGATGGTGAGGACCGGATCGGGACCGCCGCGGCTGCGCTCGTAGACCACAATCCCGTTGCGGCCCGCCATCAAGCCGACACAGGCGTGACCCGGACCGTACCGCTCTGCGCCTTTCGGTGGGTACACCACAAAGCTCGTCAGCGCGCGGAGGAAACCGGGATCGGGAGCGATCGGCAGCGGCACCTCGACCTCTGGCTTGATCCACAAGCAAATCGTGAGGGTGCCGGCTGTGCTGCCATCGGTGCCTGCTCCGGCCTGCCGGAGCGGCTCCACGCTGAGCACCGGGGTCCCGTTCCGCAGCAATTCGCGCCAGGAAGGGGAACGCGCTTTCTTGCGGAACACACGAATGCGGAACCGGCAGGATGCAGCTTGCGGGGCACACTGACGATTCCGCCCGAGACTTCGTAGAGGGCCAACGGGAGGATCTCGCCCGTGGCAGGGTCCTACGGCTCGGGCTCCTTGCCCGCGGCGCGGAAACTGCACACGAGGTCTTCGGTGCGGCGCCGCCGGTTGGCGACGAAGTACACGTCGGCATCAGCCAGACGGCGGTGAATGAAGTGGATTTCGGCGTCCGCGGAACGGGCACTGCACCGAAAATCGGGCGGCAGCCCCAGCCTCCCCAGCAGGGACTCCAGCGGTTCGCCCCACCAAACGCGGCCCTGGCCCACGGCGCGCTCCATCCGCGCCACTCCGTCGAGATCGCCCCAAAGTTCCTCGATGATGCGTCGGAACTCGACGTCGTTGGCAGGATATCCCTTCAGGCTGGCGCAGGCACAGGGCCTCGGCCCCACCAGCCACATTCCCTCTCGCACCAACTCGAGCAGCTCCCGGGCCACCTCCACGGTCATGGAGGCGTGATCGCACGACACAAGCACCCGATAGGTGGCGCCACCCGGAAGCAGGATGCGACCTTGCCGGATCGGGACATCGGTCAGCAACGTCTCGCGATCCAGCGCAGCACAGTCGTAGCCAGGCGACGGAGCAGGCCGCAACTGGGTGCGCGTGGGAACGATCTGGGGCGCCGTCTCGCCCACGAAGTAGAGGAGGTCTGCGACGAAGACGTCCTGCTGCAACAGATATTGGCAACGCGCGACATGGTCCAGCCAGGCCGTGGCATGTTCCCACCACGTGTTCGTGCGCTCGGAATGGAAACCCCACGGTCCCATCGTCATGCCCGGCGCGGCGGTGGGATGGGGCTGGTGGGCAAAGCGGTGAAAGATGCAAAAGTTGATACCCTGCGCGAACATCCAGTCGCCCAGGGCTTTCATCGAGTAGGGGTGCTCCTGCCATTTGGAGAATTGCGGAGCGCCGGTGAAAGCCCCGGCGCCTACCACGGCCTTGCCGCGCACGTGCGCCACCGAGGCCGCCAGCTGCACGCTGCGGTGATTGCCGCGCGCGATCCAAAACCCGCCCATAAGCACGTCCACGCGCGAGCCGACCTGCATTTCGTCGCACGGCCCGTCGTCGCAAGGTTCCGCGTAGGACTTCGAGCCCCGCTCCCGGCAGAGCCCGGCGAACCGGCCGTAGGAATTTTCGGCCATCATGTCCGCCTGCGTGCGACGCACGTCCCAAAGAAAGCGCTCGCTGATTTCCAGGCTGCCCACGACGCGCCCGGTCATTGCGGGCAGGTATCTTCGCAAGTCGTAACCGCAGCGGCGGCGGAATTCCTCGGGGAAACCCGGTGTCCAGTTTTGGAACCCCGCTTCGTAGCTGTCAATCAACGCGCCCACCAAGCCCCGGGCGGCCAGGGGCTTGAGCGCCGGCCCGAGCGGGCCGAAGAAGTGCCGGAAGTGGTGATCCATGGCCGCCCGGTTGTACTTGTCGCACTCCAGGCCCAAGCCCCCGTCGGGAGCGGGATGATTCTGAGTACCTGTCGGCGTGTGGCTGATGCGCAGAATCGTCCGCTGGCCCGGCGGCGCCTCCCAGCTCAATCGTCCCTGGGAGTCCATGCGCGAGGTCAAATCCAGAACCCTTTCTGGATCCATCGTCGCTTCCGGACCGATCTGTTCGGCCGGGGCGGCGGCGGGCGGGGACCCCGTAGAATTGGCCTTCGCCGGCCAGTCGGGGATGCGCGGGGCGCACGAGAGCTGCACCCACGAGATCCGCCGCGCCTGAGGGAAGCACAGCCGGAAATAGCGGGCCCGCACGGGCGAGAAGTTCACGCACACCGGTATCTCCCCGGTGCGCAGGCCGGTTGGCCAACGCCACTCCGCGACCCGGCGGAAATTGACGCCATCGTCGGAGACCTCGAGCGCTGGACGGGCCTGGCCTACCAAAGGGAAACCGAGGCCCGGCCCCGCAGCACCGCTCCACAGCGTCAGCCATCCTCGAAAGGTTCGCGAAACTCCATCAGCAGCCATGCCGGCTGGCCTTCGCCCGGTGGCCGCACCTCGAGCGTCTCCCCTCCAGCCCTAAGCAACCCTGCATCCGACGGGCCGCGATCGCAGACCATGCGGCTGACCGATTCGCTCGGGGCCTTCTCTCGCCCGGCAGCGAGGGAAAAGCCAAGACACGGACGTCCCGGTAGTAGCCCAACCGGGTCAGGGGTCGAGGTAGCGTGATCTCGACTCGCCTCCACCCTCGATGAAGGCCTCGCTCCATTGCATTTGCTGTATTGCCAGCCCGGGTGGGATTCCATGGGCCTCCGCTGGAGGACCAGCCCGGACAGTTGTGCATCTCGAGGACCAGACCGAGGCGCCCGGCTTCCCGCGCCGCGTGCTCGAGCAGCGTGAGATGCTCGTCCCTGCCGTACTGGACGGGGCCTGCGGGAATGCCTGTTCCAACCCGGAAGATCTGGAAACCGCCGATGCCGACCCTCGCCATAGCTTCCAAGTCGCGCGTGATCCCCTCGGCGGTGACGTTGCCGTTCATCCAGTGCACCAAAGTAAAGGGGCGGGCGGAGGCCGGGGGCCGCCGGAAGCCCTCCTCGAGCGGCTGCGCCGCGGCCGCGGAAAGCCTGGCCTTGAGCGGCCCGAAGATCGCCGAGCCGCACGACTGCACGAAGCTTCTGCGTTTCACCGAGTCCCTCTTTTCCCTCTCTCCCTGGCGGGGTTCTCCCCGTTTCTGGACCGCGCGCATGACCGCGGCTGATCCCCCTGTCAGTTCCGTAAGGTCGTCCTTACGGTTCTCGCAGGAAGCCATGCCCGGCGGCGGGTGGGGGCTCGCCGCCGGGCGGCTCGATCGTCAGAAGGAGAGCCTCAGCGCCAGTTGCACGTTGCGTGGGTCGTTGGTCTGCGATGGCGACACAGTGCCGAACGCGGCGGATCCCAGCGTCAGGTTGGGTGCCCCGAACCAAGGCGTGTTGAACAGGTTGAAAGATTCGGCCCGGAATTGCAGCCGCACCGTCTCGGTGAGCGGGAAGCTCTTGAAAACGGAGAAATCCACCAGACCGGGACGCCGCGTGCGAATGTTCGGGAAGCGTATGCTCAGCGTGCGCAGTGTGAAGGGCGCCTGGACCAGGAACGCGACGGGCTCGTCGGGGCTGGCGCAGTTCTGCCGAACTCCGGCCAGCGTGAGGGTGCACGTGTTGAACCACCGCTCGCGCGTCTGCACATGGCCCGGCAACTTCGGGTTGACGCCCGTGGCGACAGCGCCGGCGGGCGTGCCGATGGGCAGCCCCGATTGCAGCGTCGCGATCCCATTGATTTGCCAGCCACCGAAAAGCTGCCGCAGCGCTCCCCGCGCATTTCTCGCGAAGGGCAGTTCGTAGCCCCAACTGATCACCGCGCGGTGCGGTGCATCCACGGCGGTCAGGACCTTGGCCAGGTCCCCGAAGCGATCCTGCGCATTCAGATAGCCCACGGCCTCGATGTTCTTGGAAAGCGTGTAGCTGGCCAGCAGGTGCAATCCGTGCGAAAGGCGCTTCTCGACCCTGAGCTGCAAGCTGTCGTACCAGGACTTGCCGATGGTGTGCCGGGCCCGCGTGATGTCGTCGAAGTGGGGGTAGGGCCGCAGCAGTTGCTGGCGCGGCACCGTAGGCCCGTTGTACGCCGTTCCCGGCAACAGGCCGGCCAGCGGATTGGGCACCGCCGTGAGCAAGTCCGAGCCCAGCGCCAGCTTGTCGGCGGGAACTGCGTTGATGCCCTTGGAGGTTTGCAGCATGCGCGACTGCGAACCCACATAGGAGACGTCAACCAGAACACGGCCCGGCAATTCCTGCTGGAAGCCGAACGAGAACTGGTGCACGCAGGGGATCACCCGCCCGGGATCGCCGTAGCTGAAACTGCGGCCGAGCATGGTGGCCAGCCCGAGCGCCCGCCCGTAGGGTTGCTGGATGCCGTCCGGATAGGGGTTGCTCCACCGCCCGGAGGGCGTGATCCCGCCGTCCAGCGAAGAGACGTACGGAGTCTCGATGCTGAAGCCGTTGTTGAAGCCCGTGTCGAAGGTAGGCAGGTAGTAAAGCCCGTAGCCGGCGCGCATCACGGTGCTTCGGCGAAGCTGGAAGGCGACACCCACCCGCGGCTGCCAGTTGTCGAGGTCGCGCCGGAACGGCAACCGGTTCTTGGAATCCGTGAACAGCAGCCCGCCTCTCAGTTCGAGACCTGGAACCCTCAGCGGGCTCGGCGCGTTCGCGTCGAAGCCGCGGTTCTGCCGATCGAAGCGTTCGCTCAGCGGGGACTCGTAATCCCAGCGCAGTCCAAGATTCAGCGTAAGCCGGTCGGTCACGCGCCAGTCGTCCTGCACGAACACCACGTAGTAGCGGTTCCCGTAGGCGGGCTCGGCATTGATGGGGACCGATCCGCTGGCCGGGATCCCCAGCAGCAGCGACGCAAAGGCGTTGCCTGCCGCCGCCTCGGCTCGCAGCGCGTCGCGCTGCGTGTACCCCCGTGTGAAGCTGAAGCTGCCGAAAGAAGAGGTGGGCAAGGCCTGGTTGTTGAACATGGCGCGCACTTCCGCGCCGAATTTCACCGCGTGGCGTCCGACGACCTTGTTGACCGTCTCGCTCACCGACCAGGTGTCGGAGAAGGTGAACTCGCTGCCGATCGAGCGCGGCGGCCCGAACGTCGTGTAGTCGGTGTAGGCGACGCGGGGGAAGAATTTGCGCGGCAACTGGGCCACCGTCGCTGCGGGGAAACCCAACAGCGTGGGATCGAAACCATCGCCGAATTGCGCGATGCCGAACTGGTGCCGGATGTAACCCGCACGGAAGTTCAACACCAGGGTCGGCGTGATGGTCGAAGTGAGGTCGAAATTGCCCCCCTGGTTCACCCGCCAGTGGTCATACCAGGGACTGGCCGCCCGGCGGAAGCCCGCTTCGGAGTTCTCCTCGTGGCGGTTGTTGCGCACGTAGCGGGAGAAGAACCTGTGATTGGCGCCCAAGGACTGGTCAACGCGGATGATGTGCTGGTCGTATTCGTCGGTGCGCGGGTTGGGACTCGAGATCAGGTTGAAGAAACCGCGGGCGTCACCCGGCTGGTTGGGCGTGGGAATCCAATCCAACATCTTGACCGAGACCGGATCGAAGCGCGCGGCAGGAACGCGATTGCCCGGGAAGGGCTGCCGGATGTAAGCGCCGCCGACTGCCTGCGTGGTGGCCGGGTCGTAAATGATGATGGGCTGCAAGTTCGCCTGCACGGTTTTCGAAAAGTCACCCGCGCGCTGCTCCAGCGTGGGCACGGTGTAGGTTTGCGGGAAGGGGATGCTGCTTTTGATCTTCTCCCACGAGTACATGAAAAAGGTCTTGTTGCGCCCGTCATAGAGGCGCGGCAGGTAGACCGGACCGTCGAATTGCACGCCCGGCTGGGCCCAGCGGAAAGCGCTCTTGCGCGCGCCGGCCAGGTTGGATTCGAAACTGTTGGCGTTCAGCTTGTCGTGCCGGAAGTAATAGTAAAGCACTCCCCGCAAGCGGTTGGTTCCGCTCTTCAGCGAGACGTTCAGCACGCCTCCGCCCGTCCGGCCGTACTGCGCATCGTAGGTGTTGGTCTGGACCTTGAATTCTTCCGTCGCGTCGGGCGACGGAACGAAGCTTAGGTTCGATGGCTGGGTCGTCTCGGTGTTGGTATTGGGCACCCCGTCCAACAGGAATTCATTGGTGAACTGCCGCCCTCCGTTCATGGAGAAGGCGTCCATGCCCCCGTTGTCGAAAGGCCGGTTCGAGCGGCTGGCCATCGAAGGCGTGTACTGCACCCCGGTGGCCACCACCGCCAGCATGAACGGGTTGCGTCCGAGCAACGGAAGATCGGCCACTTTCCGGGCATCCACCACCTGGCCCTTGGTCGCCGTCGTGGTCTCGAGCAGCTCCACTTCTCCGAGCACCGTCACCTGCTCGGTCACCCCGCCCAGCTCGAGCTGGAAATCCACGCGCAGGCGATCGCCCACGCGCAGCTCGACGTTTTCGCGCACCGCGCGCTTGAAGCCCTCGAGCGATGCACTGAGCTGATAGTTTCCCGTCGGCACGAACGGCAATACGTACAGGCCGCTTTCGTTGGTCACCGTGGTGACCACGGTTCCCGTTTCGACGTTCCTCGCTTCGATGCGCACGTTGGGAATGACTGCGCCCTGCGGATCGGTCACCGTACCGGTGATCGTGGCGCGGAATTCCTGCGCTCGCAACCCGACGGCCGCCAGGAACACACCCAGAGCGGCCAGGCAACGGCACCTTTTTCGCATGTCTCATCCCCCCGGCCGTCCGCCGCACCCCCGCGGCGTCCGGCAGTCACCTCGGAGCCACTACCAGTCCCGGGGACTGCTCCTCCAGGACACAACGCCACTCGGAACTCAAGGGACCGAACCCCTTCGGGCCGTAGTCTAATATCGGCCGCCCATGCCGTCAAGGGGTCCTCTTCGCCTTGCCGCCACGCCCACCCTCTCCAAGGCCAGAAGAAAGAGGAACCGGGGATTGTGCGGGAGATAGCGGCGCCACAACCGCCGGGGCTCCGAGTAGAGCCGGTACAGCCACTCCAAGCCGCACCGTCTCATCCACCGCGGGGCGCGCCGCCGAACGCCGCCCATCAGGTCGAAGACTTGGCCCACCCCGAGCATGACCGACGGCACCTGGCCTCGGTGGGCCGCCATCCAGAAATCCTGCTTCGGCGTCCCCAGCCCCACCAGCAAGATCCGTGCGCCCGACTCGCGAATCTCGCGCACCACGCGGCGGTCCTCCTCGGGCGTCAGCGGGCGGAAGGGAGGCGCCCAAGCGTATGCCACCCGCAACGCAGGGAAGCGTTCACGGACACGCCGCAGCAACGCTTCCAGCACCTCCGGCCGGCCGCCATAGAAACCCACCGGAATGCCCCGCTGCTCGGCCGCGGCTAGCAGGGGCGGCACCAAGTCGGGCCCGGCCACCCTGCCGGCCGCTTTCCAGCCCAACCAGTGCAGGCACCAGACCAGCGGCATTCCATCGGGCACAGCCATGTCTGCCCCGGTCAGGGCGGCGCGGTAGGCGGGATCGTCGCGCGCGAGCATGAGGCTGTACACCGTGGCCAGGCAGACGTAGCGTGACTCGCCCCGCTCGGCCCACTCGAGCGTCCGATCGAGCGCGCCTTCCAGCGTGACTGCGGCCACGGGAACATCCAGGATCCATCCTCGCAGCGGGCGATCCTGCGGGGCGGGCCGGGCCAGGGGCGGCCAGAGTTCGCGGTGGGCGACAGCCATGCGTTGCACGCTGTAGCGCTCCGCCAGCGCGCGCGACGCTGCCGCTGCACCCGGCAGATCGAGCGCGCCTTCCATGGCCCGCGCGTACAGCTCGGGATCGCGGGCGGGCACGATGAAGCCGTTCACGCCGTCGCGAACCAACTCTGCGGCGCCGCTGACGCTGGTCGAAACGATGGGCTTGCCCGCGGCGAGCGCCTCCAGCATCGCGTTCGACCAGCCTTCGGCCCGCGAGGCGAACAGCACCGCATCGGCCGCGCCCAGCCAGCGCGCGACCCCTTCACGGGGCTGGAACCCCGTCACGCGCACCGCGCCGTTCAAGCCCAGTCGCGAGCTCGCCCGCTCCAGATGCTGCCGGTCCTCCCCGTCGCCCACGAACACCAGCAAGCCCCGCCCGTTCCGCCCGCGAAACTGCGCCATGGAGGCGAGCAGCAAGTCCCAACCCTTCGCGCGGCTCAAGCGCCCCACCGCAACGAACACTGGTCCCTCATCGGGCAAGCCGAGCGCACGGCGTGCCTCGAGCCTGGCCAGAGGACGGAAAAGTTCCGGATCCACGCAAGTCGGGAAGCAGTGGAGGCGGGAAGGATCCAGGCGGCCGCGGCTTCGTTCCGCCAGAGCGCGGATTGCATCCGGGTCGGCGTGGGCCAACAGCAGCGCGGCATGGCTTGCGCTTTCCAGATGGAGGGCATCGAACCACCGGGCCAGCGGCCGCGCCCACGCGTAGCGCGACGCGCACAGCGGATTCTCCACCCCGGAGAAGTGGTAGCAGACCTCGAGGCCCCAGTCGCGCACGGCCATCATCGTCTCCGGCGCCAGCGCGATGGCGTAGCGGGCGCCCGAGGCGAGGATCTTGCGACGGTTCCGGCGCAGCCGCAACCAGAACCGCAGGCGGGCGGGAACCAGGGGGCGATCCGCCCGAGGCCGGAGGCGTCCCACGGCCAGGAAAGGCACGGTGTGTCCTTCGAACTCCTGCTCGATCCACTCTCCGACCGGTTCGCCGTCCGTGGCCGCGCCCACCAGCGCCAGGCGGTCCCCGAACGCACGTACCAACTGGCGCGCGAAGGTGGTCTGGCCGCCGGGCGGGAACCCGCGGAAATCACAGTTCTCGATGAGCAGGATGCGAGAGGCCCCGTCAGCCACGGCCCACCACTCGCGAATAGATTTCGACCAACCGCCGATAGTTCGCCTCCGCCGTATAGCGCTCGAGGTAGACGCGGCGCGCCTCCCGACGCATCGTCCGCAGGCCAGACGGATCCTCGAGCGCGGCTTCGATCGCGCCAGCAAGCGCCGCTGCATCGCCGGGGGGCACCAACCAGCCTGTCCGGCCGGGCGTAACCAGCTCCGTCAAGCCGCCCAGCTCGCTGGCCACCACGGGAGTCCCCGCGGCGAGGGCCTCCAGGGCCGCCATCGGACAAACTTCATAGCAAAGCGAGGGCGCCACCAAGATCGCCGCGCCACGCAGCAGCGCCGCCACTCCGTCCCGGTCCAACACGCCCACGGCTTCGATGCCGCCCGAGCCGGAGCGCTCTTGCACTTGCCGGGCCAGAGGGCCCCCGCCCGCCAAGACCAACCGTCGCGAACCGCGCAACCTGCTCCAGGCCTCCAGCAGCACGCCGACGCCCTTCTCCTCCGACAACCTACCCAGGTAGACGGCGTAAGCGCCGCTGCCGTCGCCCGGCCCGGGGTCCGGATACACGAAATTGGGCTTCACCACAAGCTTTCGCTCCGGCAAGCCGGCTTCCAGCAGCACCGCACGCGCGAACGCGGACGGAACGATGTAGGCCTCGACACCATCATGCCACGCGCCCGCGGCTTTCCGCGCGGCGATGGCGAGCGCGGCGACCAACGTCGCCGCGCGGCTTCGCCGGTAGCAGCCGTGACGCACCCCGGGCCACGGCACCGCGCGCCCCAGGCAAGCACGGCAAGGCTTGCCATCCCGCCACAGCAAGCCGTTCGGGCAAGCCAGGCGGTAGTTGTGCAGCGTCTCCACCGCGGGCACGCCTTCGTCGCGCGCCGCGCACAGGGCCGCTACGGAAAGCAGCGGGAAGCTGTTGTGGAAGTGCACGAGCGATGGTCGCTCGCGTCGGATCAGTTCGCGCAGTTGGCGATAGGCACGCCGGTTCCAGATCGCGGTCCAGGCCAGGCGCACCCTGCCCATGCCGGGGATGCGCGCGTTGTCTTCGACGTAGCGGACGACGCGATGGCCGTGCGCCTCGAGCAGGGCGCCTTCGGCCTCGAAGGCGCGGTCCTCCCCGCCGCGAAAGCGGTACCGATTGTGTACCAGCAGCACCGTCACGTGCGCACCGCTCCCCCTCCACCCGCACGGGCTCGCGCCGCGCAGGCGATCAGGACCAGCAGGCCGCTCGTCACCACATTGCCTGCCCCGTCGAGAACATTTTCGGCAGTCAGGCCGAGCAGCAGCGCAGGCAGGTACGACGCCAGTGCCATGCCTTCCGGGTGCGAACGGGCCTCCCAAGCCAGCCGCGCCAAGCCGGCGATCACGGCCAGAAACAGCCCGAGCCCGACCAGCCCCAGTTCATAGCTGAGACGCAGCCACTCGTTGTGCACCACGCGGTTGACGTCGAGCGATTCCGGCCGGTAGGCGCGAGGAAACACCGCCGTGGCGACCTGCGCAGCGCTGCCCACGCCGCGACCGAGCACCCACTCGCGCAGCCCGCCTTCGCGCATGGCTCCCCAAACGCCCCGGTACATTTCCATACGGAAACGGGCAGTCCCCAGACCCATGCCGTCGGCGCGATCCCGGCCTTTCAACAAGGCGGAAGCCGTTGCGGTCAGCCGGTTGGCCGGCTCTTCAGCCGCCGCCCGCCGCTCGACGCCGCGCCGGATCGCAGGCACGCTCGCCAGAATTGCAACTGCCGCAACGATCCTGAGCAGGTACGGCCAACGCAGGCGAGCCAGTACGGCATGCAATCCCAGTGCGACGAGTGCGCCCAGGGTCCAGGTCCGGCTCCCATTCGCCGCCAGCGCAGCGAACAGAACCAGCACGCCGACCGTGCGCCAAGTCTCCTTCATGGCCGGAGTCCACAGCAGCCAGCACAGCATCGCGGTCAGCAACGCCGCGAACTGCTGGGCGGCGACAAAACTCGTGAACCGCTGGGGCATCCCGCGGCCCGCATAACCGAAGGAACCGTCGGCGAAGCCCAGGCTCTGCACGAGCGCCAGCGCCAGGGACCCGAGCAGAAACCGGCGCAGGGTGGCCTCGTCCAATCCGCGGCCGAGCGCCGCCCGCTCCAGCCCCAGCAACGCCAGCAGCACGGCCGCCATCCCCACGGCCAGCTTCACTGCGGCGAGCGGGTAGGGAGACCAGCAAGCGGAGCCCGCAGCGCACACCGCCAGCGCCAGCCAACAATGGCTCGCCCAGTTGCGGTGAAGCGACCCCGGGACCCTGCGCAAGCGCACCAGCAGCCATGCCGGCAGCACAACTGCTTTGAGGGCGTTCAGCCAACCCACGCCCGCATGCGAGGCCACGCCCGAACCCGTCGCGTCCAGGTTCGTCATCAGCAGCCAGGCCAGCACCGCCCAGCGCAGCGGCGCGGCCAGGACGGCCGGCGCAAGGGCCAGCAACAGCCAGCGAGCGAAGACTGCGTCCGGTTCAGTGGACCACGTCATGTCGCGCCCTCTCCCGGCCGCTCGTGATGCGAGCGAAAAACACGGCGAGCACCAACGCCTGGATGGTCTGGCTCGCCAGCATGCTCCAGGCTGCGCCGGTCACGTCCCATCGCCGGATCAGGCTCCAGCCGCCCGTCAGGACGAAGGCAGCGGCGAGCAATGAGGCAGCAAAGTGCGCCTCTGGCCGCGCAGCGCCCTTGAGCGCGGTGGAAAGGCTGAGGTCGGAGACGCCACGGACCAGTGTCGCGAGCGCAAGCACGGGCACCAGTCGGGCCAGCTCGGCGTAGGCGCCCGGACCGTAGAGAACGCGCATCAGCGGTTCGCGCAGCAGCCATGCACAGAGCAGGTAACCTCCGACCAGCGCTGCCGCCACTGTCATCGCCGTCCGCTGGAATCGCCGCAGGTAGGGACCGCCGGCCTGCTGCGCTTGCCCTGAGACGCGCGGCAGCACCAGGAGGCTCAGCGCTCCGGTCAGTTGCAGCACGGGAGTCAGCAAGTTCTCCACTGCTCGCAAACCCGCCGAGGCCGCGAGGCCTGCTCCGAGTCCGAGCAGCACGGCATAGGCGGAATGAGCCAGCCAGTACGTCAGCGAGACCCCCACCATCCACCGCCCGTAGCTCCAGTGCGCCCTCGCCACTTCGCCCAGCAGCGCGGCCTCTGGCTCGAGCGTTCGCCCCACGCTTTTCAGCAGCGCGAGGCCCCCGCTAAGCGCGCCCGCTCCCGTGGCCAGGAACAGCGACGCGGAATTCATCCAACCCGCCAGGCGCAGGAGCACCGCCCCGGCGAGCGCGCAAATCAGGAAGGCAAGCCCTCCCCGCACCGCCGCGGCGGGATCCGTCCTCACATAGCAGATTCTGCGCAGCACCCAGAAGGTCAGCACGAGCGGAAGGCTGGCGGCCAGTCCTCCGAGCGCCCTCGCCGTTGCCTCGTCGCTGACCAGTCCGGCAAGCAGCAGCACCAAGAACGAGAGCCCGACGATGGCTCCCGCGTGGGCCACGAGAACCGCGGAGAAGTACCGGCCGAGCCTTTCCGAGAACCGGCGCGGCCCGAGCACGCTCATCGGCTCGAGCACGAGCGCGTGATGGAAGTTCGCCGCGAGCAGGAACACCGAGAGCCCGATCGAGACAGCGCCGTAGTCGTGCCGCGAGAGCCAGCGGGCGAAGAGGATCGCCAGCAGGAAGTTTGCACCGGAGACCAGAGCCTGATCGGCCATGCTCAACAGCGCGCGCCAGAACCACTGGCCGGGCGAAATCGCGCGCTCGCCGCTCGATCGCGTTTCGGTAGCAGGCATCATGCCAGGCTCCGCTTGGCCGCGACCAGGTTGACAGTGGGGAAATGGGGCGGCCCCGGCGGCGACCAAGGCATGAGGCTGCCATCACGGTCCAGCCGATAGCAGCGGTATCCGAAGTCTTCCAACTGCTCGGTGAGAGCTGGAGCCTCTTCGCCCAGGCGCGCGCACGCGGTGACCGAATACTCCAGGAGCCAGACAGGAGCGCGTTCGGCGGGCAGCGAACAGAGCCCGCGCGCCCCCAGCAACACACGCCGCTCCGCTCCCTCCACGTCGGCCTTGATCAAATCCGGCAAGCGCGAAGCGGCGGCGAAGTAGGAATCCAGAGTGCGGGTCCGCACCTTGCGGATCCGACTAACGTCGCCCTCGCCGGCGCTACCCCAGGCGAGCGACGAGGAAGCGGGCTCGGCGCGCTCCCAAAAGACGGCTTCGCCGTCGGCATCGCTCAGGGCGCAGCGATTCAGTCGCACCTGCGACAGCCCCAAGGCAGCGACGTTCCGCTCCAGCAGTCCGTACAATTCTTCGTGCGGCTCGAAGGCGTGGACTTCTCCGCCGCAGCCCACCAGCAAGGCCGCCAGCACGGTGAATTCTCCGAAGTGCGCCCCGGCGTCGGCCACGACCATTCCTTGGCGCAGGTAACGGGAAAGGAAACTCGCCGTCTCCGGCTCGGAGATTCCCTGGTAGTAGACCAGCGCGCCGGAGCCGGTCTTGGCGATCCAGAGCGGGAATCCGGCAGCGGTCATCACACGCCACGGTCTCCGCGTCAGGACCCAGTGCAGCCGCCACAACATCCGCCGGAATAAGGCGCGGGTGGGACCGGCCCGGAAGTCCTCGCGGGCCCGCAAACGCGCGATCTTGCCCGCCAGCAAAGACACCAGCCTGTCAGGGCGCCCCACACCATCATAGTACGGGCCGGGATGCGTCTTCCGGGACCGGCGCAGGCCGCAATGCTTGCCGGCGACCGGATTTCCTTGTAACCTAACGGTTTGCCGGCGCGCCATTCAGGTGAGGCCAGCAGCGGCCCTCAGGCGATGCCGGAACGTGGCGTCGGATGCTCGTTGATTTCGAGCTGGTCAAGCGCGCGCGGGGGGGAGATCACGCGGCCTTCACGAAGCTCGTGCAGGCCTACCGCAAGCGCATCCTGGGCACGATCGCCAGGCTCATCGGGCGTCCGGAGGACGTCGAGGACGTGGGCCAGGAGGTTTTCCTGCGTCTGTTCTTCTCGCTCGATCAGTTGAGAACGGAAGAGGTCTTCGAGCCATGGCTCTATCGGTTGACGGTCAACGCCGCGTACGATTACCTGCGTCGCCAGCGGCGTCGGGGGGAAGCGCGCATGGCCGACCTCTCCGAGCAACAGGTGATGATGGCCGACGCGACAGCGGGTACCAAAGCGCAGCAGGAGGAGCAGCAGCGGCGCCAGGTGCGGGAAACGGTGCAGGCGCTGCTGGCCAACCTTTCCGAACAGGATCGAATTCTGCTGGTGCTCAAGGAGATCGAGGGCCTGTCGCTGAAAGAGCTTGAAAAAATCTACCGGGTGAACGAGAATGCTCTGAAGGTAAGGTTGTTCCGTGCCCGGCAGCGAGTCTTGAAGGCGTTGGCGGCGGCCGGATCCGGCGCCGCCAAGGCGAAGGGTAGTACCTAGGGGGGTCGGATGGCGATGTTCGAGCAGCAACCTCAACCGGCGCTCGAAGCCGAACTCGCCCGTCTGTTCGCCGCTTACCGGGAGGCTTGCCCGGATCCGGAGCCGAGCCTGGATTTCATGCCCCGGCTGTGGGAGCGGATCGAAGCCCAACGCTCCTGGACGCGCGAATGGAAACGGCTGACGGAGGTACTGGTCACCGCCGCGGTTGCGCTTTCCGTGCTCCTGGCAGTCGTGATGACGCACCGTGAGCCCGCGGTTTCCTTCTACACGAACACCTACGTCGAGGTGCTGGCCGCCAATTATGCCCAGGAGGGTCCCCTGGATCCGGAGGTCATCGCGGCGGAGCAGGATGCTGTGCGATGAGGCGGTCCAGGCTTTCCGTCGCGTTGTACTTGCTGCTGGTTTTCAGCAGTGGTGTGCTCGTCGGGGCCTTGGGATACCGCTTTCTCGCCGGGAGCCCGCCGCAGCCGCCGCCACGGCCCAGCCCCGAGGAATTCAAACGGCGCTACATGGAAGAGATGCGCACCCGGTTGCGGCTCAGCGACGAACAGGCCCGTCAGATCGAAACCATCCTCGATGAAACGCGCGAGAAATATCGCGCCCACATGCGCGCCTTTCAGGAGGAGCAGACCTCACGGATCCGGGCCGTGCTCGACGAGAAGCAACGCGCCGAGTACGAGAAGATGCGCCAGGAACGGGAGGAGCGCCGCAAGCGAGCGCACAAGCAGAAGCCAGAGCCCTGACCCCGCGGCTCTTTTCAGCTCTCGGCCGGCTGGGCTGCCTTTTCCGGTGTCCTCGCCCGCTGGTATTTCCGTTGGAAGCGGTCAATGCGGCCTTCCGTGTCTACCAGCTTCTGCCGACCGGTGAAAAAGGGGTGGCAGCGCGAGCAGATCTCCACGCGGATGTCTCCCTTGTGCGTGGAGCGAGTGCGGAAGCTGAAGCCGCAAGCGCAGGTGACGGTGACTTCCTGGTATGGCGGATGGATCCCGGCTTTCATTCTCGAATCCTTGCGAAAAGCTCAGGTGCGGCGAGCGCCGCCTGGTATTTCAGTCTAGCAGGCGCGAGCGGCCCCGCGCCAAAACGGGAAGGCCCTCGCGCAGGCCAGCCAACGCACAGGCGGCGATTCGCCATCGCGTCCCCGTAGATTCCAGGCGAGCTCCCCAGGGCCGGGTGCTCATGCGGAGGCGACCTCCGCTTCGGAAGGCCGCGTGGCCAGCCCGAGCCGCTGCCGTCGCGGCCGGCGAGCTGGCCGAGCCTCACCCTCGGTCGGCTACAGCGACAACCGCTCAGCCCCGCTGCAGGGCGAGCTGGCCGTCCGCTTCCCCGATCGCCCCCTGTCTGGCGCCATCGGCCCGCGACGTCCGGCGCCAGGCTCTTACCGCTCGGCTCGGGCTTCCGCGCGGCGACCGCAAGGTCGCCCCCAACAGCCGTTCTTCAGAAAACCACTTTCAAGCCGAGCTGCCAGTTTCGAGGATCCCCGTCGGTGCCTGTAATGGTTCCGAACGCCGTACTTGTGGGGGTGCGGTTCGGCGTCGCGAAATTGGTCTGGTTCAGAGCATTGTAGGCGTCGGCGCGGAAGCGCAGCTTCATGCGCTCGCGCAGGGGGAAATCCTTGGTGATGGAGAAATCCCAGCTCCTCTGGTCGTCGCCGCGGATTCCGGCGAAACGCGGCGGGAACGCGCGCCAGTTGTAAGCGAGCTGCTGGCGTGAATCGCGATTGAAGCCGGCCTCGGTATTGAACCACCGATCGGCGGTGCGCTGGCTCTTGGGCAGCGGAATCTGCTTGATGTCGCCGATGAAGATGACGTTGCCCCATTCGAGCGGCGCTGCGCTCTGCCGCGTCACGATGGCGCCGATCTGCCAGCCGCCCAGCACATGGTTGAGCACGGCGGGAAGCCGCGTTCCGAAACGCCGGCCCTTGCCGACGGGGATTTCCCAGATCGCGCTCGCCGCCAGGCGGTGGGGGCGATCGAGCGAAGAGATCGCCTCGTAGGGCGACGGATCGGTGGGATTCAGGAACGCGGTCGCTTCCATGAACTTGGAGAACGTGTAGGCCAGTTGCAAGGTCCAGCCCTGGCTGAAGCGCTTCTCGACGCGCCACTGCATCGAGTGGTACCAGGAGTAGCCCACCGGCTCCTCAGCGCTGATTTCGCCGAAATGCGGGTACGGACGCAGCAGGCTGGCACGCGAGATGTTGGCGCCGAAGACGGGAGCGAGCCCGCGGAAAGGACTCGGGAAAGTCGCGCTCAGGTAATCAATCGTGGCCTGATCGCGCAGCGGGCTGCGGCTGAGGTATTTCTCGGGCAGGGCATTGTACTGCCTGGTGACGCTGAGTCGCGTGCCGCGATTGGCCACGTAGGAAACCTCGGCCACGATCATGCCAGGCAACAGGCGCTGGATCCCCAGCGACCAACGTTGCGCGTAGGCGTACTTCTCGTTGTAGTTGTAGAACTCGATTGCCTGGCCGAGATTCGTGGTCAGGCCACCAGCCGGACCCAACGGATGGAGCAAGCCCTGGGGAAAAGGATTGGCCGTGGTGGCGATATACGTCAAGCCGTTATCGAGCGAGGCCTGAATCGGCGTCATCTGAGTGAAGCCGGTCTGGATGGGAACGGTCACTGCGGTGCCGTTCGGGTTGAAGAAAATGCCGTAGCCTCCGCGCAGAACCGTCCTGCTGTCGAGCTGGAAGGCCAGGCCGAAGCGCGGCATGACGTTGTTTCTTTCGCCGCGGAAGGGGCTGCGGCCCCGGCCGCCCTGCTTGACCCAGGTCAGGCCGCCAGGCACGCGGAACTCCGAGGGCGGGATTTCGGGGATGGGTCGCGCGGCGTAATTGGCCCGCGCCTCCGCTTCGATCGGATTGGGAGCGCTGAAGTCGAACTCCGAAACCAACCGATCGAACCGTTCGGTCATCGGCGTTTCGTACTCCCAGCGCAGGCCAAGGTTCAGCGTCAGGCGCGGCGTCCACTTGATGTCATCGTGCCAGTACAAGGCCAGGTACTGGTC
>JANXAE010000062.1 GCA_025062235.1 Bryobacteraceae bacterium
ACTTTGCTCGCCTTGAGCCTGGCGGCGACGGCGATGATCCTCGTGCTTCCCCCAGTACTGGCGAGGGATCGCGGCTGCCGGCCGGAAGGCATCCGTCCGTTCCTGGCGTATTTCGTGGCCCTCGGCGCCGGCTACATCCTCATCCAGGTCGGGCTGGTGCAAAAGTTCATCCTGCTGTTGGGCAGTCCCACGAGCGCACTGAGCGTGATCGTTTTCTCGATGCTGGTGGCCAGCGGCCTGGGCAGTTGCTTCAGTGCACGACTGGCGGGCCCGGGGGCGGAGCGGCTGGGTCGCGTCTTGGCCGGCATTGCGGGAATGATCGGTGCACTGGCGCTGCTCAGCGGGCCGCTATGCTCGATCGCCGTTGCCTGGCCGGCGCCGGCGAAGGTCGCGCTCACCGTAATGGCCGTCGCCCCTCCTGCGTTCCTGATGGGCGTGCCCTTTCCTACCGGGCTCGCGCAGCTCGAACGGCGCCACAGGGCTGCTGTCCGCTGGGCTTGGGCCTTGAACGCCGCTGCGAGCGTGCTGGGAAGCGTGGCGGCAGTGGCGCTGGGGCTTTGCCTCGGCCTGCGGGAGACGCTGCTCGTGGGAGGGCTGCTCTATGTCGCCGCATGGGCAGCCACGCAGGGGTGGCGCGGCAGGGAATCGGTGACGGAGTTGATTGCGAGCAGCGCCGCGCGGGCGGGTTGAGCGCGCTCACTGCCACGCCTTGGGTTGCGGCAGGCAGGCAGGCCAGGGGGCGAAGCCGAGCGTCTTGTCTTTGCGTTCGTACCAGATCGAGATTTCCTCGCCACCCGGGAACTCGAGGCGGTGAATGACGCCCGAGCCGCAGTCGCAGCCGCGTTCACCGAGCAGATGCGCTACGATCGTCCCCAGGGTGTAGAGGACGCCTGGGCCGCAGGTTCTCGGGTTGATGTTGACGATGCGAGCTGCCTTGACGTCGGCATGGGGGCTTTTGGGCCCCCAATCCTCCATGAATTTCTCGAAGGGATAGTCACGGCACGGCGCGGCTTCCGTGCATCCCCACATGCGGTAGGCCGCCTTGTAGTCCTGCCTTTCCAGCGCTGCGAGGAAATCCCGCACTTGGCGGCGCGCCGGGTAAGTGCGCAAGGCCAGATAAAGGGCGCCCCCGAGCAGGGCGGCAATGACGAGCGCGACGACAACCCGCTTGATGAGCCGCTCCCGACGCTCCTCCTCGACTCCGTAGCCGCTCAGGAAGTCGGACATCGGTGCCTCCGGGCCGGGCGTCTCACCTGGCAGGGTACGCCTTGTCGTACGCGGCGATCGCCTCTTGCGTCAGATCCAGCGCGGGCTTGAAGTACAGGGTGTTGCCTACGTCAATGATGACGTCGAGCCCCTTTTCTTCCGCGAGCTTGTTGATGATTTCCCGCATGCGCTGCCCGGCCTTGGTCAAGATCTCGTTGCGCTCCTCGTCCACGTCCGATTGCAAGTCTTCGCTGAGGCGCTGGAACTCGCGCTGCTTGCGCTGCGCCTGGAAGGTCATTTCGGATTCGGCCTGGGGAGTCAGCTTGCCGGCCAGCGATTGGAGTTTCTGCTGGAGATCCTCGATCTCCTTGCGAAGCTTCTCGAGCTCGGCCTGTCTGGGCTTGTATTTGGCCTCCAGCGCAGCCGAAGCTTTCTTGATTTCGGCTGTCTCGAGCAAGGCGCGCTGGAAGTTCACGACGCCCACTTTCGTCTGGGCGGATGCGAGCGAGGATGCCAGGCAGAGGACAACTACCGTGAGTGAACGGGTCATGAACGTACTCCTCGATGGGCGCAATCCAAGCGTAGCACACGGGGCGCCGGCGGCCCTGCTCACTCGAGCACGGCCAGGATTTCGTCCTCCCGCAGGATCAGGTACTCTTCGCCGTCAATCTTGACGTCGGCCCCGGCGTACTTGCCGAAGATGATACGATCGCCCACCTTGACATCCAGGGGCACCCGCTCGCCAGTCTCGAGCAATTTGCCGTTGCCGACGCCGATCACTTCGCCCTGCTGCGGTTTCTCCTTGGCCGTATCCGGGATGATGATCCCACCCACCTTTTGTTCCTCTTCCTCCAGGCGACGCACCAGCACACGATCATGCAGGGGACGAATCTTCATTGGGCCTCCTAGCTTTCCCTATCTTTACTTAACCCATGCGGCGGGCGGGCGGCAACCGGCGCCGATTACAGCAGGCTGCGCAGCTCCCGCCATGGCCTGCCTTGCGCCTCGGCCACCGCGGGATGCGTCAAGTGCCCCTGATACGTATTGACGCCTTCCGCGATGGCCGGATGATCCAGGCATGCCTGCTCCAGTCCTTTGTTGGCCAGCTCGAGCAGGTAAGGGAAGGTGGCGTTGGTCAGGGCGAACGTGGAAGTGTGCGGCACTGCGGCGGGCATGTTCGAGACGCAGTAATGCAGCACGCCGTCTACGAAATAGACCGGATCGGTATGCGTGGTGGGTCGTGAGGTTTCCAGGCACCCTCCCTGGTCAATGGAAACGTCCACGACGACGGCGCCCCGTCTCATTCCGGCAACCATCTCGCGGCGGACCAGCTTGGGCGCCGCGGCTCCGGGGATCAGTACGGCGCCAATCACCAGATCGGCTTTTCGAAGGGTTTCGCGGATGGTCCATGCGTTGGAGGCCAGCGTGACCACCTGGCTGGCAAAGATGTCATCGAGCTGGCGCAGGCGGTTGAGGTTCTTGTCAATGATGGTCACGCGCGCCCCCATGCCGAAGGCGATCCGCGCCGCGTTGGTTCCCACCACGCCGCCTCCCAGCACCACGACCTCCGCCGGCGCCACGCCGGGCACCCCGCCGAGCAACACGCCTCGGCCGCCATTTGGCGCTTCGAGGTACACCGCCCCGATCTGGACCGCCAAGCGGCCGGCTACCTCGCTCATGGGGGTCAGCAGAGGCAAGGAGCCGTCCGGTTCGCGGATCGTTTCATAGGCCACCGCGTTCACGCGTCGCTCGAGCAGGTGCCCTGTGAGCTCGGGCAAAGGAGCCAAGTGCAGGTAAGTGAAAAGGATGAGTCCGGGTCGCAGGAACTCGTATTCGGCGGGCTGCGGCTCCTTCACTTTCACGACCAAGTCGGCACGCCGCCAGACCTCCGCCGCATCGGCCACCAGCTCCGCGCCAGCCTGCTCGTACTGTTCGTCGGGAATCGCGCTGCCTTCGCCCGCTGAGCGCTGCACGAGAACACGGTGGCCAGCCTCCCGCAGGGCGATGACGCCAGCCGGCACCAACCCGACGCGCGTTTCATGGTCCTTGATCTCTTTGGGAACCCCGATGATCACTCCGGTTTCTCCCCTGCCTGGTGTCCGTCCGCAGCTGCGGACGGGGCGCTGCTTGCCCGCGAGGCCCGGTTGGGCCCGAGGCCCAGCGCAATCAGTGTGAGAGCGTTGATCTTGCCCGTGGCCTCCAAGTTGTGTTCCTGCTGGAAGCGTTTCAGCGCCTCGACCGATTCCGGCCCCCAGTTTCCCGTCGCTGGACCTTCCAGGTAGCCGCGTTCGATCAGGGCTCGCTGGATCTCGGCGTAGCGTTCGGGCGTGGGCGCCTGCTGTGCCCGTGCGCGCGCCGTCCTGCTTTTGGAGGAGGTTGGGCGCCGGATGTTCTTGCGCTTGGCGCCCGCCGTGCGGGAGCTCTTGCGGGTGGAAGGCTTGGCGACCGCCCCGCCTGGGGCGGGCTTTCCGAGGGCCGGGGTGTTGGACCGCTGGGCGCTGGAGAGGCGACCGCCAGCGCTTGCTCCGGATGCACTGGCCTGCCAGCCCGCCGGCACGAGCGCCGCCGCCACGAAAAGGATCAGGGCTGCCGCAGGCCGTCGCACGGCGTTGCCCTCTTGGGTCGAAACTCGAAAACCCGACCTATGCTACCACGACGCACGGGACGCGGCGCCGGGTCAGTTGGGGTTCTGGGGCAGCGTGCCCGCAGCGAAGAAAGGCTGCCACTGCGGCTGTTGCCCGCGGGGCGTGGTGGGCGAAGCGCGCATGACGCGGAAGGCCACCGGATCGCCCGGTTTCAACCCGCTCTGGATTCTGAGCACGTCGTCCACCGAGTTCACGGGTTGCCGGTTGATGGCGGTGATGATGTCCCGAGGCAACAGGCCGATGTCCTCGGCAAAGGAACCAGGCTCCACCTCGGTGATGAGCACGCCGCGACCCTCGTAGCCGAGACGTTCGCGATCGGCGTCGGTGAGGTTCTTCACGCTCATGCCGAACCGGGCTTGCGTACCGGTTTCGACGCCAGGCGCTTCAGGCCGCAGGCGGCGGCCGGCCAGATGCGGGAAGACCTCGGTGCGCTCGGCGATTTTCACCTTGAAGTCCATCTTCTTGCCTTCGCGCAGCACGGTCACGGTTGCTTCGCTGCCCACCGGCGTATTGGCCACGCGGTTGACCAGATCGTCGCCATCCCGAACCGGCTGCCCGTTGTAGGCGATGATGATGTCCTCAGCCTTGATGCCCGCCTTTTCCGCCGGTCCGCCAGGCGCGACCCGCTCGACGAAAACGCCCTGCGTCGCGCCGTAGGCCTTCAGCAGGTCTTCGCGGCCCTGCCGGAATTCGATGCCGATGGAGCCGCGCGAGACCTTCCCCGTCTTGATGATCTGGTTGTACACGCTGACTGCGAGGTTGATGGGGAGCGCGAACCCTACGCCTGCGTAGCTGCCGGTGTCCGTGGCGATGGCGGTGTTGATGCCGATCACTTCGCCGCGCACGTTGACCAGCGGCCCGCCGCTATTGCCGGGGTTGATGGCGGCATCGGTCTGGAGGAATCGCTGCAACTGGTGGGTCTCGTCGCCAACCTGCCGGCCCTTGGCGCTGATGATGCCGGCGGTGACCGTAGCTTCGAGACCGAAGGGCGAGCCGATGGCGATCACCCAGTCGCCCACTTGGGTGGCGTCGGAGTTGCCAATCTTGGCCGGGATCAGCGGCCGGCCGACCCCTTCGACCTTGATCACGGCCAGATCGGTTTCGGGGTCCGAACCGATCAGCTTGGCGTCGTACTGCTTGGGGTCGCTGTGGAACTTGACCTGGATGCGGCTCGCGTTTTCCACCACATGCAGGTTCGTGATGATGTAGCCGTTCTTGTCCACGACTACCCCGGAGCCGTTGCCCTGCCGTCGGAATGGCATGCGGGGCAAGTCCTCGAAGGGGCTACCGAAAAACCGCCGGAACCAGTCCCAGCCCTGCTGGTCTTCGTCGTCGAACGGGGATGGCTGGCGCTGCCGCTGCCGCTGGCCTTGCTGTCCCCTGGGCGGGGTGCCGTAGGTCGAGGTGATGTTGACTACCGAAGGCGACAACTGCCTGGCGAGTTGCGCGAAAGCGGTCGAGAGCTCGACCGGATCGGGTATTTGCAAGGGCACAGCGTCGCCGGCGACGGCGGACTGTCCGGCGCCCGCGCGTGCCTGCCCGGTGACCAGTGTTCCGATCAGGATCCCCAGCGAGAGGGTGAAAAGCAGGAGGGTGACCGACAGCAGTCTGTGCTGGCGCATTCTGGCGAGGAAACTCATAGGGATGTCGCTCCGGAGGTAGCTGTCCACCATTATAAGTCAGACGTACGGCGCGGGCGGCTCGAAACGCGCGCGCCTGCGAGCGGTTTGAGTTCGACGGTCAGGATGCCGGCCAGGATGAGGGCGGCTCCCCCGGCTTGCCGAAGGCTCAGGCGTTCGCCGGTCACCAGGAAGGAGGTCAACCATGCGAAGACCGGCTCGAGGGCGAACATCAACGCTGTGTGTGTCGGCGTTGTGCGCTGCTGGGCCCAGGCCTGGACCGAGAAGGCCAGCGCCGTGGCCAGCAAGCCGGTCACGACCAGCGCCCCGATCACCCGCGGCGTCAGGCGCAGGTAGAACGGTTCGGCCCACCAGAAGGTGAGCGCACAAAGCACGGTGGCTGTGGCCACCTGCACCAGCGTCAGCGCCCGGTAATTCACGCGGGGCGCCCAATGCCCGACGGCGAGGATGTGGAGCGCAAAGCCCGCCGCGCAACCCAGCGTGAGTGCGTCGCCCGGGTTCATCTTCCCCAAGCCGCCCTCCAGCGTGAGCAAGCCCATGCCCAGAGTGGCGGCCGCCACGCCCGCGATCTCCGCCGGGACCGGACGACGACGATGCAGCGCCGCGGCCAACAGCGGAACCATCACGATGGACAGGCCGGTGAGGAAGGCAGATTTGGAGGGCGTCGTATAGCGCAGGCCGAGGGTCTGGAGCCAGTAGCCGGCGAACAGGCATAGGCCGGCCACCAGACCCCCCGCCGCCAGGACGCGGCCCTGCTGGAACTTTCCAGGCAGCGGGCGCGCGGTCGCGACCAGCGCCGCCGTCGCGAGGCTGAACCGAAGGCACAAGAACAGCAGCGCAGAAGCGTCCCGCAGCGCCTCCTTGACCACTACGAAGGTGGCGCCCCAGATGAAAGCCACCGCCGCCAGGGCCAGATCCGCGCGCCAGCTCCCGGATCCGGCCGCTCTCACGGCGTGCTCGTCCCCTCGCGTAGCAGCAGGCACAACAGCAACAGGATCCTCTTCAATCCGAGATCGCGACCTTCGGGATGATACCACTCGGTTTCCGTGTGCGCTCCGCCGCCCTGCCCCCCAGCGCCGATCGCGATCGCAGGGATACCGAGCGAAAGGGGAATGTTGGCATCGGTGGAAGCCGAATCCAGGCGGGAGCGGATTCCCAAGTGCGCGTCCACCGCCTGAATGCACGCGAGCAGGGGCGAGTTCTCGGGCAGGCGACCACTGGGTCGGAAACCGATCTCTCGCAGTCTTCCTGCCAGTTTGCCGGTAGAGGCCCTGCGGTTCTCGGCTTGCAAGGCCTCTTCGACCACTGCTCCCAGGGCTTGAATCCACGGCTCCAAGTCCTCCTCGCGTTCCGAACGCAGATCCACCTTGGCCCTGGCCGTGGTCGGTATCGCATTGACGCTCGTGCCACCTTCGATCCAGCCGAAATTGAAAGAACAGCGCGAACCGTTGCGCGACCCTTCGCACTGCCGGTCGGTGAAAAGGGTGATCGCGCGGCTAAGGGCGTGCACGGGGTTGGGCGCCCCGGCGTCGCTCCAACTGTGTCCGCCCGGGCCGGAATAGGAGATCTCGAACCGCCGGCTGGCGATGCCCTGGCAGGTGATGTGCTCGGTCGAAGGGCCATCCAATACGACAAAGGCGCGCCAGCGGGATGCCAGCGGGGAGCTGGTGCAGAGGTGGCGCATGCCGCTCAGATTGCCTTCTCCCTCCTCGCCCACGTTGGCCACCAAAGCCAAGCCGGAGGCCATCTCGGGCCATGGCGGGTAGCAGCGCAGGGCGCGCGCGATGGCCAGCAATGCCGCCAGCCCCGCCCCATTGTCAGCCACGCCGGGGCCGCGCAGCCTTCCATCCGGCTCCACCGTGATCTCGCTCCGGTGGCGTGGGGCGAGCACGGTGTCCAGGTGAGCGGTCAGCGCGATCAGCGGTCCAGGGCGCGCCTGCGGGAAGGCGATGACGTTGCCCACCCGGTCCATTTGCACCTCGCAGCCGAGCTGACGGAATTGGGCCGCCATCCACTCGGCGCGCCTCTGCTCGAAAAACGTGGGGGCAGGGATGCGGCAGACTTCCAGGTGCTGCTCTTGCACCCATTGTTTCTCACGCGTAAGCCATTGCAAACATTCGCGGACCGCCGGCAGCACCGCCAGCTCCGCCACCAGCGTTTTCCAGCGGTTCGGCGCCTCCCCCCGCATCTGAAAGCCAGTGTAACAGCGCCGGCCGCGGAGAGAAAAACTGAAGCAAAGATCTGGTGCCGCCGCCCGGCGGCGCCTACAATTGTTACTGCGAGGTGCTCCATGTTCCGCCCGCTCAAGGGATTCAAGGCGCGTTATCACTATCTTGACCTCGTGGTCTCCTGCGACTTCGATCACTGCAACGTGCTCCTGCTCGGCCCCGGCCTCGTCATCCAAGGGGCGCGACAGTTCGACGAGGGCAAGGCGCGTTCCCATGCCGAGGCGCTGGCCCGCAGTTACATCCACGAGGAGAAAAAGGAAGATCTGCCGGTATTGGAAACGATCGAATGGCAGCCCCTGAATCCGGGCGAGTGGCTGAACTGGCGGCCCTGAGCGGCATCGCCCCACCCCGCGAGCGGAGGGACGCTGCCTTTGCTAGGATATCTGCGCAAGAGGCAGGGTCATGATGGGGCTGCGGGCAACAGGAACACGCACCTGGGAGGCGTGCGCGGTCGTCCTCGTTGGGCTCGTGCTCGCGACGGCTTGTTCCCGGCAAGCATCCAGAGCGCCCAGGATCTTCTCCATGGGCGAGCGTGTGGAAGTCGGCCCGCTCGTCTACATCGTCCAGGACGCCGAATGGCGGGACCGCCTGGGCGAAGGGGCGCAGGCCAGAATGCCACAGCATCGCTTCCTGCAGGTGCGGCTGACGGTCACCAACAGCGGGATCCGCGACACCCACGTCCCCCCGCTCACGCTGTTGGCCTCGGACGGCCGCTCCTACGGCGAGCTGGACAGAGGCGACGGCGTCCCGGATTGGCTCGGCTACCTGCGAACGCTGCGCCCCGCCGCTACCGAGCATGGGCGTGTCCTGTTCGATGCGCCGGCGGGCGCGTACCGCCTGCGCTTGCCGGCGCCGGGCGAGAACGACGAGGAATCCTTCGCTTTGGTGGAGCTGCCATTCCAGTTGACGCCCACCGTCCAATTGCCGCTGACCACGCCCGGCCTTCCGTCTCAGTGAGGCATCCCGTGCTGTTCCAGCGGCGCCTGTTGTTGTTCTGGCTGCCGTTTTCCTGCCTCGCCGCGCCGCCGCTGAGCGTAACGGCCTTGACCTTGCACCAGTACGAGGGCGGTCCGCCGCTGGGCCCCGCTTTCCGGTTCGGCCGGGGCGAGAGCGTTTTCGTCCGCTATCGGGTCGTCGGGTTCGCCCGGAGCAAGGATCAGCGCGTGCATCTGGAGTGCATGCTCGAGGCTCTGGACGAACGAGGTTTGAGGCTCGTGCCTGCCCAGCGTCAGACCGTCGAGACCGAACTGGCCCCGCAGGACAAGGATTGGGCGCCCGTGGTGCGTCACGAGTTCGTCATCCCGCCGCTGCTCGATCCGGGAACCTACCGCATCGTCGTGGCGGTGGAGGACAAGCTCTCGGGAGCAAAGGCGCGAGCCGAAACGTCGTTCCTCGTGCGGGGCCCTACGGTCGAGCCCAGCCCCGTGCTGGTGGCGCGCAACTTCCGGTTCTTGAAAGGCGAGGAAGGTCCCGCAGTGGAAGGCGCGCCGGTCTTCCTGCGTGGCGAAACTCTCTGGGCGCGATTCGAAATCACCGGCTACAGGATCGGAGAGGACAACCGTATCGAGGTGGAATACGGCCTGAGCGTCCTGGGCGCGACGGGAAAGGAGATTTACTCGGAGCCGGTGGCGGCGGCCGAGCGCAGCAACCCTTTCTACCCGCACCGCTAC
This sequence comes from Bryobacteraceae bacterium, assembly GCA_025062235.1. Lineage (GTDB taxonomy): Bacteria > Acidobacteriota > Terriglobia > Bryobacterales > Bryobacteraceae > DTHT01. Next base: position 9,390 of record JANXAE010000062.1, read on the forward strand.
CTGCCCGGGATCCTGAGCTTGGACTTGAAGAAGGCGGAGCCCGGCGACTACACGCTGGTCCTCAGGATCCGCGACTTGGTGGGCAACCAGCAATACGAGGAACGTTATCCTTTCCAGGTACGCTAGCGTGGCAGGGGCTTGCGCGAGGCAGGCGCCGGCCGCCGCCGCCCACCGCCCTTGCGCGCCAGGTTCCGTGCGCGCAGCGCTCAGCTCGCTGCCGGCGCACCCGCCAGGATGCGGCTGACCAGTGCCACGTTCTCGCGAATTTCGTCCTTGAAGCGCGGGAACATGCCCACGATGATGGCGTCCTGCGGCTTGATGTTGGTCAGCACGAAGCGGAACGCCGCTTCCAGTTGCTCGGCACTGTTGATGTTCCGGCCGGCCGCGAGCACCTTGAAGGCGAAGCAGGTCTTGCGCGTCTTGCGCACCACGGCGCACATGCGCTCCGGATCCCGCTCCAGGTAAATCTCGCCGATCGGCGCCTCGCCCAGCTCGCGCCGCGCCTCCTCGCGCGTGCGTGTGACCCGGTACATGCACGTCATGTAGTAATCCACGTCCCAGCCACGCTCCTCGATGTACTCGACGACGGCGGGGTTGTGCGTGGAAACGCCTGCCGGCACTCCGGCGTCATGGACCGCCTTGACGAAATCCCGCACAATCTCCATCTGGCCGGCGCGGAAGCGCTCGTCGGTTCGGTTGCCGTGATGGGCGATGCCAATGGGGTTCAGGCGCGCCACTGCCGGCAGCAGCTTCCAGTTCTTCATGAGTTCGAAGTCGGCCAACAGCAGCCAGTGCATCCGCCCGCCCTCGGCGCGGTAACGTTTCAGGTCCTCGATGGTGGGATCGTTGTAGTGCACCTGCCAAGTGTTGATCCCGCACTGCTCGGCGCGGTGCAGGATCTCCATGCGCCGGTCCTGCGTCATCCACTCGCGCATCATCCCGTCGAGGATACGGTTGAAGTGCGAGTATCCGTAGAGCGGGTTGGAGCCGATGATGAGGCGTGTAATTTCGACGTTGCCGAACCTGACCTTGGGCAAGCCAGGTGCCGCAGCAGTTGCAGCCGCGGCCAGCGAGCCCGTCACCGCGAGGAATTGCCGGCGTGTAGCGCTCTCGCAGCCTGACATAGCCAGGCAATTATAGCACCGGCCCGGCGCGCGGGCGCCACAGCTGCCCTCACCCGGTGGGATGCCCCGCCAGGAGGTTTTCCTTATCTGGCGCAGATCCTTGCTCGAGATACTCCTCGTCCACGTCCACGCTCCAAAGAGCGTACCGGGCGCCGGGCACGTTGCGCGCCGCCAGCACGCCAGTCAGCATCGAGTGATCCTGGTTGTTGTAGCGGTGCATGCCGTCGCGTCCGAGCACCCGGAGATTGGGGACGTCGGCCAGGAAATCCCGTACCGATTGCAAGGCCGCCTCGTAGGGTCCGTCGCAGACGGGATAGGCCCTCTGCATGCGCACGACAGCGCTGTCGCTCACCCGGAGGGCGGGGACCAAGCCGAGGGTTTCGAGTTGGCGCCGGGCCAGCTCGATCAGATCGGCGTCGTCCATTCGCCACAGCGGATCGCCGGCAGAGCAGAAGTACTCCATCCCAAGGCAGGTCCTCGCCCGGTCAGGACTCATCTCGGGGCTCCAATTGTTGTCGTTCTGGATGCCACCCACCCGCAGCGCGGGCTCGTGAACGTAGATCCACTGGTCCGGGAACAGATCGCGCCCTTCGACCATGAGCGCCACCGTGAGGAAGTCCCGGTGATGAAAGTCCACCGCCTTTTCGCGCAGGTTGCGCGGCGGGTCCGGATCGAGCGCGCGGATCAGGTCGGCCAGAACGATGCTGCTGATGAACTGTTCCGCGCGCCACAGCCGTCCTCCCGCCTGGACGGCGACGACGCGCCCCGGCGCCCAGAAGATTCGCTCGACCGGCGCCTCGAGGATCGCGCGTCCCCCCACCAGCTTCCACCAGCTCGCGCATCCGCTGCCACATCATGCCCGGTCCGCGCCGGGGATAGTAGAACTGCCGGATCGAGGTCCTCGCTTCCCTGGCCCTTTCGTCCCGCAAAACGCCCAAAGCGTTGCGCAGGATGGAGCCGAGCGAAAGTCCTTGGATGCGATGGGCCGCCCACTCGGCGCGGATCTTGCGACAGGGCAGGCCCCAGACCTGCTCGGCATAGCTGCGGAAGAAAATTTCGAACAGGCGTCGGCCGAAACGGTTCGTGAGCCAGGTTTCCAGGTCGTCCTCGGGCTTCCGGGGCGCCAGCCGGGAACGAACGTAGCCCAGCGCGCAGCGCGACGCTTCGATCACGCCCAGGCGCGCCAGGGCGTCCAAGGTCTCCAGCGGGTATCGGAAGAACTTGCCCCGGTAATAAATGCGCGACTGCCGCGAACGCGTCAGCAGATCCTTGCCCAACAGCTCGCGCCAGATCCGTTCGACGGGCGGAACTTTGGTGAATTGTTGAAGAAGCGGTGGCCACCGATATCGAACAGGAACCCCTTGTATTCCACCGTGCGCGCCAGGCCGCCGATCGTCGTCTCCTTTTCCAGGACCAGCGGAGGCACTCCCTGCCTGGCCAGCTCGTACGCCGCGGATAGCCCCGCGGGGCCCTCGCCAAGGATCACGACGGGGAAGGATCTCTGTTGCACGTCACCTCACCGCGATCAGCGAAACCTGCTCGAGCATCGGCCAGCGGTCTTCGGGGTCCGGCTTGCGTTCGACGGGCGCCAAGGGCTGCACCGTCGTGCGGGCAGGATAAGCCCCCGGAGCGAAGTATTGTGCGTAGACGCGATTCATGCGTTCGAAATCCGCGATGTCGTCCAGGTACACGTTGGTCGCGACGACATGCGAGAATTCCAGCCCGGCCTCTTCCAGCCCGTCGAGCAGGTTGCGCATCGTCTGTCGGAGCTGGTGCTCCACCGTTGCCGCGTAGATGCCGCTGCGGGGCCCGGGTATGAAACCGGACTTCGCCGAGCAGTAAAGTACGTCGCCCGCGAACACGCAGGGACTGGCCGTGGCGCTGGGCGCCATGTTCTTGGGGCGTACGACGCGGCGCAAGGCCAGATCCTTGACCGCCACGCCGGTGAACTCGATCCCCGCACCTCCGGGCAGCGCCGCCACGCGGATGGTGGCGCGTGCAGGCGTGTTGCCGAATTCGAACCGCTTTGCGTAAAGCCGGTTCATGACTTCCATCGGCATGGCGGCGGTCAGATAGGGATTGACGAAGACCATGTGTCGGTAATCGAGCCCGACCGCGGCGAGCAGTCGCCCCATCCCGTCCAGTGCGGCCTCGACCTGTCGCGCTGGATCCGCAGGTACGTTCCCTCCCGCTCCTTCGCGCCCGAAGATGCCGGAAAGATAGACACGATCGCCCGCCTCGACGACCGCGGCGCAGAAGGGAGGCGTGGCCGCGTCCCGAACCTCGAGACTGCGGCGCCGGGAGCGATCCCGCAGTGCGACCGCATTGATCTCGACGGGAGTCCCGCCCGGCATGCGCATGACGCCAACGACGGCGCACGCCGGGGGATTTCTGGGAAAAAACTCCCGCCAGAGTGCGGCTACCTCGTCATAACGGCTCGCGTCCTCGAGGTAGATCTGGGCATAGACCACGTGCGCGAGTGTCAGGCCAGCCGCCTCCACGACGGCGCGCACGTTCTCCAGCGTCTGCCGGAGCTGCCCGCGGAAGTCCTGCGCCATCGTTCCGTCCGGCGCACGCGCCCCCTGGCCGGAAACGTAAAGCGAGTCGCCTGCGAGGATGCCCGGACTGTAGGGTCCTATGGGTTTGACGCCCTCGGGAAAGACAGCTCGCCGCTCGGCGGCGATGGCCTGCGACAGCGCAATCAGCAGCAGGACGAGTCGCATACTTCGAAGATTACCCCATCACCTTGAACTTGCACTCGGGCACACAAAGCGGCGCAGCGGCGCTCGCCGAACGGTGAGCGTCGGAAGCCCGTCGCTCGTTGGCCCAGCCAAGATGGGCGCGTGCCTCCTGCGGCCCAGCTCTCCGATCAGGGCCTCCGCCCGGCGCGACGGAGGAAAGAGCCGGCCTCGCCCGGCCTCTGCCATCGCTCGCACCAGGCGGGTAGGGAGGCCTTATGGCGGTGGCATCGGCGGCTTGCCGGCGAGCAGGAAGTACAAGCGCCAGTAGGCGTCCCAGCCGCACTCGCGTTGCATGACGAGGATTTCCCGTTCGCTTTCCGCGAGCAGCGCCGCCAGCCGTCCTGCGTCGGTGGACGGGCCGGAGCCGCGCACTGAATGGAACATTTTCCATCCCTCGTGTTTGCCCTTGAGCCAGGCCCGGAACGCCCCGCGGCGCAGAGCGACTAGCCCCCACAAAGCCTGGGCCACCAGCACCGCCCGGCCGAAGCTTCGCCTCCATCCCGGAGGGAAATGCAGGGCTACCAGCAAGAGCTGGTTGCGCGCGATCAGCCGGACACTTGCCGCGCTCCAGCGGCCCAGCGTGGCGCTGCCGGCGTGGCGACCGCGCGCCTGGGGCACATAGACGCCGTCGAGAGCGCGAAGAGCGCAGCGCAGGCAGAAGTCCACGTCCTCGAGGTAGGAGTCGAAGCGCTCGTCCAAAGGTCCCGCGATTTCGAACAGGTTCCTGCGCACGAGCGCGGCCGCGAAACCGGCGAAATGGATGCGGCGCGGTCGGTCCCATACGGAGCCATCCAGGCGCCCGGCGCCGGCACGCCAGGCGGTAGCGCCGCGACAGAGGAGGTCGAACGCTCCGTCCAGCCGCTGGGGATCGTCCTGCCGCAACAGCTTGCCGCAGGCGAACCACGCTTTCGAGCTCTCGGCTGCCACCAGCAGGCGCTCCAGCCAGTCCGGCGCCGGCTCCACGTCGTTGTTGAGCAGCGCGATCCACTCCTCGGTGCAGGCGCGCAGGCCCGCGTTGACCGCCGCTGCGAAGCCCTGGCGCCTGGGGAGACGGACCACTTCGGCACCCAGCCTGGCGGCGGCTTCGGCGCTGCCATCGCTCGAGCCGTCGTCGGCCACGACCACCTGCGCAGGAGCGAGCGTTTGCGACTTCAGGCGCGGCAGCAGGGACTCCAGGCGCGCGCGTCCGTTCCAGTTCGGTATCAGGACGGAGACGCGTCCCATCTTCAGTTCGCGCTGGCCTTGGGCTGTCGGCTCCGGCTGAAACGCTTCTTGAAAAGGAAATAGAGATTGTAGAGGCCGTCGCGCCAGGGGTTCAGCTTTTTCTCTCCCAGCCGAGACGAATACAGAATCGAAATCTCGCCAAAACGGATGCGGCGGTTCTTGAGGGCCTCGATCTTGATCTCCTCGGAGAAGGCCATGCCGTCGGCTTCCAGCGTCATCTCGTCCAGGATCGAGCGCCGGAAGACCCACATGCCCGATTGCGAATCCCGCACCCAGCGCAAGAACAGCAGCGACATGGCCAGCGAGAGCGCCAGGTTGCCGACCTTGTGCTTGAAGCTCATGGCCCTGGGATCGCGTACGGGGAAGCGCGAGGCGTTCAGGAAGTCCACTTCGAGGTGCAGGAACGCTTCCAGCAGATAGGAGATGGCGTCCACCGGGTAGCTGTGGTCCCCATCCAGCGTGACGATCAAATCCCCGGTGGCGTGTGCGAAGCCCTTGCGGTAGGCGCGCCCGTAACCGCGCACGTCCTCGCGGATCACTTCCGCCCCGAGGCTGCGCGCGATGTCGGACGTACGATCGGTCGAGCCGTTGTCCACCACGATCACCTGATCCACGAAGGTGGGCATGCGCCGCAACACCTGCTCGATGCCCTGCTCCTCGTTCAGGCAGGGGATCACGACCGTGATGCGATGGCCCTTGTACACGGCTCGAGTGCGCGTCTTCGAAGCTATCATAGTGAATGTCATGAAGCGCTGGTTGTGTTGGCTCGCCCTGCCGCTGGCGGCGGCGCAAAATCCCGAACTCGGCCGCGTCCAGACCGTGTACTTGCTGCGCATGGGGCACGGGCTCGACCAGTATCTGGCCGCGCACCTGACGCGCCTGGGCGTTTTTCAGGTGGTGGCCGATCCGGCCAGGGCCGACGCCGTCTTCACCGACCATCTGGGCGAAGCCTTCGAGCAGCGTCTCTCCGAACTCTTTCCTCCAGGGGAACGACGGTCGCAGGAGAGCAAGAGCGAGGAGGGCGAGGCGCAGGCAGCCGCGCGCGAGGAAGCGCCGCGCATCTCGAGCTGGGGACGCGGCCGCGGCACCGTCTTTCTGGTAGACGCGCGCACGCGGACGGTGCTCTGGTCCATCTACGCCCCCCCGCGCGATTCCTCGGCCGAGCAGGTACAGCGCGCAGCCAGGCGGATCGCCGAGAGGCTCAAGCGCGAACTGAGGGGCAAGTGATGCCGGCCGGCGCCCCGCGCTTTGCCCGCAGGGCATCACGATAGCAGGCCGCCAGCCTCGCCGTGAGGACGGCGCTGTCCCAGTTCCGGACGACTTCGTGCCGGGCCCGCTCGACCATCGCGCGGACCTTGCCCGGATCCTCCAGGATTTCCACCACGCGGCGGGCGAAGGTTTCGGCATCGTCGGCCAGCGCGCAGAACTCGCCGTCGTGTCGCGCCAAGCCCTCGGCGCCCAGGCGGGTCGAGACCACCGGGATGCCGCTGGCGAAGGCCTCGAGCAGCTTCACGCGCACGCCCGAGCCGCTGAGGATGGGGCAGACGAACACGGCATAGCGGCCCAGCGGTTCGCGGACATCCTCCACCCTTCCCCGCAGCTCGATCGCCTCGAGCGGTCCGCTGAGCCCATAGCGCGGGGGCGGATCCGAACCGACGACGATGAGCCGGGCCGAAGGCCGTGCCGCGAGCACCCGCGGCAGCACCTCGCGCACGAACCACTGCAAGGCTGCCTGGTTGGGCAGATGCCGGAAGCTCCCAAGGAAGAGCATGGTGCCGGGCTCCCGGCCATCCGGCCGGAAAGGATACAGCCGGGTGTCAATGCCGGCGCGCTGGTCCTCGTCCAAGCGAGCGGCCAGCCCGGGCAGGAAGGACAGCAGGTACTCGGCGTTCTCCCGGCTGCAAACCTGCACACGGTCCAAGTGCGGGAGCGTGCGCAGCTCGTAGCGCAGCGCGCGGAGGTACTCGAAAGCGGCCTGGGCCTTCCACAGCAGGCCGCGTCGCTCTTTCAAGGCGCGGCCCAGCGACTGGAAGTAGATGTCGTGCTCGAACAGGACACAAAGCAGGTTGCGGTAGTGGCCATGATACTGCGCCAGGGGCGTGTATTCCAGCTGGATGACGTCCACGCGCTTCGTGCAGATCTGGCGGTGAATCAGCCAGGCCAGGTCCGGGTTGGCGAATTCGCGCACGGCGTGAGGCACCAGCGAACCTGCGGCCGATTGGCCGTGCATGCGGACCAGAAACTCCATGCTGGCGCAGTATGGCCGCAACTCCTCGTGCGCCTCCCGTTCCTGTTCCTTGTCGAGCAAGGCGATGAGGTGCACCTCGGCGTGGCGAGCCAGTTCCTTCAGCGTGTGCAGCATGAAGACGCCGCCCCCGTGCACGGGCGGGCAGATGGGATAGGGGGAGACGAAGAGGACGCTGAGCCGGTCGCTTTCGGTGTGCGCTTGGAAACGGTCGCGGTAGTAGCCGCCGAGCGGCCGCCGGAACGCTTCTTCGTCCGTGACGGCGGCGGCGGAGCGTGCGCGCCACCGCGCCGCCATCGCCCGGGGCAGTCGCGCGAAGGCGCGCCAGAGTGCACCTGGGCTGGCGCGTTCCGGGGAATCGCCCACGAAGGCGCTCACTACCGCCTCGGCCAGCGTGAAGCAGAAGTGCTCTGCCAGCCGGCGCCAGTCGTGGATGTTCTTCCAGGCGAAAAGCACCCGGTTCCTCTCGAGCACCCGCCCGATCTGGGAAACGCGGAAGTGCTTGCCGATGGTGCCACGGTGCTCGTGCCAGACCACGCTGCGGGGTTGATAGAGCACCTTCCAGCCGCGCTTCCAGGCGCGATAGCCCAGATCGGCGTCCTCTAAATAGAAGGGCGCATAGATCTCGTCGAAGCCGCCGAGTTCGAGGAATTTTTTCCGGTCGAAAGCGCACGAGCCGCCGCCCCCGTAAAAGCACGGGTACAGCTCTTGCACCGCCTGGTCCTCGCGGTGGCGTACACGCAGCGAACCGTTCTCCCACCAGCCTTCGGTAAGGCCGGTTTCTTCCCGCCGCCTGGCCGGATCGCTGAAGTAGATCTGGCAGGAGACGGCGAAGACTCCCGGGTCGTCGAAACCATCCAGCAAGGGCTGGAGAAAGTCCCTGGCCACGCGCATGTCGTTGTTGAGCAGCACGACCACGTCGTTGCGCGCCGCGCGGACGCCGGCGTTGGCGCCTCCGCCGAAGCCCAGGTTGCGACCGGGCTCGATGAGGCGCACGCGCGGGAACTCGCGCCGCAGGAACTCGGCGGTGCCGTCGGTGGAGCCGTTCGTGACCACGATGATTTCGTTCTCTGGGTTGCCCGCCAGCGCAGCGACCACGGAAGGCAGGTTCCGCTCGAGGAGCTCCCGTCCGTTCCAGGAGGGGATGACCACGCTGGCGGCGTGCGCTGCGGGGCGGGAATCGGCGCGGCAGGGCCGCAGTCTTCTCCCGGCCACCAACCACGCCAGGTCGGCCAGCCCCAAGGCCAGCGCAGCCAGCGCCGCGGCCAGCAGCCCGCTGGCCGCCAGCGGCAAGGCGAGCAAGATACGCAGCACGACTCGCATCAGCTTTCCCCGGCCAACCGCGGGCCTAGGCCGAGCGTCCTGCCCAGCCGGTGCCAGCGCGAGGCGCGAACCGCCCCGAGCAGCTCCTCCAGCGCGCGCACCTGCGCGTCCAGCCGTTGCGCCCACAGGGTGCGCTCGATCACAGTGGCCTCGGCCCGGTCCAG
>JANXAE010000063.1 GCA_025062235.1 Bryobacteraceae bacterium
AAGCCGAGCGGCAGGTTATGGCGGTGCAGGCACAGTACCAGGAAGGGGCCATCACCTACGGCGAGCGCTACAACAAGATCATCGAGATCTGGTCCAAGGTGACCGACCGGGTCTCGGATGAAATGTTCAAACTGATGGAGGAGGACGACCGCACCGGCCGGTATCTGAACCCCATCTACATCATGGCGGATTCCGGCGCCCGGGGCTCGAAGCAGCAGATCCGGCAGCTTTCGGGCATGCGGGGCCTGATGGCCAAGCCGTCCGGCGAGATCATCGAAACGCCCATCACCGCCAACTTCCGCGAGGGGCTCAACGTGCTGCAATACTTCATCTCGACGCACGGGGCCCGCAAGGGGCTGGCGGACACGGCGTTGAAGACCGCCGACTCGGGCTATCTGACGCGCCGGCTGGTGGACGTGGCGCAGGATGTGATCGTCACCGAGTACGACTGCGGCACCACGGACGGCATCTACGTGGAGGCCATCATCGAGGCGGGCGAAACCATCGAACCGCTGCGCGACCGGCTGGTGGGCCGGGTGGCCCTGGAGGACGTCTACGACTACGAGGGCAACCTGCTGGTGAGCGTCAACCAGGAGATCACCGAGGAGTTGGCGGCCAACATCGAGGCGGCGGGCATCGAGCGGGTGAAAGTGCGCTCGGTGCTGACCTGCGAATCGCGGCGCGGCGTCTGCCAGCTCTGCTACGGCCGTAACCTGGCCACCGGCCGGCTGGTGGAACGCGGCGAGGCGGTGGGCGTCATCGCCGCCCAGTCCATCGGCGAGCCCGGCACGCAGCTCACCATGCGCACGTTCCACATCGGCGGGGCGGCGACCCGTGTGGCCGAACAATCCACGCAGGAAGCCAAGAACGACGGCTTCGCCAAGTACATCAACATCCAGACGGTGCGCAACAAGGCGGGCGAGCTGGTGGCCATGAACCGCAATGGCATCCTGGCGGTGGTGGACGCCAAGGGCCGCGAGCGCGAGCGCTACCAAGTGGTCTACGGCGCCAAGATCCGGGTGGAAAACGGAGCGCCAGTCAAGGCCAACCAGACCCTGCTCGAGTGGGATCCCTACACCTTTTCCATCCTGACCGAAATCAGCGGTACAGTGCACTTCCGCGACCTCATCGAGGGCGTCACGTTCCAGGAACAGCTCGACGAGATTACCGGCATGTCCCACCGGGTGGTGATTGACTCTCCGGAAGTCAAGCGCATCCCCAAGATCGTGGTGCGGCCGGCGGGCGGCGGCAGGGCCGACGAAAAGGAGTACCTGATGCCCACGAACGCCCACCTTATGGTCGAGGACGGCGCCGAGGTCCACGCTGGCGATGTGCTGGCCAAGATCCCGCGCGCCACCACCAAGACCAAGGACATCACAGGCGGTCTGCCGCGCGTCGTCGAGCTGTTCGAGGCCCGGCGCCCCCGCGATCCAGCTGAAATCGCCGAGATCAACGGCGTCGTCCGCTATGGCGAGATCACCAAGGGCGTGCGCAAGATTTACATCCGCGGCGACGACGGCCAGGAGCGCGAGTACCCGGTGCCGCGCGGCGTGCACATCAACGTGCAGGAGGGCGAGCGCGTCAAGGCCGGCGACCCGCTGATGGACGGGCCGCGCGATCCCCACAAGATCCTCGCCGTGCTGGGCGAGAAGGAGCTCCAGAAATACCTGGTGAGCGAAATCCAGGAGGTCTATCGGCTCCAGGGCGTCAACATCAACGACAAGCACCTCGAGGTGATCGTCCGCCAGATGATGCGCTGGATGAAGGTCGAAGACATCGGCGACACCGAGTTCCTGCCCGAGGAGATCGTGGACAAGTTCAAGTTCCGGGAAGAGAACGAGCGCGTGATCGCCGCCGGCGGGCGCCCGGCCACCGGCAGACCTGCGCTGCTCGGCATCACCAAGGCGTCCTTGTCCACGGACTCGTTCATCTCGGCGGCCTCGTTCCAGGAGACCACGCGGGTGCTCACCGAAGCGGCCATCAACGGCAAGGTGGACTACCTGCGCGGGTTGAAGGAGAACGTCATCATGGGCCGCCTGATCCCCGCGGGTACCGGTATGGAATACTACCGGCGCGTACGGATCGCGGGCGAGGGCCTGGAGGAGGAAGAGGTTGCCGCCGCGGCCGCCGAAGCCGAAGCGCCCATGCTGGAAGGCCTGGAGGGCTACGCCGAGGAGACGCGCCTGCGCTATCCGGGCGGCCTCTCCGAAGAACCCCTGGACATCGAGTCCTTCGACGCCGAATAGCGGTCCTGCCCGCTGGGCTGGCGGGGTTTACTCCCCGGCCAGCCCGGCGGTTCGCGTGCGCGGCGGGGTACGGAAGATGGCGTTCAAGAAGAGGACATTCAGTCCGTCCATCGCAGCGCGGAAATTCGGGTCGGCAGTGAACCCGATGACATAGCCGCGGCCCTCCCGCCCCACCACCAGCAGCGGCTTGTACGCGAGCTGCTTGCGGTTCTCCTCCCAGAGGTAGCCGCTAGCCAGCAATTGATCCGGCCCGAGAAAAACCGCCGCGTTCACGCCCCGGTCCAGTTTGATCGGCGAGTAGATCGCACGTCCCGAAACCAGGGCCACCACCGTTTCGCCCAGACCCGCGGTGATCCAGTGATCCGGATCCAGCCTTGCCCTCGCCATGACGCCCAGCGCCGGGTCGGGCAATTCGCGCTCGGGCTGGATCTCTCTCAGGTACTCTTCCTCGCTGGCGAGCAACTTTCCGGGACCGCGTGGCTCCGCAGCGGCTTCCGGCTTCGCTGCCTCGGGTTTCGGCGGCTCGGTCCTGCGCGCCGTCTCGCCCGGCCGCGCCAGGTATTCTTGCGTGATGGGCAGCAGGCCGGTGCGCCCATCGGCCAGGAAACTCACCGCTCCGGCGATGCCGATCACGGTGCCGCCGCCGGAAACCCACTCGCGCAGGCGACGAATGCCGTTTGGTCCCAACACCTGGGCGTAGCCCTCGCCCATGGCCTGATCGGGCAGGATGAGGACCTGGTAGCGACTCAGGTCAGCCATAGCCAGCGTTTGCGTACGAATCACGCTCACCGGATACTCGTATTGCCGCTCGAGCACGAACCGGGCCCATCCTGCCGACAGGGAAGAGACCGGCCGATCCCAAGCCATCGCCACCGCGGGCGCTCGCATCCGGATTACATGACGCGAGCCGAAGTTGACGCCCTCTTCGACCCAACTGGAGTCCGTGCCATGGACCTCGGCGCCGGTCCGGCGGGCCAGACGCACCATGCGCTCGCCCAAGCCTGCCGGGTTGTCTTTGACCTTGACGATCAGCGTCCCGGCCGGATACCTGCGCCCGTTCAACGTGAACGGCTTGTCGCTCGAGAGTATGTTGAGACCTTCGCGCAAGGCTGCCGTGAGCAGGCGCGCCGCCGCTTGTGTGCCCCAGGGCACCAGGAAGGCAACCTGAGCTTCGGGACGATCCACCGCGCCGGGCGGGACGCGGGCGGGACTCGCCGGTTCGAACTTGCCCTCGGACTCCTCGGCCGCGGCCACAGCCTCGACGTTGTAAGCCAGCGGCAGCGACCAGGCCGTCACGTCGTAGATCTCGTCGGGCAGTCTCTTCTTGCGTCGGCGCTCCTGCTCTTGAAGGAACTTCTCGTCCATGGGCACGTGCGGATCGAGCAGGGTGCGGATGAGCCGCTTGGCCGGCTGCGCCAGCGGTATGACGTAGCTGCCGGCGGGAAACTCGCGGTTCCCGTTGCGGAACGGCGCCAGCGCGCGCTTGAGCTCGATGCCGTGTTCGGCCAGCACCGCGGCCAGCTTGTCCACCGCACTGGTGTCCCCGCGGCGCGGGAGGATGTACTCCCGCACCGGCTCCCGCGCGCCTTCTTCGATGGCGGTCTTGCGGTAGCGATAGAACAGCTCGAGCAGTTTCTGGCGCTCGCGCGCCGCGGTCTCAAGCGTCGCGATCGAACTGACAAACTGCTGGCGCACGGTATCGCGGAAGTGGAAGACGCGGTCGTCGCTACGGCGCATCAGCAAGCCCCTTGCCGAGGCCTGCTCGTAGGTCATGGCGACGGCGCCGTAATAGGTGGGCCAACTGGCGCCGTAGCCGGGATAAAAAGCATCGTAGACCTCGCGGGTGAAGTAATCGAAGCCGAAACGATCGAACCAGCGCGCGTTGTTTCGTCCGAACCAGAAAAGCGCCTCGCGCTGCTCGCGCGTGATGTGGGGATTGAAGGGGTCGGCTTCCGGTGCGAAGTAATAGGTGGCATCGGGCCCCATCTCATGCAGGTCCACGAAGACCAACGGGAACCAGCGGCGCAGCTCGGCGACCAGCCCGCGGATCTCGGGTTGCGTCAGGGGGACCCAGTCGCGGTTCAGGTCGAACAGATAGTGGTTGCCGCGACCGCCCGGCCAGGGCTCGACGTGCTCGGCGGCGGCGGGATTGGCATCCGGTTCGAGCCCTAAAGTCTGCTCGTAGTGTTGAAGGAACCGTTCGCGCCCGTCAGGATTCTGGGAGGGCACCAGCAGGAGGACGACGTTTTCCCGGATCTGCTCGACCAGCTTGTCGTTGCGCGCCGCGAGCAGGTGATAGGCCACCAGCAGCGCAGCGTCGGGTCCTGAAATCTCGTTGCCGTGGACCCCGTTGGCCAGGCAAACCACGGCGGGCAACTGTTCGATGAGCTGGCGCGCCTGCGCTTCGGGAGTGCGTCGCGGATCGGCCAATTGCTGGTAGCCGGTCCGGATCTGCTCGAGGCGGCGCAGGCTCGCTTCCGACCCGATGATCGCGTAGAAGAGCTTCCGCCCCTCCCAGCTCGTGCCGTATTCGACCAGGCGGAGCCGCCCGGTGGCCGTAGCCAGCGCCTCCAGATACTGTTTCAGACCCGCATACCGCGTGATCCGTTCGCCCGGGTCGTGTCCGAGGACCTGTTTGTGCGTGGGCACTCGCGGGTCGTAGCTGGCCCCCGGCCAGAATTCGAAAGCCGAACTGGCGACCAGTTCTGCCGTGCACAATGCAACCAAAGCCAAAGCCAACCGCTCGATCCTCATAGACAAGCTAGGATACGCCAGAGCGAGCGCCCTGCACCCCTTCCAGAATCGCCAAAGCCGCTGAGCAAGACGGAGGGCGGAGTTTTCCCCAGACGCCCCCTCGAGCCGCACGTCCATCGCGCGGCGTCGAGCAGCGCGAGGGCCTCGATGCCCTTCGAGGGACGCCCGGCGGCGCAAGCAGCGCAGCCGCTCAGGCCGCCGGCTGCCCGGGCAGCCTTTGAGGCCGATTCTGCGCGCAAGGCCAGCCCCGGCGGTTGTGCGCTCCTGGGAAGCGCCTCATGGTGATCGGGGGCGCAGCGCGTTCCTGAGACTCCCGGCGCGCCGGCAGTTCGCCGCTCGGCCCGTGCGCGACTCGCGGGCAGTTGTGCGAAGCGCTTGCGCAGCGGCGCGCTTCGGACGAGCCACTGTGCGCCGGCCTGCACAGGAACAGTGTGCGGCCGTACGAGGGACTACGCCGGCTTGAGCGTCACGCGCAGACGCTGGCCAGCTTCGATGCGGACCGGCTCGGGCCATTCGATGAGAGCTTCCCCGTCGCGGACCGTGGCGCGGGCGGGACCCCGCGTCGTGACCTGCGCTTTCGGGCCCGAAAACGGCAGGCCGAGCCGGACCAGCTCTAGGCGGCCGCCTTCGACGGTGATCTCGGCTTCGAGTCCCTCCTTGGTTGCCCGTTGACGGTACTCGCCCCAAGCCACGCCCGCCGAATAGAGCGCGCGGAACTCGCTGCGCCGCAGGCGCGGGCGGAAACGCATCTCTTTGTCGGGCGCCGAAAAAGCGAAGCCGCTCAGCGCGGTCAGCAGCGACCAGCTGGCCAGAGCGCGCGCGTAATGGTGGCCGCACTCGATCTCGTTCCAGGGATTGCGGCGCACGCCGTCGTAGCGGGCGCGTACCGCTTCGACGATCGCCAGCCCTTCCTTGATCATGCCTTCGTAGAACATGTGGGCCGCCACCTGGTATTCGATGCCCGTCCAAACCTCGTCCGAGTAGACCATCGGCAGGGCGGGACGGCCACCCCGCGGCCAGGTGCAGAGCAAGAGGCCCTTCTCGTCGTTGATCGCGTAGATGCGTTGCACGTTGGCGAAATCGCTGAAATCGGAGCGGAAGTTGTAGCGGAAGATCGAGGCCAGCGCGGTGCGGATGTGGTCCGCGGGCAGCAGCTTGCCCAGATCGACCACCTCGGCGAACCACTGGCCGAGCAGCTGGTCGGAAAGGCAGCCTTCGCCGTACTGGTAACGCTGGGCCTTCTCGTTGTTCGCGTCCACCTTCTGGATGTAGTACTCGCCGTTCCAGAGCAGTTGGTCGAGCAGTCGCGAGCCTCGCTGGCGCAGCTCCGCGTAGCGCTTTGCCGCTTCGTGGTCCCCGAGATGACGGGCCATGCGGGCCGCGGCCTCGAGCGCGCCCAGATAGAGAGTGCCCATCATCGAGTTGGGACCGTAGAACTCGATGTCGTAAGTGTTGTGCTGCTCGCCCTCCATGACGCCGTCGCGGTCGGCGTCCCAGCTCGTCCAGGCGTATTCGAGCGCACGTTTGACCTCAGGCCAGAGCTTGCGCAACCAGTCGTCGTCGCCCGAGAGACGCCATTCGCGGTACACCTTCATGATGCAGCCCATCTGGCCATCGGCCGCCGGGAACATCCGGTTCCCGCCGGGACGCAGCGGCACCGGCGTGCGGAAGCTCATCGAACCATCAGGCCGCATGTTGACCAGGAAGTCCGTCTCGCGCATGCTGCGCTCGAGATCGGGATAGAGATGCGCGAGCGCCTGCTCGTAGTTGTAGACGTGTGTGCAGTTCATCGGGCAGCAGCCGACGTTGTCGTTGCACCCTTCGAAGGCGAGCGTCAACTTGTTCTCCATTACCATGACGGTGTTGGTGCGGATGATGGAGGCCTGGCTGGAGACGGCGTCCTTGACGGCCTCGGGCAGGGTCGAGTTCCAGAGCAGATCGCGGTAGCGGAGGCTACGCCGGCGCAGCGAATCGAGGTTGCCTAGCACGTAGGCCGCGGGTTCCCAGGCGTCGCGCCAGCGGGTGCCGTAGTGATTGCGGAGCGGGCGGCCGCGCTGGTCGGCCTCGCCGGTCCAGTACAGTTCCGTATTGGGGAAGTGCCAACTGAGGACAAAAGTGACGTCCCTTGTCGAGGCGGGGAGCAGTTCGAAATGAACCGCGAGGGTGGCGTATTCGGTTTCGCCCTCGGCCGAGGGCGGGGCTTCGAGGTCGGGGAAACGGCCCTTTTCAAGGAACTCGTCCCACCAGCGGTGGAACTCGTCCCACCAGCGGCCGTGCTCCCAGCGCATGCGCCAGGACAGGTCGGACTCTCTGGTGGCCAGGGCCATGGAACCGTAACGGGTGGAGTCGGGGAAGTACTTTTCCGAGGTCATGAACAGGCCGGCGAGTTCGCCTTCGCGGCGCGGGCGGTTTACGTTCTGTCCGAAGAAGGGGGCGCGCCGGCCGCGCAGCCGCGTGACGCCGTCGTAGCCCACCGGGTTCATGATCGAGAAGGCCAAGGCGCAGCGCAGCGGCGAGGGCGCCCGCGAGCGCAGGCGATAGGTCAGGATGGCGACCGGGAGGCTGGAGTCGTCGGTTTCCAGAGGGATCATCGGGTTGAAGGCTTCGAGCGAAACCTCGACCGGCAGCCCCGGATCCAAGAAGGCAACGTGCGCGAACGGATAAGCGCCCGTAAACACGGCTTCGCGCAGGCGAGGCAGGCCGAGCGCGGTTTCGCGCGGTACGCCCGAAGCGCCCGTGAAGGGCGGATGCGGCTGTCGCTCGAGGACCCGGATCAACGGCGCCTTGAGGCCGCCTCCCTGGAGGCGCAGCGCGACGAAGGTCATCGGCAGCGCGCCCCCCTTGTTTGGCCGGTTGAAGATTTCCCAGTCGCGCAGGTTGCCGTAGCCGCCGAGCGAGACGGTTCCGGTACCGATGCCGCCTAAGGGGAAGGCGATCTCGCGCAACGCCTCGCCCTCGAAGCGCCGACCGGGTTGGCGCTGGCCGGCCAGGGTTGTTTTCGCTCGGACGGACGGCGCTTGAGCGACCGCGGGCGCCACGGCCGCGGTCAGCAAGAGGCTTCGCCTGGTAAGTTTCATCTCTGCCCTCCACACGCAATGACATCCTTGCGTGGCGGATCCAACGTAACACAACCGCGCCGGCGCTCAGGGTGCGCCCGTCAGCAGCAACTCAGCCACCTTCAGGCTGAGCGCGCGAGCCGGGTAGCGCTCCAGATTGGTGAGCACGGCGACGACCAGGCCCCGCTCCGGCAGCAGCAGCAGGTCCGTCGCGGCGCCGGGCTGCGAACCGCTGTGCTCGATCCATGTGCGGCCCCCGCGCGAGCTGACGTACCAGCCGAGGCCGTAGCCGGTAGGCTTGCCGTTGCGGGTGCGCTGCGACGTAAACATTTCCTGCAATGTCTGTTTTTTTAGCAGACGTCCCTCCAGCAAGGCCAGAGAGAACCGGACGAGGTCCTCGGCCGTGGCCACCATGCCGCCGCCAGGGATCTTGTTGCTGGTATCGGCCAAGGCGCAGTTCTCGATGATCCCCGCCGCGGTCCTTCGGTAGCCCCGCGCCCGGTTCGGGATGATGCGGTGGACGTCATCGGCCTGGATGCGCTCGACCCCGGCCGGTTCGAAGACGTGGCTTTTCAGATAGTCCATGAACCGCATCCCCGCGGCTGCCTCCACGACTGCGCCGAGCAGGTTGTAGCCGTAAGTGGTGTAGCGAAATCCGGTGCCCGGTTCGAACTCCAGCGGATCGTCGGCGAAAATCTTGAGTGGCTCGACCAGGTCGTAGTAGTGCCGGGTGCTGAGCAATTCTTCCGGTCCGCGATAGTGCCGTATGCCGCTGAGGTGCCCCAACAGGTGGCGGGGCGTGATCGGCCACGGTTTTTCGGGGAAGGAGGGCACGTACCTCTGCACCGGCGCGTCCAGGTCCAGCTTTCCCTGCTCGGCCAGTTGCAGGGCGGCCACCGCCGTGATCGGTTTCGAGATGGAACCCAGCCGGAAGACAGTGCCGGTCGTCGCCCGCACGTTGTTCTCGATGTCGGCCAGGCCGAAGGCTCCGGACCAGAGGAGGCGAAAGCGGTCGGCCACCGCGACAGAGACGGCAGGGATCCGATCCTCAACCTGCGCTCGGCCGAGCAGCCGTTCCAGCTGTTCGGGCAGCGCGGGTTGGACAGCGGCGGGTTGGGCGACACACGCAGCAGCGGTGATGAGCAGCAGGGCCAAAGCGCGCGGGGGCATTCTCATCGAGTGCATGATGGCACAGCCACGCCACCGCCGTCATGACGCCGTTTGGGAGTGCGGTATCATGTTGCGCCGATGAGCGGCGTCCGGCGCCTTTCCCGCCGCCACTTCCTGCTGCTCGGATGGTTCACGCGGCGCCGCATTTTCCACGCAGCAGGGATCCGGTTCGAGGTCCTGCGCAACGGAGAACCGGTGCGCAAATTCGTCCTGATTCACGGCGACGAGCAGACCGCCCGCCGCGTCCTGCTCGCGCGCATGCAGGCGCGGCGGCCGGGCTGGGCGTTCCTGGTCACCAACGAGGAGCGGCTCGTCCGGATGGGCGCGCTGCGATTCGATCCCAACCGGATCTTCTCGCGCGAGGGCGCCGAGCGCAACCTGCGCATGCTGAATCCGGCCGCAGGCGAGGCCGACCTGAGACTGGCCCTCGAGCTGTTCGATCGCGAGCGCGAGAAGCTGGTGCGGACTCTGCTGCCCGAAGGCGCACGATTGCTCGTCGCCTTGCACAACAACCGCGACGGCTACTCCATCCACGACGAGATCCCCATCAGCGAGCGCGTCGCGCTCAACGAGCCTGCCCGGCCCGGCGATTTCTACCTGTGCAGCGATCCCCGGGACTTCGAACGTCTGGCAGCCTCTCCTTTCAACGCTGTGCTGCAACACCGTCCGCCCCCGCCGGATGACGGCTCACTATCGCGCCTGGCAGCCCGAAGGGGCGCTCGCTACGTGAACATCGAAACGCGGCTGGGCGAGGAGAACAAGCAGCGGGAAATGCTGGCTTGGTTAGAGGAACGCCTCTGAGGCGGGCGAGGCCTGCGGCCGATCGTAGTACTGTTTCAGCCGCCGCGCCACCGCTCGGCCCGCCACCGCTGCCCATTCGTGCTCGGTGGCGCGTCGCAGCCGCTCGACGCTGCCGAAATGCTCGAGCAGCTTGCGTGCGATCTTCGGCCCGATGCCGGGAATGGCTTCCAGCTCGGTGCCCACATGCGCCTGGCGGCGCGCGCGGTGGAAGGTCACCGCGAAGCGGTGCGCCTCGTCGCGTATCGTCTGGATCAGGTGCAGCACGGGCGAGTGCCGCTCGAGCACGATGGGTTCTTGCTCCTGGCCCAGAACATAGATCCACTCCTCGCGCTTGGCGATCGAGGCCAGGGGCAGGTGTGCCAGCCCGAGCGACTCCAGCGCTTCCGCGGCGGCGTGAAGCTGCCCCACGCCGCCGTCCACGAGCACCAGCGAAGGCAGCGGCCTGCCCTCGGCCCGCAGGCGCGTGTACCGGCGAGTGACGACCTCGCGCATGGCCGCGAAGTCGTCGCCGGGCGCTGCCGTGCGGATGATGAACTTTCGGTAGCCGGACTTCTGCATCCGCCCCTGCTCCCAGACCACCATGCTGGCCACGGTGTCGGCGCCGTGGATGTGGGAGACGTCGAAGCACTCGATGCGCCGCGGGGGCTCGGGCAGGCCGAGCAGGTCCTGCAAGGCCGCCTGGATGGCTTCCGCGGCGGGCTTCACGATGCGGAAGCGCTGCTCGAAGCTGTGCCGGGCGTTGGTTTCGGCCAGCTCGAGCAGGGCGCGTTTGGGACCGCGCTGAGGCGTGTGGATCTCGACCTTGCGCCCACGCCGTTCGGAAAGCAGTTCCTCCAGCGCCTCGCGGTCCTCGAAATCGGCCGGCACGTGGATGCGCGCGGGCACGTACTGCTGGTCGAGGTAATACTGCTTGAGCAGCGCGGAGAGGAACTCCGCGGGCGAGTACTCCTGCTGGTCCTCCCAGAAGAACTCGCGGCGATCCACCACGCGGCCGCGCCGCATGTGGAAGACGTTGACGGCGACCAGCGGCGGCTCGGCGTAGAGGCCGAAGACGTCCGTGTCCTCGCCCTCGGCGGCGGCCATTTTCTGGCGTTCTTCGAGCTCCTCGACCGTCACCAGCAGGTCGCGCAGCACCGCCGCGCGCTCGAATTCCATCGCCTCGGCGGCCTGCTCGATGCGGGCGCGCAGCGCGGCGGCCAGATCGCGTCGCCGGCCCTCGAGGAACAGTCGCACGTCCTCGACGGAACGCCGGTACTCGGCTTCCTCCACGAGACCCTGGACGCAGGGCCCGTGGCAGCGCCCGATGTGGTACTGAAGGCAAGGCCGGTCATGGCGCCGCGTCAGGTCGATCCGGCAGGAAGGAATCTTGAAGTGGCGATGGATGAAATCCACGAGACGGTGCGCAAGGTTGCCGGGAAAGTACGGGCCGAAGTAAGTGGAGCCGTCCTTGACGAGTCGCCGCGTGACGTACACGCGCGGCCAGCGCTCCGCGGTCAGTTTGATGTAGGGGTAGGTCTTGTCATCGCGCAACAGGACGTTGAAGCGGGGCTTCCACTGCTTGATGAGATTGTTCTCGAGAGCCAGCGCCTCCTTCTCGTTGTCTACCAGGATGTACTCGATCTCGTGAGCCAGGGCGAGCAGCGTATCCGTCTTGACGTCCGCGAGTCGGTCCTCGGAGAAGTAACTCCGGACGCGGCTACGCAGGTTCTTGGCCTTGCCCACGTAGAGGACGTTGCCTTCGCGGTCCTTGTAGAGATAGACACCGGGCAGAGCGGGAAGCTGGGCAGCTTTCTCGCGCAGGTCCATGCCGGAGGCTCTGTCCCCTCTATACTAGGATTGTGACACGGGTGGCGCTGGCGCTCTGGGCTGCGGCCGCCATGGCGCTGTGCCAGCAAAGACCGGTCGAGCCGCCGGAAGAAGACGAAGCGCTGGCGGCCAGGGAGTATTCCTTCAATCCGCTTCAAGCCGAGAAGGAGCTGCGGGTCGGCAATTTTTACTTCAAAAAGGGCAGCTACCGGGCCGCCGCCCTGCGCTTCCGGGAGGCCACCCGCTGGAACCCGAAGTGGGCCGAGGCTTGGTTGAGGCTGGGCGAGGCGCAAGAAAAGCTGGGAGACAAGAAGGCGGCGCGCGAAGCGTACGAGAAGTTCCTCGAGCTGGCACCTGGGCACCGGCGGGCGGCGGAGGTACGGAAGAAGCTCGCGGGCATGGGCTGAAGCTTAGCGTCGAGCGATGGCGGTCGCGGCCTTCATGGCGGCCACGAGGACCTCGAAACCGCGATCCCAGTCCGGGAAGAGATCCACGTACTGGATTTTCTCGCGGATACGCGTGGGGACGCGGCACTCTTCCAGGCGCACGGGGATGAAATACGTCCGCTCGAAAGGAACGCGCCGGGCGCAGTCCAGAGCGTACCGCAGCTCAGCCTGGAAGCAGCCCCGCTTCGCGATCGCGCGCTCGGAAAAGCAGGCGACGAAATAATCGGCAACCTCGATGGCCTGTTGGATGGAGCGCGGCCAGTTCTGGCCGGGCAGCAGCTTCTTGCGGTCCATCCATGGGTCGAAGCCCGCTCGCTTCAAGTCCCGATAGAGACGTTCGGCGGCGGCGGCATCCTCCTGAACGTAGGCCAGGAAGACTTTCGGGCGGGTTGCTGGTTCGAAGCAGAACCTTCCCTTGCCTTGGGGACGGAAAACGCCGAGACCTTCGATCTCGACCGAGGCGCCCTTTTCCAGGCAGCGCCGCACCAGACGCGCGATCTCCCGGGCTTCGCTCTGCACGGCCGGCGCGCTCATTTCCGACTCCTGCCAGGCTGCGGTTTCTCGCTTTCGAAACGAAAGGCCGGCTTGGGACCCGGAAAGAAGGTTCCCAGCCCGGGTAGCGAGACCTTCTTTCCTTGCCGCAGCTGCCGCAGGATGTTATGCACGAGCCGGTCCAGCTTGTCGGCCGCCGCGGCCTGCGAGAGGCCGGACTCCCGGGCCAGCCGCTTGGCCAGTTCCTGCTTCTTCATGGGCGCCCCGATGCTAGCACGGGGTCGTGCGCCGGCGAGTGGTTCGCGGGGCGAGGGCTACGGCCATCTGTTTCGAGGCCAACGGGTTGCGTCGGCGCGTGGGACTGGCCGGGGCGTGGGAACGTCAGACGCCGCGGCGTGCGCCCCAGATTTCGATCTGCAGCCGTGGGGTGTAACGGAAGCCTTCCTGCTTGCAAATCTCGATGATCCACTCGGCTCGTCGGCGGAGGGTCTCCCCATCCGTGCCTTCGGGCATCAGCAGCACCCGGGCCGGGTCCGCTCCCAACTCACGGACCAGCCCCCGGATTTCGGCCAGGTCCTCGGGCGCCGTCACCACGAACTTGAGCTGGTAGTCGTAATCGCTCATCAGGCGGCGCAGGACAAGGGGCTGTATGCGCAGCCTTTCATGCTGCTCGACCCAGCGGCCGCCATCGCGTTCGTGCGGCGTCGAATTGGAAAGCTTGGGACTGATGCTCATCAGGTCGCAGCGGACGGGCTTGAAAACCGTTCCTGCGGTTTCGATCGTGAGATGCAGGCGGGCGCGGGCCAGAGCTTCGGTCAGCTCGACCACGTCAGGCATGATCATCGGCTCGCCGCCCGTGATCACCACGTGTCGTGCCGGGTGCCGGCGCACTTCCTCGAGAATCCTTTCCGTCGGCCAGTCCTCGCCCTCGGGCACCCACGATGCGTAGGGGGTGTCGCACCACGCACAACGCAGGTTGCACCCGCTGGCGCGGATGAACACCGACGGCACTCCCAGCAGGATGCCTTCGCCTTGCACCGAATAGAAGATCTCAGCGATCTTCACGGCGGATCTCCAAGGGATCGGGAACTCCCGCTTCGCGGAATCCCTTGCGCCGCAGGATGCAGGCGTCGCAGGCGCCGCAGGGCCGCCCGTGCTCGTCCGGATCGTAGCAGGAATGCGTCCAGCCCGGATCCACGCCCAGCTCGAGTGCGAGCCGCACGATGTCGGCCTTGCTCAGGCCGATCAGAGGAGTGTGGATTCTGACGCGCAGCCGGCCCTCGACGGTCGCTTTGGTGGCCAGATTCGCCATGCGCTCGAAGGCCTCGATGTACTCGGGCCGGCAGTCGGGATATCCCGAGAAGTCAATGGCGTTGACGCCGATGAAGATGTCGCCCGTCTGGAGCGTCTCGGCCCAGGCGAGGGCGCAGGCCAGAAAGACGGTATTCCGCGCGGGCACGTAGGTCACCGGAATGCCCGCGGCCATCTCTTCGGCGGAGCGGTCCTTGGGCACGGCAAGCGGCGAGGTGAGCGCCGAGCCCCCGATGGCCGCCAGGTCCACTCGCAGCACCAGGTGCCGGGCTGCTCCCAGCGCCTGCGCCACGCGGCGCGCCGCCTCGATTTCATGGCGGTGCCGCTGGCCGTAATCGAGGGTCAACGCAAAAGTTTCGAAACCTTCCCGGCGAGCCACGGCCAGGCAAGTCGTCGAGTCCAGCCCTCCGCTCAACAGGCAAACGGCACGCTTCATTTCGGCAATCTCAGAGCCAGCAGGAAACCGAGCAAGGGGAATGCGGTCCACGCGGCCAGCGCAGCGTGCATCGAGAAACGATCGGCCAGGATCCCGGTCACCGGGATGAAGATCAGTCCCGCCACTCCCCACGCGAATCCCATCATCAGCGCCGAGACCGTGCCCGCCTGCGAAGGAACCAATTCCTGCGCCATGATCACATTGACCGGAACGGTGAACAGCAAGATCAGCCCGCCCAACACCAGGCCGGCCAGAGCGAGCGCGCCATCGGCAAGGAAGAACAGGGCAAGCGGCGGCGCGGCTCCTGCCATCGAGAGCAGGATGACGCGGCGCCCCCCCAAGCGGTCCGCCAGGTGACCGCCGACGAAACCGCCCAACGCGCCGAAAAGCAAGTACGCGGTCAGAGTGTAACTGGCCACCTTCGCGGAATAGCCTCTCTCCCGATAAAGGTAAAGCGGCAGCAACTGAGCGTAGGTGATCTGCACTATGGAGCGCAGGAAGACCAGCGCATACAGAATGGCCAGAGGACGCCAGACGGACGCCAGCGTACGCCACTGCCCCCTGCCGGCGGGGCTTCTCGGGTTCGGGAGCGTTCCCCGGAGGGCAAAGGCCAGCAGCAGCGAAGCCGCGACGCCGGGAACGGCCGCCAACCAAGTCCTCTCCAACCCGAAAGCCGAGACGACGGAGGAGAAGTACGTCGGCCCGAGACCGAAGCCGAGCGTGCCGGCGCTGATGAAGATCGCCATCATGCGACCCCGGCTGCCCTCGAGATGGGCAGCGGCCATGGCGGAGCCTTCCGGATGAAAAGCGGCGATTCCGGCGCCGCCCAGGCACACCATCGTTAACAAGGCCCAAAAGCCTGGGGCAAGGCCGAGAGCGGAAATGAAGACGGCGGCCACCAGGGGGCCCAAGGCCACGAAAACCGGCTTGCGCAGGCGGTCGGAGATCACCCCATAGACCGGCTGCATGACGGAGGAAGAGAACACCAGCAGGCCGCCGAGGATTCCCGCCTGGGTAAGGCTCAGGCGGTGCCGTTCGACCAGCCAGGGTTGCAAGGCACCCAGCGCTCCGGAATACAGATCCACGAAGAAATGTCCCAGCGAGAGCAGCAGGAGCGACTTCAAAGGGCTGCTCGCGGGTCGCCGGGCGGCAGAAAGTCCCTCTACAGTCTTCGGCGCGGAAGCCATTCGATGGGAATTGCTTCAATTATAAATCGCCCGTGCAGGCTGCTGTGTGACCGGCAACTTCGAAGGCCTTGCCGTCCAGTCGCACCGTCGCCGTTTCGTCGCGGAAGTTGTAGAAGCAGCGCAGGCCGTCGAAGTCGTAGAAGGCGACGCGCGGAGGAGCTTCCAGTCGCAACTTCATCGGCTCGAGCAACCTCAGGCGCAATTCGTTGACGACTCGGTCGGGCAGGCGCACCCAACCCAAGGGCCTGGGCGGCAGCAGCCATTCGCCCGCCTGGCGGAAGTCTTCTTCGTTGAAAGTGCGGATGTTCCAGACCAGCAGCCGGCCGCGGCGCGTCAGGAGGGGAAGGCGGCCGGCCGGGCCGGTTCCGGCCATCAGCACGGTGGCCCCAGCCGCAGAGAGCCCCGCATCCACCTCGATCGGCGTGCCCAAGGCGAGCGAGCCTCCGTCCAGGTGGACGATGGCCACGCGCGTCGGTTGCGCTTCGGCCGTAACCCGCACGCCGGCGGCTTCGGCCAGCGGGCGCACTCGCCGTAGCAAGGCGGGCGTCACAACCAGCGTAGCGCCCGCATCCAGATGGGCTCGCACGTGTTCCGCCACCCGGGGATCCTTGGCCGCCTGCGCCCCGAGCATCGCCACCTGCGCTCGCCGCGGGTAGTCGGCTGCCGGAACTAGGGGCAACCCCAGCATCGCAACGTAGTCCATGAGGTAGAGGTTCTCGTCCGCGTCGCTCGCCGGGGGTTTGTAGAAGGCGATGCCCTGCGGCTCGCGCCCGAGGATCCTGCTCGCCAGCGTCTCCAGATCGGGGAGCCGAGCCGCCAGCAGCGCATCCCCCGGATGCCCGGCAATGAGATCGCCGAGGTGGAACAGTGTCAGCTCCCGGGCGCCGGCCAGCACGCTCTGGTAGGCTTGGTCCAGGAAGTTCTGCGCCGTGCAATCGATGTGGTCGAACCACGCCCCCCGGACTTTCTCTCCCGCAATCGCGCGAATCCAGCGGAAGTTGATCCACCCCTGCGTCGGTTGCACATAACCCATTCGTGGCGTCTCGGGGTTGCGCGTCTCGGTGCCCACCCAGACCGCATCGAAATATTGCGAGAGCCGCCGCGGGTTGTATCCGAACAGGTGGAAACGATCGTACCACTGCGGGTACTTCACGGTCACGCGGATGCCGGGACGCGCCGCCCTGGCCGGCGTGAGCATCATCGGTTCGGCGAGCGAAACCAACAGATCCTGGCGGTAATCCGCCCAGCTTCGCTCGGCGCGCGACCGCTCGGATTCCGGCGTGGTGTCAGCCGTGCAGTAGAAATCGTCCACGATCAGCTCGTCGAACAGCGGAGCGTGCTGCCGGAAGTACGTCGCGATGTCCTTTCTGGTCTTTTCCGCTTCGTAGTTGAGCCAGTTGAGGCCTCCGTTCTGTCGGACCCCGAAGGTGTGGCCGGGCACAGTGGCAATGCCGCCCGAAACCACGAAGCCCTCCCGGCGCAGCGCGTCCGCGATTTCCCGCATGCGCTCGGGCGAGACGTATTCGTCGCCGCGGCGGCCCTCCAGAAACACGCGCGCGATTTTCAGGGCTTTCATCGCCTGAACCGCTCGCTGGCGGTTCGCGGGCTCGCCCAGGTATTTCTCGACTCCCCCCGCGGTCACGTACACGCTCATACGCAGGGGCTGGGCGTCCGCGCGGCACAGCAGGAGCGCGGCAAGCGCGAAAGTGAAAGCTCCCGGCATGGTTTTCGCAACCCAGTTTAATACCCGCCGGTTTAAGATGTGAGGGAATCGGTCATGCCCCGATGGACGCGAGCACTGTCGCTGTTCGCTGCGACTGCGACCGCCTGGAGCCAGCCGCTAGCCTATCCGGTGGTCCACCCGCGCGGCGTGGTGAACGCGGTGTCGTTCCGTCCCGCGCCTTCGGTGGTTGCGCCGGGCGGAATCCTGCGGATCGAAGGATTCAACCTCGGACCGCCCGAGGGCATCCGAGCCTCTGGCACACCGCTGCCTGTGGAACTGGGCGATCCGCCCATTCGCGTGCTTGTCAACGGCAAAGCGGCGCCTCTTTTCGCTGCGTATCCGGATCGCATTCTGGCGCAGGTTCCGTGGGACACGCAGCCCGGCATGGCTACGGTCGTGGTTCGGCGCGGCGAAGCCGCCAGTCGTCCCGCCCGTGTGCTGGTCAACCGCGTCGCGCCGGCCCTTCGTACGATGAACGAGCGCGGCTATGGCGAGGTTGCGGGCACCATCGCAGCCAACGTCTTGCATGCGCGGGCGACGGGCTTGGGACCCACCGAACCTGCCGTACGCGACGGTGATCCCGGTCCGGCCGAGCCCCCGGCGCGACCTCGCGAGCTCATACGGGCATTCGTGGCGGGATTGCCAGCGAATGTCCGCGCCGTGCTATCCCCGGAACGCGTCGGAGAGTTCGATCTACGCATCGAACTGCCGCCGGGAACCCGACCGGGTGAC
>JANXAE010000064.1 GCA_025062235.1 Bryobacteraceae bacterium
GCGTTTGGCTCAGGTGCGATTCCCGAGACGCCAAAACGCTGACCCCGTGGCCAGCAGCAGGGGAGGTGCATATCGCACCAACCCAAAGGCCCAGCCCGCCGTTCCTCGGCCCACGCCTGCTGCCGACCGCCCGGCTCGATCCGGCGGCGGGTCTCCTTCGTGGCACCCAGCCGTCCACAAGCGCCCCTCCCCAATGCTTTCGCATCCCTTCCCCCTATGCGTTCGTACTGCGGACCATGTTCGGACGTCGAAGATTCCCAAGGTCGGGCTCACAGTGAAGATCCTGCGAGGCCAACCCCCAGTGGGTTCCCGCGGCCCCCGTCGCACGCCAGCGCACTCACACTCCGCATGCCATTGGACAGCGAGGCCACCGCCGGCCGGCGGCCGCGGGACGTGCTTCGCCGGAGACTTTCCCAGAGCACCTACGCCCGAGGCAATTTCTGGATCGCCTGGACAGGGCAGCAAGGGAGCCCAGGGCTTGCGAGCCCGCGGCTTACGAAATGCGCGGCTCTCCGTCGCTTCGCCGTGCGGGGCGATACGGAGCGCGCCTCAATCTATGATGAACCGGCCTCTCAGCTGCCGTGCTTTCTCGCCCGACTGTCTTCAGGATATCCTGGGCGTCCCAGCGTCCTCCCGCGCTGCGGGCCTCGATGCCCATGGGGGCGCTGCACGATTACGGGTGCCGGCCATCGGGCGAAGACGATCTGAGGCAAGAAGATCTCTCACGGCCCGAACAGGGGCCCTCCATCCGGAGTGGAACCGAGGTCCCAAGCGGGCTGTTCCCTCTGCGGTTGGCGGAGAACCTCGTGCCGCTGTCATGCGCCGAAGGCTCCCCGGCCTTTCCAAGCGACAAGTGCACCGGGCGGCTCGGTGAAGCTCCCGGCCGGCAGGGGGAGGTGCACCCTCGCGCCTTGACCTGCTTCGCGCTGCCCCGGCTGCGGTGCCTACCGCAGGAGGCACTGCCGCGGCAAGCCCCGCGCAGGTACTGGGCACGCCGCGGGGCCACCGCCAGCTTTCCGGGTATCCTGCCAAACCGCTCCCTCGTCGGTTTCGTGCCTGCCGCGGCGATCGCAATTTTCGTGGAGCATCGGCTGCCGCTCTGAGGCCATCCACCGCGAGTGGTTGCCTTCATCGGCTATAATTCCGCTTGCGGCAGCAGCCGCCGTACGCCGCCGGGAGGTGCCAGTTGCGTTGGTTGTGTGTTCTGCTCGTTTCCGCCGGTCTGCTGGCTGGCCAATCGGACCAGACTCCAGCCAAGATTCAGACCTTGATCATCACGGGACAGAACGTCCACGACTGGCGAGGCACGACACCCGTGTTGCGCAAGATCCTCGAGGACACGGGCCGTTTCGAAGTGCGTGTTACCGAGGAATTCCGCGGCGCTGGACCTGAGACGCTCGCGCCTTACGATCTGGTCGTGATCAACTACTATGACCGGCGACGTCCCGAGCTCCGATGGGGCGAGCGCGCGGAAAAGGCGCTGGTAGACTTCGTCCGCTCGGGCAAAGGGCTGGTGATTTACCACTTTTCCGTGGCGGCTTTCGATGGCTGGGAGGAGTACGAGAAGATGTGCGCCGGCAACTGGCGTCCCAACTTCGGTCACCATTCGCCGGCCCACGACTTCACGGTCGAGATCAAGGATCCCGATCATCCCATCACGCGCGGGCTAAAGAAGTCGTTCGTACAAAAGAACGACGAGCTCTACGCCAACCTGAAGTGGCAGCCTGCGGGGACCTACCACGTGCTGGCGACCGCATGGGACGATCACTCGCGCTATCAGGGCAAGGCCAAGCAGCCCACGCCGGGCCCCGGCCTTCACCAGCCCATGCTGTGGATCGTGCACTACGGGCAAGGACGCGTTTTCGTCACGGCTCTGGGGCACGACGTAGCGGCCACCAGCACGGTCCCATTCGCGGTCACCTTCGCGCGCGGGGCCGAGTGGGCGGCAACGGGAAAAGTTACGCTGCCGGTGCCGCCCGAGATGGCGCCCTGAAGGATGCTGGCTGCGGTCTTGTGGGACTTGGACGGCACGCTCGTGGATTCCGAAGAGTTGCACTGGCAGGCTTGGCGCGAGACCATGGCGGCCGAGGGCGTGCCGATCACCTGGGAGCAGTTCAAGGCCACATTCGGGCAGCGCAACGACTCGTTCGTGCCGCTGTGGCTGGGCGACCGCGCGACGCCGGAGCGGGTGAGGCGCATCGGCGACGCCAAAGAGGCCACTTACCGCCGCCTGGTGCGTGAGCGGGGTCTGGCGCCTGCGCCCGGTGCTCGCGAATGGGTCGAGCGGCTAGGCAGAGAAGGCTGGCGTCAGGCGATCGCTTCCTCTGCGCCGCGCGAGAACGTGCTGGTGATGCTCGATGCGCTGGGGCTCGCCCCTGCCTTCCAAGCCATCGTCGCCGCCGAGGACGTGACCGTGGGAAAGCCCGATCCGGAGGTGTTCTTGCTCGCGGCGCACCGATTGGGTGTGCCACCCTCACGCTGCGTGGTCGTGGAAGATGCGCCGGCGGGCATCGAGGCCGCCAGGCGCGCGGGCATGCGCAGCATCTTCGTGCGTGGTGCGGGCACGCAGGCCGACCTCGCCGTAAATTCCCTGGCCGAGCTGCCGGAAGATGCCTTCCGCCGACTACTCGAGCCGTAGGTCGCCTGTGAGCGCGGCACGGTAAATGCGTTCGGCCTCGGCGGGCGTGACCTCGCGCGGGTTGTTCCGGAGCAGGCGCGTCACAGTCATGGCGGACTCTACCATGCGAGGGATCGCCGACTCGGGAATGCCCAGCTCCCCGAGCCTGTCAGGTAGCCCGCAGGCGCGGAGCATCTCGCGGATACGCCGAATGCCGCCACGCGCGGTTTCGAGCAGATCCACGGCTCGCGGTACGCCCAAGGCGACGGCCACCTCCGCATACCGATCGGGCATCGCCGGCAGATTGAACGCGAGCACGTAGGGCAGAAGCACGGCATTCGAGATCCCGTGAGGAATCTCGAACTCGCCGCCCAGCGGGTAGGCCAGCGCGTGCACCGCAGCCGTATTCACGGGCCCGAGGCAGAGACCACCGTACAGACTCGCTAGCATCATGTCCTGACGCGCGGCGAGGTCCCTGCCGTCACGGACCGCGCGCTCGAGGCTCCTGCCCGCCAGCCGGATGCCTTCGAGCGCGTAGAGGTCCACGGCGGGATGGGAGGCGCGATTGGCGTAACACTCGATGCAGTGCGTCAGCGCATCCATGCCGCTGGAGGCGGTCACGGCGGGCGGCATGGAGACGGTGAGCAGGGGATCGAGGTAGGCCGCGTCGGGGACCAGATGCGGGCTGATCACGGCCTTTTTCATCCGGTCGGAGGGATCGAGCAGGATCGCGTTGGGCGAGACCTCGCTTCCGGTGCCGGAAGTCGTGGGCAGGCAGGCCAGAAAAATGCGTCGCCGTGCCAGTCGCCCGATGCCGAGCACCTCGCCGAGCTGCTGGGCGCCGTCCGCCAGCGCTGCGGCCAGCTTGGCCGCATCCAACACACTTCCTCCGCCCAGGCCCACAACGGCGTCGGGCTGCAACTGGCGGGCCTCGCCGAGCAACTGCTCGAACATCGGGAACGTGGGCTCGCGGTCAATACGCGCGAAAAGCTGGGTGCCGGGCAGCGCAAGCAGCGGCTCAGCGAAGGAAGCCGTGTCGGGAGAGCTGACGACGAGTATCCTCCGCAGGCCCATAGCCTCCAAGTCCTGGCAGCACTCGCGAATGGCGTCCGCGCCGACGACGATTTTGCGTGGCTGCAACAAGGTGACGAGCCTCATGATCCGTTGCTTTCGAACCTCCCCCGGCCGCTCAACGCCTCTGGAACTGCATGGCGTACAACCGCGCGCCGCGCAAGCGGAAGACGAGCTGCACGGTGCGGCCCGCCAGTTCGGAAACGTCCGTACCTT
Source organism: Bryobacteraceae bacterium (assembly GCA_025062235.1). Classification (GTDB taxonomy): domain Bacteria; phylum Acidobacteriota; class Terriglobia; order Bryobacterales; family Bryobacteraceae; genus DTHT01. The sequence goes on from JANXAE010000064.1 coordinate 3,905, forward strand.
TGTTCAACCACTCGACCTCGGTCTCGAGGAAGTCCCCGTTGATGTAGACGCACTCATCCACCGAAAAACCGGGGATCGGCGCACCGTTGGCATCGAGGAAACCGACCTGCGCGTAGCCCACCGCACCTGTGTCAATGTTGAGCACCAAACGGTTGCCCTCGAAAATCAATGGACGGGTAACCATCCAGCCCCCGGTGTAATCTCCCTCGGCAGCGACAAAGCCGTCCAGCCGCTGCACCATTCGCCACAGCGGCGATGGGCTTCCCTTCACCCAGGCGGAATGGTAACCGATGCCGTTGCCTCCGTGACCGCCGACGTACTGCCAGATCTCGTTGCCCCGGCGCACGAGCCCGTGGGTCATGAACAGCATGTGGATGCGGTTGGAACCGTCAAAGCCAATGGGCACGTAGGCCGGGCGTGGGTAGCGCCTCCATTGCAAGCCGTCGCGACTGACGGCAAGCTGCACTTCGACCACGCCGGAGCCGCGCTTGCGTTCCTCGCGCCCGAGGATCTGACGTGTGACCGGGCCATCCTCGTCATAGTGAAAGTACACCGCGGGGAAAGCCAGGTACGCATCGGGCGCCCAGGGGTACTTGACGACCTTGGTCACGTAAATGTCGGTACCCGGCGGGTCGAGCCGTTCGTCGGGCGCGAAGACGGTCGGCAGCTCGATGCCCAATCCTGGCGGCGCCAGCGGCCCGTTGTCGAGCCACCAGGGATCCAGCGCGAACGATTTGATGCGACGCCGCAGCGCCTCTTGACGGGTCCTCTCGGGCGTGACGATCTCGTACGGCCACGGCTCCATCAGGTCCCTGGTCTCGCTCAACACGTAACGGCGCTCGGTAGCGCCTGCCCGGGTGGCGCCGTAGTCGGAGCGATGATGCCCGACGTAGAGTTGTCGCTGATCGTCGTAATAGACGATGGATTGCGAGCCGCCAGCGAACGGCAGCGCCACTGTTTCGTGACGGCGGAAGGACCACCCGTCTGCCGAGCAGAAAACGAACATCGAGCGGCGGCGGATGCCGCTGAAGTATTTCCAGCGGCAGTCCGCAGGCGCGTTGGGATCAAGGAAGACGTTACCCAGGCCGACGGGTTCGGCGAGCACGATATTGCGCTCGCCCCGGAATTCGCGGCCGAGATCGGGTTTTTCCCAGCGCACTCCATCCCGGGAGGTCATGACGGCCAGGCTGTCCTGCGGTCCGCGGTAATAGATACGGAGCAGGCCTTGCTCGTCCTCGACGAGGCAGAGGTGGCCGCGCACGTCGTCCGCGACCTTCTCGGCCCAGCGGGGCGGATTGGGAACGAAGCGAACGCCGCGCCGCTCCTCGATCAGGACGTCGTCCAGAAACAAGTGCTTGCGCATTCCCAGTCGGACGGGTCCCGCCCGGGGCGCGTCGCCACCGAACAGCAACGGAGGGCCGGCCTGCAAGCCGGGACGCGGGCTTTCGGCGCGGTAGCGTTGCGAGAAGCTTGCCGGGGGCTGGAAGTTGCCGCGGTAGACCTGTGTCTCCGAGAAACGCAACTCGTCGAGGCGTCCCGGCAGAGGCCGCTCGAAAAACCCGTCCCGGCCCACGCTGAAATAGGCTTCCCCTCCGCGATTCAAGGCCCGCAGGGGCACCGGGCCGGGCAGACGCTGTAGGACCCCATCCACGTAGTGCCGGAGCTGTGCGCTGGCGGCGTCATAGACGAAGGCGAGATGACGCCATTGCCCGGCGCGCAGCGCCTTCGCATCCGTGGGAATGACGACGGTGGCGCGCGCCGCATCGTTGTAGAGCTCGAAGGCGCTGCGGTCGGCGCGCAACGTCAGCCGCGTAACGCGCTCGTTCTCGCCCCGCGGGCCCTCGCCGATTTCGAAAACCACTCCTTCACGGCGTTCCTCGCCGGGGAGGAACCAAAACTCGACCGTCCAGTCGAACGCGCCCAGATTCAGCCTCGTCTCCGTGGGATTGGCGAAGTTGGGCGAACGCAGGTGCTTTTCCCCGACGGTGGCCAGCGCGCAAAAGGTCGCATTGGCCCAGTGCAGCGGCTCGACCTTGCGCCCGGGCGTCTTGGGAGGGGGCACGATGCCGAATTGCACCGAACGCGATTCGCCCCGGATCTCGAGCGGCTGCGGTGCGCACGGTTCGAGCGCCCGCCCGTAGCGACCCGCAGCGATGCGTCCGCCGCGCCCCAGTGCCAGATCGTAATGATGCGGCCCGGCGTCGGTCAGCAGCGAACTCGGGTACAAACCCTCGGGCTCGTCGAACAGCCAGAGGGCGACCGTATCGGCCTTCATGACCGAGAACGTCGCGAGAGCGAAAACTCCCAGCACTCGCATGACACCTCCAATCGGCGTGCCGCGACAAGCGTTCGGACGGCAACGCTAGGTTGAAGCACTCTTCAAACCCGCCAATCGCACTGCCATCTCCAGTGCGCGCACCAAGCTTCGCGTCGAGGCAATGCCTTTCCAGGCAATGTCGAAAGCCGTGCCATGGTCCACCGAAGTGCGGATGATGGGCAGACCCAGCGTGACGTTGACGCCACCCTCGAAGTCGAGCAGCTTCAGCGGGATGTGTCCCTGGTCGTGGTACATGGCGACCACGGCTTCGTAGCGCTTCCTGCGCGCAGCCAGGTAGAAGACCGTATCCGGTGGCACCGGGCCCTCGACGGGCAGGCCCTGCCGGCGCGCCTGCTCGACGGCGGGTGCGATCTCTTCGATCTCCTCGCGCCCGAACAAACCGTTCTCGCCGGCGTGTGGATTCAATCCCGCGACCGCCACGCGCGGCTGCGGACGCAAGCGCGCCACAGCCTCGCACGTCATCTCGATCACGCGCAGCACGCGCTCGCGCCGGATCTCTTCGAGGGCGCGGCGCAGCGACATGTGCGTGGTCACGTGCGTGACGATCAATTCGTCGGAGGCGAGCATGATGGTCACGTCGCGCGCGCCGCACAGCTCGCCGATCAACTCCGTGTGGCCCGTGAAAGAGGGATCGGAGGCTTGGGTCGCCTCCTTGTTGATGGGCAGTGTGACGATGGCGGCGATCTCGCCCTTGAGTGCGGCTTGCGTCGCTTCCACCACGTAATCGCGGGCAGCGGCGCCCGAGCGCGGATCCACCTGACCGATACGGACCTCGTCGGCCCGCAGCCGCGCAAGGTCTCGCACGTTCAGTGCCCCTGGCTGGTACTCCTGCGGGGAGTCCACCTCGCGCAGGGGCACGCCCAAGCCGAGCTCGCGATTGCAGCGCTCGAGCACTTGCAGGTCGCCGAAGGCGACCACGGGATGGCGCAATTCTCCTGCCGCATAGGCTTTCAGCAGAATTTCCGGGCCGACGCCACTGGCGTCGCCCATCGTGATTCCGAAGATCATTTCCATCGCTCGATCTCTTCCCGGATGCGAAGCAGCACGTCGGTCGGTCCGAATCCCCCGGCCTTGCTCACCACGAAGAGACTCCCGTCCAGCGCGCGGGAAACAGGAATCCCAGTCAGCAACTCGCCACCCGCCTCCAACGCTCGCACGGCGAGGGCCTCCAGAACCGCACGCACCGTATCGCCTCCGAAGATGATCAAACCTTCGACGTTATTTTCGCGAACGGCGCGCGCGACGACTTCGGCGAGCTGCCGGGCCGGCCGCGCGGGGTCTGCCGCACGCTCGCGCGGAGTCTCGACGAGGGCCCAGCTCGCAGCGGGCGGCCACTGGCCTCGTTCGCCGACCCGCGGCAAGTCGGATTTCGCGGTTTGCTCTCTCGAGCGTGGGTGCAAGCTGCCATTGACCACGAGCCACCGCCGCGCGCCGATCCGCATGCCTGGGGCCTCTCGCGGCAAGCTCAACCGTGGAAACCAGTGAGCGGCGAACCCGCCCGTGCCCGCGACCAGCGGGGGATTCGCCTGGGCCGCCAGCACCCTGGCGATGGCTTCGAGGTCAGCTTCCCCGCAACCGTCACAGACAAGAATCTGGCCTCCCGGTCGCCTCGCCAGCAGATCTTCCAGCTCGGCAGAAGAGCGCACCAGCGCTAACGGCGCCGGACAGCCGCGTGCGAGCAGGCGAAGGATGGAGCTCTCCTCCACGGGTTCCCGGGGGTCGTGGCCGAAGGAGGTCTGCGCGACCGGTCTGCCGTCCACGTACAGCACGCCCTGTCGCACGGTACGGCCCATCGCGGGGTAGGCCGGGACGTAAACCAGCGGGCGGTCCGGCCAGGCGTCCAGCAGCGCTCCGAACTCCGCCGCGATGGGGCCGCGCAGGGTCGAATCGGTTTTCAAATAGAAATGCGGTACGCCGGTGCGGCGGGCTTCCTTTGCCACGCGCACCACGCGCTGTGCAGCCCGCTCGGGCTTCAAGTGCCGGGTCGCCAGGTCGAGCACCGCAGCAGGCCGGTCTGGCTGCCCCGCGTCCAGAACGTCGAGCCAGACCGCACACCGCACGCCGGCCACAGCGAACTTGGCGCCGATCTCGAGCGCGCCGGTTGTGTCATCGGCCACGCAGAGGGCCTGCATGGGCGGTATCCTCTTGCATCTTAAGACGAGCCGGCTCATCCGATCCCAAGGCAGCGGCTTCTGGCGAGGTCTCTTGCACGGACAAGAGGGCAGGATACGCCACAACCGGACCCTTGAGGGCAGGTGGAGGCGGAGTCCTGAGTCGGAGAGGACAGCAGCTCTCCGGGCTCATTCCGGCTGCTGAAGCTGCCCGGCTTTCGTTTCCTTGCGCTGGTTGGTTCCTTCACGGGCACCACAGTCATTGCCCAAGCCCGGTTGACTGTGACGCCGTTGCGCGAGATCGCCGCGGGAGTTCCTGCGAGGTACGTGGAGTCCGGACGACCTTGCCCGACATCGTCAAAGCTCGCGCATCGGACGTGTTGGCACACGACGGCCGGTCATTCGGCGCGGAATCTCTCTCCCGCCTGCCGGCTCCAGACCCGCCATGGCGTGGTTTGGCGCGCCGGCTGGCTGGCGATGCCTTGGGGGAGCGCAGCCGACCCCGAGCCGCACACATGCCCCCGGCACCGGGCACCGCGTGCCGGTTTCACGGCGAAGCCCAGGGGATCGTAAGTCGTCGGGGCCATCGCGAGCTCGCTAGAATAGAACCCGGCGAACGTACAATCCGACCATGAGCATCAACCGGCGTGAGTGGTTCCTGAGCGGGTTGGCCGCTCTTCAAGCTGCGCGCACTTCTCAATCTCGACCCGTCTTGTGTGCGTTCTCGAAACATTTTCAGTGGACCTCGGGCATTCCCGAGATGGCTGAGATCCTGCTCACGCTCGGCTACGAGGGCGTGGACTTGACCGTCCGTCCCGGCGGACACGTCGAGCCAGAGCGCGTCGAGGAGGATCTGCCCAGGACGGTCGAGATGATCCGCAAGGCGGGCTTGAAGCTGCCCATGGTGACGACGCGCATCGTGGACGCGCGTTCGCCGGGGGTCGAGCCGATCCTGAAAACCTGCCGGGCTCTGGGCATCCCACTGTATCGCTGCGACAATTTCACGTACGACTTCAACCGTCCCTTGCCGACCCAGCTCGAGGATTTTCGCGCGCGTCTGAGGGAGCTGGCCGCTTTGAACCGGCAATACGGGGTGTGTGCCATCTACCACACTCACTCCGGGCCGGGACGCGTGGGCGCCTCGATGTGGGATCTGTATCTGCTGCTCAAGGACTTCGACACGCAGGCTCTGGCGATCAACTACGACATCGGCCATGCCACGGTCGAAGGCGGCTACGGAGGCTGGATCCATTCGGCGCGCCTGTTGCTGCCCATGACGCGCGGGGTGGCGGTCAAGGATTTCCTCTGGCGCAAGAACGACAAAGGCGCCTGGGTGCCCGGGTGGCGTCCGCTGGGCGAAGGCATGGTGAACTTCCGCGAGTTCTTTGCCATGCTCAGGCAAAGCGGCTTCGCAGGTCCCATTCAGCTTCACATGGAATATCCAGAGCTAGGTGGCGCTGCGCGAGGGGATCGGAGCGTGGACATTCCCCGGCCGAAGCTGCTCGAACTGATGCGCCGTGACGTCGAAACCTTGAAAGGGTGGTTGCACGAGGCCGGCCTGAGCTGAGCCCAAGCCTGACTGCTGCGGAGCAAACGAGGTCGGCGGCTATGGCGGTACCGGACGAACCCGCCGCACCCGTAATAGACCCGCGCTATGCTTGTTTCCGGCTACGAGTCGGACCATCGAAGATCCACCGCTGGGGAGTGTTCGCTGACGAATGGATCCCCCCGCGGCGCAAGGTGATCGAGTATACCGGCGAGCGGGTGAGCCGGCGCGAGGCCAAACGACGCTCCCAGCGACCCTATGTCTACCTGTTCGAACTGAATCCCTACTGGTGCGTGGACGGGGCCGTGGGCGGCAGCGGGGCGGAGCTCATCAACCATTCCTGCGACCCCAATCTCTACGCGGTGATCATGAAAGGCCACATCCTCTACATGAGCAAGCGCGCGATCGCGCCGGGCGAGGAGCTCACGATTGATTACCGGCTCGACCACGACACGGACCCGATCCCGTGCCGTTGCGGCGCGCCCAATTGCCGCGGGACGATCAACCTGCCAAAGCAAGACCGGCGGCGTCAGGGAGAGCGGAAAAGCAGCGAGAGGAGCGAACGCGCTCGCCCGCGCTGAGGCGGCCGCTCCAGACGTTCCACCAGCTCCGCCAGGCTCTTGCCGAAGCGGCTGGCAGGGGAAACCGGCTTGCCCTCCATGACCGCCTTGTCCAGCGTTTCTGGGTCCGCGGGCAAGACGTGGAAAACCGGGCAGTCCAGTGCTTCGCCGATCGCTTCCGCGGTCAGGGTGCGCTCACGCCCATGGCGGTTCAGCAGCAAACGCAGACGGTCGCGCCCCAGCCCTTGTTCGTCCCAGTAAGCCAGGGCACGCTGCGTGGCGTGCAGCGAGGGCAATTCTGCGGTGGTTACCAGAAGCAGCTCGTCTGCCTGGCGGGCGGCGGCCAGGTTCCAATCGCCGAAAGCGCCGCCCGTATCGAGTACGATCACGTCGTAACGCGTGCGGCAGAAGTCCACCAGTGGGGCCGGATCCCAATCCTGTCCCACGCCGGCGGGATCCTCGGGGGCCAACAGCACGTCCACGCCGCGGACATGATTGACGATCACTTTCCAGAGGTCGGCGTCCAGCCGGTCCGAATGCGTCAGCGCGTCCAGGAAGTTGTAGCTCGACTTGAGTTTGAGCTGGAAGCCCACGGTGCCGGTGAGGGTGTCTAAGTCGGCCAGCAACGCCTTCTGGTGACCGGCCCGTTTGAGCTGGAAGGCAAGGTTGACGGCGGTGGTCGTGGCCCCCGCGGCACCCTTACCCGGGACCACGCAGTAGACTTTCCCTCCCTTGAAATCCGGAACGTTGCCAAAACCTACCCCCGCGATCCGCTCCCAAACAGCCTCCCACTCCTGTTCGCTGAAGGGGTAGACGAGGAACTCGCTCGCCCCGGTGCGGAGGCAGCGCAAGATCATGTCGGGATCGTTACGACCAAGCAAGGCGACCAATGGCAAACAAGGCCACCGCGTGCTCAGCTCGCCAATCAGTCGCAGCGCAGTTTCAGGATCGGTCTGCGCATCCACGAAGCAAAGACCGGGCTGAGCTGCCAGTGCGCCTGGCGGTGGATACGAGTGATGCACGACGGGAGCCAGGGCGCGGCTGCTGAGCACGCGCAAAAGCTCGGCGGCCAGCGCCCTGTCCGGGCATATGACGAGCGCGCGGCGGGTCCTGCCGGCCGGTTCTCTCGGTCCATTCAACGGGCCACCTCGTGCAAGTTCCACGCGCTGCCTGGGCGCAAATCCTCCTCTATGGTTATCGGCAACGAGCACCCATTGCTCAAGGCCTCAAGCTTTCGAGACTGCCGAACAGGGCCTGCTCGGAGGGCCAGCCTTCGGCCGCCAAGAACGCCCGGCCGTCCACGCGGACCAGGAAGTGACCGTCGTCGCCTTCCCCGCATACCTGCGCCGGCCCCTGCGCTGTTGGGATAAACCGCTTCCACTTGCCGCGCAACACCCTCTGGTAAGCGTCGTACCACCGCCGCGCCGCCTCTGGAGTCGCCCAGCATGAGGCATGCACCAGCAGCGTCCGCCCACCGCGCTTCTGCTCCCAGACGCAATAGTATCCGCCTCGCCAGCCGGAGGCCACTTGCTCTGCCTCTGCCGCGCTGCCGTACTGCTTGAGTAGCAGCAGATGGTCCAACTCGCCTAGCGTGCCCTCGATGAGCAAACGGTATCCCCGCGGCAAGCGGAGACGGGGCAGCTTCGGCGTCTCCGGCCTCTCACCGGAAAGGTAGGTTTCGGGGTGCAGTACGTGCCGGGTGGATTCCGGTGGTCGAACGAAGACCCGCGCGAAGGCTGCCGAACCGAACTTCTCGATGATCGCGTGCTGGAATACCATCCCGCGACTGTAGGGGAAAATCAGCGTCTCGCGCAGGTAAAGCGGCACGGACTCGTAGACGGGAAACTGGCCGGCGGAAAGCTCGGCAGCGCGACTCATCATGCGCACCAGCACAGGCGAATCCCCCAGAGACTGACCGGTACGCCGCGTCAGGTACTCGGACATCAGCCATGTGGCCTGCCCTTCCATGACCGCCATGCGCGCCAGGGCTGCGTCATCGCTTTGCCGGGCCCTCCGGATGAACCGACCGAGGTCGAAACTCTGATCCGCCAACGCGTGGGCCACCTCGTGGACCAGCGCCGAATGCTGAAGCTCGCCCCCCGCTCCTTCGATCAGGTAGAGTCGCTTGCTCCGGTAGTCGTAAAAGGCGGAAGCCTGCTCGCTCAGCAACTCCAGCATCGTTCGTCTCAGATCGAACTCCGGCGGCAAGAAACCGAGTTTCTTGAGCAAGATCTCCTCGGCACGGATTTCCTCGGGTCGGAGTTCCGTGCGCATGCGCTCTTCCAGGAATGCTTTCACGTGTTCGCGCTCGATGGTCTGGAGACGGATTGGCCTGCGCTGCCTCAGCCCCGAGATGCTCTCCAGCTCGCGCACGATCTCGCGGACGGCGGGCGCGTCCGCGTTGAGCGCCGGCAACGGGGACGCAGCCAGTGCCGCCATTCCAACCGCGACCGCCACTGCCCTGAACACGCGCCTGCGCATCTGGAACCAGAAAGCCGCCCCGAGGCACAACAGCCCTCCCAGAAGAACCGCGCCCCGCGCGCCGATCCGGTGCGCGAGCGCCCCCGCCAGCAGGCTGCCGAAAGGTCCGAGTCCCACGACCATCATTGCGTACAGGGCCATCACCCGACCCCGGTAGCAGTCGGGTATGAGCGTCTGGATCAGCGTGTTGGCGGATGCGTTCTGCCGCATCACGCTGAAACCCACCACCGGCATCAAGGCGAGTGCGAGGTAGTACGAGGGCGAGATCGCAAAAAGCACCAGCGCTACGCCCAGCATCAGCGAACTGGCGAGAATGACACGCGGCAGCTGCGAAGTGCGACCCTTGCCGGCGAGCCACAGCGTTCCCACCACGGCGCCCAGGCCCATGGACCCCAACAGGAAGCCCATGCCTTGCGATCCACGCCCGAAGATCTCGTCGGCGAAGAACGGCATCAGCACGATGGCGGGCATCCCTGCGATGCTGGCCGCCCCGATCAGCCCGAGCAGGGTTCGAACCGGCGCGGAGCGATAAGCGTAGCGGAAGCCGTCCTTCAGATGCTCGAGGGGAGACTCCCGGGGGCGGGCCGCCGGGGCGGGAAGCCGCATGGCAGCCAGCGAGGCAAGCACAGCTACGAAGCTCGCTCCGTTGACCACAAAGCACACGCCCTCACCGTAGCGCGCCACCAGCACGCCCGCCAGGGCCGGCCCCAGCAGTCGTGCCACATTGAACGCAGCCGAATTCAGCGCGATGGCGTTCAGCAGATCGTCCTTCGCAGCCAGATGGATGAGCAGCGCCTGCCGCCCGGGCATGTCGAAGGCGTAAATCACTCCGAGCACGGTGGCGAGCGTCAGGATGTGCCAGGGCTGGACCCACGCAGACAAGGTCAGAGCGGCAAGGACGAACGCCTGGCACATCGCGGCTGCTTGGGTTAGCAGCACGATCCGGTGTCGCGAGAAGCGGTCCGCCGCCACGCCACCCAACGGCCCGAGCAGGAAGACCGGGATCTGCGAGCAGAACCACGTGGCGCCCAGCAGCCATTCCGAGTGCGTCAGTCGGTACATCAACCAGCTCTGGGCCGCACTCTGCATCCATGTCCCCACGAGCGAGACCAGTTGGCCGCAGAGGAACAGTCGGAAGTTGCGGTGGCGGAGGGCACGGAACAGGTCCGGCCACGCGCGTTCGCCCGCGGGAGGGGGCGAGGGGCCACTCAGGGGGGCAACCGCTTCGGCCAATTTTCAGGATAAAGCAGCGCCGGCCAAGGATGCGAAGATGCGCCTGCGGTAGAATGAACGGGTAGCCGGGGAGTTAGCCGGCGGATCTCAACAGGCCGAACTGGCCGCCACAGCAGGGGTGAAGCCTTGACGGAGAACAAGACGTACTCCGCCACTTACGTCGGCAGTGGCACCTTCATCATCAGCAAGCCCAAGCGCAACCGGAAGAAGCTTCGTCAAGCCCGCTTGAAGAACCCGCAGCGCGGCGCGCGGAAGTAGATTCGCAGGCCTCCAGGCCAAATCCCGCGCGCCGCATGGGGCTCGGTTGGGGGAGGGGAAACTCGTGGCCACGCTTTTGGTCGGCTGCTGCGGCTGGCCAGAGGCACGGGCGCGCTATTTCGAGCACTTTCCCGTCGTCGAGTTGCAGCAAACCTTCTACCAGCTTCCCTCGGTTGCTCTGGCCGAAAAGTGGAGACGGGAGGCACCCGCCTCTTTCCACTTCACGATGAAGGCCTGGCAATTGATCACCCATCCGGCGTCGAGCCCCACCTACCGGCGCTTGAGGGAGCCGCTCTCCGAGAAGGAGCGGCAGGCATGCGGCTGGTTCCAGGCCACGCCACAGGTGTGGAACGCCTGGGAAAGGACCGCTGAGATCGCCCGCGCCCTGCGAGCCGAGGCCGTCGTCTTGCAGTGCCCCGCGTCGTTCCGACCCTCGGCGGCGAACTTGGCGAGCCTCGAAACGTTCTTCGCGAGATTGGGCCCCCAAGAGTGGCTGTTGGTCTGGGAACCCCGCGGGGAGTGGCCGGCCGGGATCGTCCGCGATCTCTGCCGGAGGTTCGACCTGGTGCACTGCGTGGACCCCTTCCAGGCGGAGCCCCTCTACGGGCGGGCGCTCTATTTGAGGCTTCACGGGCGCGGCGGCTACAGCTACCGCTATTGCGACGCGGAGCTCGAGGAACTGGCCCGCAAGCTCGAGCGGTGGCGGGGCGACGGCGCGCGGCCTGCCTACGTCCTGTTCAACAACGTGTACATGAAGGAGGATGCCCTGCGATTCCTGCGGCTGGTCGGCTGAGCCCGCATCGCAGGGACGTGGTACCATATCGGCAAGGGAGGGCGATGCCATGATTCGGCTGCTAGCGATTGTGTCGGCGATGGTGTTGCTGGCTGGCCTGGTAACGGCTTCGGCGCCGGCGATCAGTGGCCAGTACATCGAAGTCCGGTCCAATCACGTCTACACGTGCGGCTGTCTGTACTCGGGAGAGCAGGTCACCAGCGGCCGCGAAGCGATCTTGGCCTGGGTGGTGCGCGAGGGCGCCTACGCGGGGCAGGACCTCAGCGGCGCGCGTGCAGTCGCCGTCCTGACTGGTCCGGAAAGCTTGAGCCTTCAGGGTACGCCGCGCCGCAGCGCAGTGTTCGTGGATGGCGTTCCCGCCGCCGCGCAGAAGGCCTTGGTGGACATGCTGAAGGAATATTACGGCGACGTGCTGGGGCAGATCATCAGCGTCCAAGCCGCCCCGGTCAAGCTCGCGCAGGAGGGTGAGCGCATCACGATCGAGGTCGCGGGCCTGTCGCGCGTGGTTGTCCGGCCGGCGCGCCTGCCCGAAGACGCTCACCAGGGATCTTGGCTGTGGTACACGCCGTTCATCCCGACCACGGATTCGGCCCTTTGCACGACCGAATTCACCAGCTTCCGCGGCGACCACTTCGCGCGCCGTTGGTGGGAGGCGGACGCCGGTATCACTGGCTACATCGCGTCGTTCCGCGTGCCGCGCTGAAGCCGGTCCCGATCCCTGCGATTGCGGCGCTGGGCTTCCGAACAGGAGTGCATTGAAAGAGTCTGCGCCGGGTGCTAAGATCATTAGGCTCGATGAAAAAACGAGCCTTGATCACGGGCATCACCGGGCAGGACGGCTCATATCTGGCGGAATTTCTGCTCGAGCGAGGCTACGAGGTGCACGGCATCGTGCGCCGCGTGGCTCTCGAGGACCCTGAGCACCGCCTCTCCCGTATCCTTCACCTGCTCGGCCGAGTCGAACTCCACGCCGCGTCGCTCGAAAGCTACGCGAGCTTGCACCAGGTTGTGGAACAGACAGCACCCGATGAATGTTACCACCTGGCCGCCCAGAGCTTCGTCAGTTATTCCTTCGACGACGAGTTCTCGACCCTGCAAATCAATATCAACGGGACCCATTACCTTCTGGCCGCACTGAAGCGCATCGTTCCCCGCTGCCGCTTTTACTTCGCCGGATCGAGCGAGATGTTCGGGAACGCGCCGCATGCGCCACAGAACGAGCAAACCCCGTTCATGCCGCGGTCGCCTTACGGAATCAGCAAGGTGGCGGGCTTCCACCTCACGCGCAACTACCGCGAAACCTACGGAATGCACGCCTCGAACGGCATCCTCTTCAACCACGAATCGCCCCGTCGCGGCTTCGAGTTCGTCACCCGCAAGATCACCTCCGGCGTGGCGCGCATCCTGGCGGGCAAGGCCCGCGAGCTGAGACTCGGCAACCTCGATGCGCGGCGCGATTGGGGTCACGCGCGGGACTACGTTCAAGCCATGTGGTTGATGCTCCAACAGCCCGAGCCCGGCGACTACGTGGTCGCCACCGGCGAGACCCACAGCGTGCGCGAGTTTTGCGAGCTCGCCTTCGGCTACGCGGGGCTCGATTACCGGGATTACGTAGTCTGCGATCCGCAATTGTACCGGCCTGCCGAGATCAACGTGCTCCAGGGCGACGCCGGCAGGGCGCACCAGATCCTCGGTTGGGAGCCCACGGTCCGGTTCGAGCAGCTGGTATGGGAAATGTTGGAGCACGACTGCCGTGCCCTAGGGGTGAGCGAAAAGCTGTCCGCGGTGCGCGCATGAGGCCCTCGCCGGCATACCCGAAGTTCCAGGGGGTTTGCTGATGATCGCCCAACGGGAATGGGCGGCCGTCGAGTGCCTGCTCGACGTCTCGCGCCGGTTCCAGTTCACCGACGGCGGTGCGCGCTGCTTGAGCCTGGCCATTTGCAACGCGGCGGGAGAATCGTCGCGCCGTTTCGAACAAGGGGAGACCCTGCATCTGTACTACGAGTTCGAGGCGCTGCGCGACTTGGGAGTGCCCGCCGGCGGGGCGGAACTGGTCACGCCCGGCGGCGTGGTTGTGCACGGCAAGGCAACCTATCAAGCTCAGCGGGAGTGCGAGGAGGAGATCCCCGCGGGCGCCCGCGTGCGTTTCCATCAGGCCATCGCGTTGTGCCTTGCGCCAGGCCGATACCGCATCAACGTGGGACTGGGCAGCACGGATCGGGAGGCGCAGCGCGCCTACCGTGCCGGTGAGATCGGCTACCTCGAATTCGTGCGTCGCTTCCAGGAGCACTGCCGGCTCGTGGACGCCGCCGAAATCGAGGTCGTTCTCGGAGCTTCCGGTTGGCTCTCGCACCACGGGCTGGCGGATTTGCCAGGTTCGCTCGAGGTGGAAGTCCTGCCGCGCCGCACGGCTTCGCCCGGCGAACCTCCCCGGGCTGAGGCCACGGGCCCAACCGTCTTTCACGTCACCCATTGGAAGGCCGGTTCGCAGTGGATCTACGCCATTTTGCGGGCGTGCTTCCCCGATCGCATCATCGAGCCGCGCGCGGGCAACGTGCAGGTCCTTCATTACCCCATTCAGCGCGGTTTCATCTACCCGACGGTCTATCTGCCCAGGCCCCGATTCGAGGCGCTCGGCCTGCCCGAGAACTCGCGTTGGTTCGTGATCATCCGCGACCTGCGGGACACTCTGGTTTCGGCTTACTTCAGCTTCAAGATCAGCCACCCCGTCCTCGATAGCGACTCCGCCGCGCTGCGCCAGAAACTCTGGGACCTCGACCAGGAGGGCGGCTTCCTTTACCTGATGGACAACTTCCTCCAGGACTGCGCGGCCATCCAGTTGAGCTGGCTGGAAGCGGGCGAACCGTTGATCCGGTACGAGGACCTGCTCGAGCGCGACGTCGAACTGCTCTCGCAGCTTC
>JANXAE010000065.1 GCA_025062235.1 Bryobacteraceae bacterium
TGTCACTTGAAACCAGCCAGATCTGTGTTCCCGCGGGCAGCGCCCGGGCCTGCTGGATCAGAGGGGAAACGCCCTTGCCGCGGCCCCTCCGATCAATCAGGGCCCGCAGGGCGGCAGCCGGGCCGGTCGCGGCCGTCGTCGAATTCATGAAGACGACCGAGGCTCGCTCGTCGCCGATCAGCGTGTACCCTTTGTACGCCGTCCGGCGAGCTCCCTCCATCCTCGGTTCCAATCCCATGGGCGAGAACTTGCCGCGCGCGAGCGCCACCGTATGTCCGCCCTCGGAAGCCACCACCAGCTCCCAGAGATCCTTTCGCGGGTCCAGCCCTAGCCGCGCAGCCAGCTCGTCGAGAACCGGCACGCGTCTGCCCGCCACCCAGCGCTTGTAAAGCGCGGTGCCACGCAGGCTCTCCACGCGTGCGCCGGCAACCATGACGGCTTCGGGCGAAACCAGAGCCGCCAGCGCCGGATCCACGTAAAGCTGCGACCTTTCCGCAGAGCGGCATCCCAGCACCGCCGCCGCCACCGCCATCCAGCAGGCGCACGCCCAGCGCATCAATAATCCCTCCGCGAGAAAGCGATCACCGCAGCCGCCAGCACCGCGACTCCGAACAGAGCCGAACTCCACACCGGCATCCAGCTCTCGACGGCGCGGTCCCGGATGAGAAGCATGTTGATCCGGCCCACTTCGTAGACCTTGGGCAGCAAATAATACAGGGCACGCCAGACGTCCCTCCAGAACTCGCTGTCGAGCAGCTTCACCATCAGACGGTGCTGCGCCAGGATGGGACTGAGCACCATCAGCGCGAAGGCGACCATGGTAGCCAGGGCGGAGCTCCCCGTCAATGTAGCAGCCAGAGTGACCACGCTGAGCAGCACCATGAACATGAAGATGGTGGTAGCCGCGGCCGCCAGGAAACCCGCGTCCCAGACTCCCGTCTTCCAGCCCAGAATCAACCACACGCCGAACACCAGATAGCAGACGTTCAGCGCGACCACCAGGACGTTGCCCGCGTAACGGCATAGCAGGATGCCGGCGCGGGAGACCGGCTTGGAAAGCAGCCACTCGATTCGCCCGGCTTCGAAAGTGGATGCCATCAACCCGGCCGAGGCGAACAGAGCCAGGCCCATCCCGGCCACGTAAAGGAAGGAAGCCACCCCGCCCTGGAACTGTCTGACCAGCCGCGTCACGGGCAGAGCCCTGGGACTGGTTTCCCCGAACAGAGTGACCGTGGCGCGGGCGCCTTCGATCACGTCGATGCGCAGCAGGAAAAGGAAAAACAGAATGAGGGCGGTCGAAAGACCGTAGAATCCCCAGAACACCCAGCGCGCGGCGGCTTCGCGCACGGCGTCACGCAGCAGGGCCGTCGCCTGAACGCCGCGCATCAGTTCTGCCCCGCAGCCTCAGACCGCACCGTCCGCATGAAGACTTCTTCCAGCGTACTCGTGGTGCGGTTGACGCTCTCCAGCCAGCCGCCATGAGCCCGCACCAGGTCTACGGCGCGATTGAGCTCCTCACGCGAAGGGAAGAGAAACTCGGCCAAGCCGTCCTGCATCGCGGCTGTCGCGGCGCGCCGGCGCAACTCATCGAAAAGGCGCTCGGAGACCTGAGCCGCTGTCATGCGGTAGCCCTGGCCGGCGGTGAGATCCTTGACCCGTCCGGCCAGCACGATGCGGCCGCGATGCATGATGGCCACCTCGCGGCACGACAACTCGACTTCGGACAGCAGATGCGAGTTCAAGAAGACCGTAACGCCCCGCTGTTCCAGCTCGCGCAGGATGCCCCGGATCTGCTGCCTTCCCACAGGGTCCACCCCGTCGGTGGGTTCGTCGAGCAGCAGCAGCGCGGGCCCATGCATCAGAGCCTGCGCCAGCCCGAGCCGCTGAAGCATACCTTTGGAGTACCGCGCAAGCCGCACGTCCGCCCACTCGCTCAGGCCGACCAGCTCGAGCAGCTCCGCAATGCGCCGCTGCCGTGAGCGGGGGTCCATGCCCGAAAGCGCACCGGCGAAGTCGAGCAGGCCGGCCCCGGTCCAGTAAGAGGGCAGGCGATGGTTCTCGGGCAGGTAACCCACGCTCAGGCGCGCTTCGGGACGCCGGCAGTCCATGCCGAGCAGTTTGGCGGACCCGGCCGTAGGTCGGACGATGCCCAGCAGCATCTTGACGAACGTGGTCTTGCCAGCGCCGTTCGGCCCGAGCAAACCGAAGCTGGTGCCCCGGGCGACGGTGAGGGTGACCGAATCCACCGCGCGAATCTCCCCTCCCCGCCAGCGCTTGCGATAGACGCGCGTCAAACCCGCGGTCTCGATCGCCGGATCCCCGTCCATAGGCGGCCAGCCTCAGTGCTTCTTCACGCTGACTTCCCGAAAGTATACGATGCTTCGTGCGTCGTGGTTCTGCAAACCTATGTAGCCGTATTCGGGCCGCGGACCGCGGGCGGGCTCGTACCAACGGCGTCGCGGCGGCACCGGCATATCGGGCGAGAACTCGTTCACCTTCACCCCGTTCAAGTAGACGATGGTTTTCAGTCCATCGAGCACGATGTCCATCGTGTTCCATTCGCCGGCCGGCTTCTGCGGCCGCGCCAGAACCTTGCTGAGCGAATAGATGGAACCCGTGGCGTGCCAGTCGTCGCCGGCCGCTTCGATCTGCACCTCGTAGCCGTTGTGTACCGCGTACCAGGGATCGGGCGGGGGCTCAGGCAGCCGGATGAAAACGCCGGAATTGGCGCGCTCCGATGCCGTCTTGAAGACCACCCGGATGGTGGCGTTGCCGAACTTTTCCTTCTCGTAGTAGAGCAGCCCCATCCCCCCTTCGGTCCTCATCATTCCGTCCTCCACCACGAAGCGCCCGGGACCCACCATCCGCCAGCCGGAAAGATCCTTCCCGTTGAAGAGCGGACGAAAGGGTTGCGCGCCCACCGTGGCAGCCAGCGACAGCGAGGCAACCAGGCAACGCAACGTCACAGCCTTCTCCTCCCTGCTCAATCTCAGCATACATGGCGGCGTGCCGAGGCGCGGGATCATTCGGTGGGAATCTCGAATTCCACCAGCTCGCTGCGGAAGCCCCTGGTCCTCCAGGCGCCGTAGAGCACGCCGGCGGCCAGCCAGATTCCCCCCGCCACCTTTGCCGGCCAGCGGAGGTTGAGCCAGATGTAAAAGCAGATCAGGAAGCCCGCCAGGGGCGGGAGGAGGTAGCGGAACTTCCTCTCGCCGCGCACGTAATAGCGCACGAAAGCCGAGAGGTTGACCCCCATGAAAGCCAGGAACGCCCCGAACATCAACATCTCCGCCCCCAGCTGGTAACTCATGAGGAATGCGCCCGTCAAGGCCACCGCGCCCGTGAACAACACGGCGTTGCGCGGGATGCGTCGCTTGGGATCCACATAGGCAAAGAAACGGCGCGGGATGGCATTGTCGCGGCCCATGCCGTAAAGCAGCCGTGCTGCGCCCAGCTGCGCGCCGGTTCCGGATCCGATGGTCGCCACCAGCAGGGTGGCGTTGATCAGATGGAACAGCCACCACCCTCCAGCCTCGCCCGCCACGTGGACATAGGCAGTATCCACGTCCGGGAAGGGCTTGCCCGCAGGCCAGACAAGCTGCGCCAGGTACACCTCCAGCGAGGCAAGAATGCCGGTGACCAGGCAGGTGAGCACCGTCGCCAGCAGGATGTTGCGCCGGGGATTCTCGACTTCTTCCGAGAGCGTCGAGATGCCGTCGAAGCCGATGTAGGTGAGAACCGCGATCGAGGTGCCCGTGAAGAGCGCGGAGAAGGAAAAGGTCTCCGGGTTGTAAAGAGGCCGCAGGAAAAAGTCGGCGCCCTGCGGCGGCATGCCCAGCAGATAGCGGATCGCCGCGCCGAAGAAGATCAAGATCACCACTCCCATGGCCGCGGCGAGGATGGCGTTGGTGCGCGCCGACGCCTTGATCCCTCGCAGGTTCAGGCCAGTGAACAGCGAGGCGAAGAAGATCGCCCAGACGGCATAGGGAATCTCGGGAATGATGTTCCCCGCCGCTTTGCTGCACCAGATCGTGCAGATCAGCGGATTGAGCATGTAGTCCATGGCCATGCTCCATCCGGTGACGTAGCCGAGCGCAGGGTGCAGCTCCCGGCCGACGTAGGTGAATGCCGATCCGGCGGCCGGGTAAGCCCTGGCCATACGGCCGTAGCTGACGGCTGTGAACAGCATCGCGACCATGCCGATCAGCACGGCGGTCACCACGTGCCCGCGAGCTTCCGAGTACACCACGCCGAAAAGCGGCATGGGGGCAGTGGGCTGGATGACGATGATCCCGTAGAGGACGAGGTCCCACAGCGTGAGGGCCCGTCGCAGGCGCGGAGCAGCGGTTGTTGCCGGTTGCGAAGACATGAAACCCCAATTGTGCCACGAGCGGACAGGGCGCGCGCATCGCCCGTAGCCGGCCGATGCCCACCGCTCCTGGCCTGCTAAGCTCGGCTACAGGGTGGGTTGGCTCGGGCGACTAACAGGGCTTCTCCCTCGCGAGCGGCTTCCGCGCGTCGGCCGCGCCGGTGTGGTGTTCGTTACCGGGCTGCTTTTCGTGGCAGCGGCCGCCGTGATCACGGCCAACAACCTGCTCTTCCTCATCCTGGCGGCGATGCTCTCCACCCTCATGATCTCGGGGCTCATCAGCAGCCTCTCGCTGGCCGGCCTCGAGCTGGAGTTCCTGCTGCCCGAGCACGTCACCGCCCGACAGCCGGTGCGCGCGCGGGCCTTGATCCGCAACCTGAAACGCTGGATGCCCTCGTTCTCCATCCGGCTGGAGGGCAGGCACGCCGAGGCCGTTTCGTCGCCGGCCTATATCCCTCTGCTGCCAGGGGGCGCGCGCATGGAGTTGCTCGTCGAGGTGCGCTTCGAGCGTCGCGGGCTGCACCGGGCCGGCAGCTTCCTGTTTTCGACCGGCTTCCCGTTCGGGTTCCTCGAACGCAGCGCCGCCGTCGCGCTGGGCACACAGGTGCTGGTGTACCCGCCGGTCGAGCCGCAACCCGGCTTCGAAGAGTTCTTGGCTTCGGTGCGGGGCGAGCTGGAGACCCAATCTCGGGGCCGCGGCCAGGACTTTTACCGCATCCGCCCGTACGAGCCGTTCGAGAGCGCCCGCCACGTGGACTGGAAAGCCACGGCCCATACCGGCGAGCTCCAAGTGCGGGAATTCGCCCGCGACGAAGAGCGGCTGCTCGAGATCTACCTCGACCTCGATGTCCCGTCCGGCCGCGAAGACTGGTTCGAGAAGGCCGTCGAGTGCTGCGCATTCCTCGTCTGGCGGTTGAGTGAGCGAGCGGCCCGCATCCGCTTCCGCACCCAGCTCTACGAGATCCTGCTCCCCGAAATGGGCGATGCCTGCGAGGTACTGCGCTACTTGGCGCTGGTGCAGCCGTTTCGGGGACGCCTGCCCGAGTCCCGCCGGCAAGAAGATTGCTCGCAACTGCTGTTCAGCCTCCAGCCTCCAGCCCGGCTACACGATCTGGGCTGGCGCGACGCGCGCATCGTGGGGCTCGAGCTGCTTGGCGAAACCGTATCCCGGGTGTGAAAGTCGTCCTTGCCGCCACAGACACGCTCCCGCGCACGCCCCGCAGACGGGACGCGTGTTTGCCCGGCCTCCGCTGCGTATGCTAAAGTCATGGTCTTCGACCCGGGTAGCCAACGCTGGCGCGTGCTGGGCAACCGCCGGTGGAGCGCCCGGGGGATCGTTCGAATCCCATGGCCGAGCAACCGACGGAGGGCAAGCCGCCAGCGGCGCACAAGCCGCGGCCCCCAGCCAAGCCTCCCGCCGCCATGGCCAGCACGCCCTGGGAGGACGAGCTCACCGAAGCGCTGCGCGCGAAGTTTCAAGATCGGATCGCCGAGTTTTCCGCCTACCTCGGCCAGAAGTTTCTCGTCGCTCATCCCGACGCGGTGGCGCCCATCATCGAGCACCTCAAGCTGGAATTCGGCTTCGACTACCTAGTGGACATCACCGCCGTGGATTATCCGGAACGCGCGGAGCGTTTCGAGCTGGTCTACATCCTTTACAGCTTTGCCCGCA
Organism: Bryobacteraceae bacterium; assembly: GCA_025062235.1. Taxonomy (GTDB): domain Bacteria; phylum Acidobacteriota; class Terriglobia; order Bryobacterales; family Bryobacteraceae; genus DTHT01. Next base: position 6,042 of record JANXAE010000065.1, read on the forward strand.
ACGAGCGCATCCGGATCAAAACGCGCATCAAGGAGGGCCAGCGCGCGGCCTCCGTGGTCGGCTTGCATCCCACCGCCAATTGGCTGGAACGCGAGGTCTACGACATGTTCGGGATCGAGTTCGCGGGCCACCCCGACCTGCGGCGGATCCTGCTGCCGGAGGATTGGACCGGCCATCCCCTGCGGAAGGATTCGAGCATCCTCGACATGGACAACCGCTGGGTGAAGGAGCACCTGGGCATCGAAAGCGGGCAGTGATCGTATGCCGGATGGCACGTTCCTCGACGCAACCGAACTGGTGCTGAACATGGGGCCGCAGCACCCATCCACGCACGGCGTGCTGCGCGTGATCCTGAAGCTGGACGGCGAAAAGGTCATCGGCACCGAGTGCGTCATCGGGTACCTGCACCGCGGCGTCGAGAAAATCGCTGAGAACCGCACCTACCCCCAGTTCGCGCCCTATGTGGACCGCATGGATTACGTGGCCGCGGTCTCGAACGGGCTGGGCTACTGCCTGGCGGTGGAAAAGCTGCTGGGCGTCGAGGTCCCCCCGCGCGCGCAGGCCATCCGCGTCATCCTGACCGAGCTGAACCGCATCGCCAGCCACCTCATCTGGCTGGGCACGCACGCGCTCGACGTCGGCGCCATCACGCCCCTGTTCTATTGCATGCGCGAGCGGGAGGAGATCCTCAACATTTTCGAGAAGTACTGCGGCGCGCGGCTGACCACGCACGCCTTCCGCATCGGCGGACTCCAGTACGAGACTTACGACACCTTCGAGTCGGACGTACGCGCCTTCTGCGACATGTTCCTGCCCAAGGTGGACGAATATGAGGAACTGCTTACGGGCAACCGCATCTGGATCGGCCGTCTCCGCAACGTGGGCATTCTCAACGCCGAGGATTGCAAGGCCTACGGGGTCACCGGACCGCTGTTGCGCGCCGCCGGCGTCAAATGGGACCTGCGCAAGGCGCAGCCGTACTCGGGTTACGAGCAGTACGATTTCGAAATCCCTACGGGCACCAGAGGGGACAGCTACGATCGCTACCTGGTGCGCATCCAGGAGATGCGCCAGTCGGTGCGGATCATCCGTCAGGCGCTCGACGGCCTGCCGGGCGGCCCCATCATGGGCAAGGTGCCCAAGGTGATCAAGCCCCCGGTGGGCGAAGTCTACGTTTCCATCGAGGCCCCCAAGGGCGAGCTCGGCTACTACATCGTGAGCGACGGCTCCACGCAGCCCTACCGCGTGCGCGTGCGCCCGCCCTCGTTCGTGAACCTGCAAGCGCTGGACAAGATGTGCCGGGGCGCCCTGGTGGCCGACGTGGTCGTCGTGATCGGGACCATAGACATCGTGCTGGGCGAGGTGGACCGCTGAGCGGGAGGGGCAATGCTGAATCTACTCAGAAAGATTTTCCTCCTCGATCTGATCCAGGGGCTCTGGGTCACTTTCCGGTACCAACAACCCAAGTACATTTACACCGAACAGTACCCGGCCCAACGCCCCAAGATCGCGGAACGCTTCCGGGGCGCGCCGCGGTTGAACATCAACCCGGAAACCGGCGAGACGCTCTGCATCGCCTGCAACCTTTGCGCTCTGGCCTGCCCGGAAAACTTGATCGTGGTGGGCAGCGAGCGCGACGAGAAGACCAAGCGCAAGGTGCTGACCACCTTCACCTACGACATCTCCCGCTGCATGTTCTGCGGCCTTTGCGAGGATGCCTGCCCGGTGGACGCGCTCGAGCTGACGCAGGATTTCGAGCTGGCCAGCTACAGCCGCGAGGGCGCGATCTGGGACCGGCAGATGCTCGAAGAGGGCCCGAGGCCTACGAAATACGCCTGGTGAACCATGTGGGCCGACACGTTCTTTTTCTACCTGTTCGCACTGGTGACGCTGGGCGGAGCCATGCTCACCATCACCCGCAGGAACGCCGTGCACTGTGCCATGTCGCTCATCCTTTCCCTGATCGGCGTGGCCGGCCTGTTCCTGCTCCAGCGGGCCGAGTTCCTCTTCGCCGTTCAGATCGTGCTCTACGTGGGCGGAATCATGGTGCTGTTCCTGTTCGTGATCATGCTGGTCAACCTCGACCAGGCCGCGCGCATGCGCCAGTTCAGCGGGCAGTGGTGGCTGGCGCTGGCCTGCGTGCTCGCCGTGGCTGCCCAGATCGTCTACGTGCTGGTCCGCGGCTCGCAAGCCTTCCGCTTCGCGCGGCCTGAGCCGGCGGCGCAGGGCGGCAACGTCGAGCGCGTGGCCGACGTGCTGTTCAAGCAGTACCTGCTGCCGTTCGAGCTGGCCTCGCTGTTGCTGCTGGCGGCGATCGTGGGCTCGGTGATCATGGCGCGGAAGAGGATCTGATGCTGCACCCGATCACCACGACGCACTACCTGGTCCTCGGCGCCGCCCTGCTCGCCATCGGTACGATCGGCGTGCTGGCGCGCCGCAACATCGTCGTCATCCTGATGGCGATCGAGCTGATCCTCAACGCCGTCAACATCAACCTGATCGCCTTCTCCCATCATCTCGGCCAGGTCCACGGCCAGGTCTTCGCCATTTTCGTGATCACCGTGGCGGTGGCCGAGGCGGCCGTGGGCCTGGGCATCCTGATCGCACTGTTCCGCACGCGCTCGACCGTGCAGGCGGACGAGATCAACCTGCTCAAGTGGTGAGAAGCGGATGAGTTTCCTCGAACTGCTGTGGGTGATCCCGCTGGCGCCGCTGGCCGGCGCCGCGCTGATGCTGGTGCTGGGACGGCTGCTCGACCCGCAAGCGTCCTCGCAGGTCGCCGTCGCCCCCGGCCTGGCCGCCGATCTTCCGCAACCCCACGGCCACGGTTCCGGGCACCACCGGCACGGCGCAGCCCGTTCGCTGATATCGCTGCTCTGCCCCGGCACCGTGCTGGTCTCGTTCGTGCTGTCGCTCGGCGCCGTCTTCGAACTGAGCTCGCTGCCTGGGCGGACGTACGAGCTCGTGCAATTCACCTGGATCGCCGGCCTGCCCTTCCTCACGCAGTCCGGGGCGCCCGCCCGCTTCAGCGCGGACTGGGGCTTCCTGCTTGACCCGCTCAGTGCGGTGATGATCCTCGTGGTCACCGGCGTGGGATTCCTGATTCACGTGTACTCGGTCGGCTACATGGGCCACGAGGGAGGCTACTACCGGTTTTTCGGATACCTCAACCTTTTCGTCTTCTTCATGCTCATGCTCGTGCTGGCGAACAACTACGCGCTGATGTTCGTCGGCTGGGAGGGCGTGGGCCTGTGCAGCTACCTGCTGATCGGCTTTTACTTCCACCGCAAGTCGGCGGCTGACGCCGGCAAGAAGGCGTTCGTGATGAACCGGGTCGGCGACGCCGGATTCATCCTGGGAATGCTGCTGATGTTCAGCGTCTTCGGCAGCGTGCGTTTCCGGGAGGTCCACGAGGCTCTGGCCAGCGGCCGCTTCGCGGCGGAGACGGGCAGCCTGGGCGTGCTGACCGCCATCGCGCTGTTGCTTTTCCTGGGGGCCACGGGGAAGTCTGCGCAGTTTCCGCTCTACACCTGGCTGCCTGACGCCATGGAAGGACCGACCCCCGTTTCGGCCCTCATCCACGCGGCCACCATGGTCACCGCAGGCGTCTACATGGTGGCCCGCTCGCATCTGCTCTACCGGCTGGCACCGGAAGCTTCGATGGCGGTGGCCGTGATCGGAGCCTTCACGGCCATCCTGGCTGCCTCGATCGCCCTGGTGCAGAACGACATCAAGAGGGTGCTCGCCTACTCGACCGTCAGTCAGCTCGGCTACATGTTCATGGCGTGCGGCGTCGGGGCCTATTGGGTCGCCATTTTCCATCTCTACACCCACGCCTTTTTCAAGGCCCTGCTATTCCTCGGTTCGGGCTCGGTCATTCACGCTTTGGGGGGCGAGCAGGACATGCGGCGCATGGGAGGCCTCAAGGAAAAGATCCCGGTAACCTACTGGACCATGGTGGTCGGAGCGCTGGCCATCAGCGGCATCCCTGGATTTGCGGGCTTCTTTTCCAAGGACGAGATTCTCTGGCAGATCTACTCGAGCCCGCACGGTTCGAAGGCCATCTATGTCGTGGCGACGTTGACGGCGGGCATGACCGCCTTTTACATGTGGCGGCTGATCTTCATGACGTTCCACGGAAAGCCCCGCATGGACGCGGACACGCTGGCGCGCGTGCACGAGTCCCCGCGCGTGATGACTGTGCCGCTGGTGGCGCTGGCGGCGGGCAGCACGCTGGCGGGCTGGATCGGAGTTCCGAAGGTCTGGAGCTTCCTGCCGGAAAGCTTCCGGGCCTTCGAACACTGGCTGGCGCCGGCGCTGAGCACGCAAGCATCGCACGGGACGGAACACGCGCACGGAGCAGCGACGGAATGGCTGCTCATGGGCCTCTCGCTAGCCATCGCGCTGGCCGGCATCGCCATCGCCCGCCACCTCTACGTGGTGCGTCCCGAACGCGTCGCCGCATTGCGCCAGGCGGCGGGTCCGCTCTACACCGCGCTGGCCAACAAGTGGTACGTGGACGAACTCTACGACGCTGTTTTCGTCAACGGCCTGGGCAAGGGCGTCGGAAGCGCGATGGCCCGCTTCGACAGCCGCATCGTAGACGGCGGAGTGAACGGCGCGGGCTGGATGACGCGTCTGGCTTCCACGCTGAGCATCTGGTGGGACACGTGGATCGTGGACGGCGCCGTGCGCCTGATGTCTTTCGTGGTCAAAGCGGCCTCTTTCCCGGTCCGTGTCCTGCACACCGGCTCTGTGCAGGCCTACGCGCTGGTGATCGTGCTAGGGGCGGCGGCCCTGTTCACCTGGTACCTGGTGCGGTGAGCCGATGAGCGAGCACTTGCTGAGCATCATCCTGTTCACCCCGCTCGCCGGGATGTTCATCCTGCTGCTGATCCCTTCCCGACGGACCGACCTGATCCGTCTGTGGGCGAACATCGCCGGCTTCGCGGGCTTCGCGGTCAGCCTGCCGCTGCTGTGGCGCTTCGACAAGAACGCTGCCGGATTTCAGCTCGTCGAACGCTACGAGTGGATCCCCAGCCTGGGCGCGCGTTACATCGTGGGCATTGACGGGATCAGCCTCCTGCTGGTGCTGCTCACCACGCTGATCGGCGCGCTGGCCATCCTTTCCTCCTGGAGCGCCATCCAGGAAAAGGTCAAGCAGTACTACGCCATGTTCCTGCTCCAGCAGACCGGCATGCTGGGGGTCTTCCTGGCCCTGGACTTCTTCCTGTTCTTCGTTTTCTGGGAAGTCGTCCTGGTGCCGATGTATTTCATCATCGGCGTCTGGGGCGGTCCGCGAAAGCTGTACGCCGCGATCAAGTTCTTCCTCTACACGCTGGCGGGAAGCGTGCTGATGCTGCTCGGCATCCTCACGCTTTACTTTCAGCACTTTCGGCAGTTCGGTTACTACACCTTCGAGATTGCCGAGCTGATGAAACTGGACCTGCCACTCGGCATCCAGCAGTGGGTCTTCTGGGCGTTCTTCATCGGCTTCGCCATCAAGGTGCCGATGTTCCCCTTCCACACCTGGCTGCCGGATGCCCACGTGGAAGCGCCCACGGCGGGGAGCGTGATCCTGGCCAGCATCCTCCTGAAGATGGGGACCTACGGATTCATACGCTTCTCGCTGCCGTTGCTGCCGAAGGCCTCGATTGACCCTCGGATCGTGAAGATCCTGGTGGGGCTGTCGCTGGTGGCGATCGTCTACGGTGCACTGGTCAGCCTGATGCAGCAGGACTGGAAGAAACTGGTGGCCTACTCGTCGGTGAGCCACCTGGGCTTCTGCACCCTGGGCATCTTCGCGCTGAACCCCAACGGCCTGGCCGGCAGCGTTATCCAGCAGATCAACCACGGGATCTCGACCGGCATGCTCTTTCTGATCGTGGGCATCGCCTACGAGCGCAGGCACACCCGCGCGATCGCCGAGTATGGTGGGCTGGCGCACGTGATGCCGAAATATGCCACCGTGTTCGCCATCGCCATGTTGAGCTCGGCGGGTCTGCCGCTGCTCAACGGTTTCATCGGCGAGTTCACCATCCTGCAAGGCGCGTTCGAAGCCAACCGTCTCTGGGCGGCGATCGCTTCTCTGGGCATCATCCTCGGGGCGGCCTACCTGCTCTGGCTCTATCAGCGCACGATGCTGGGGCAGATCACCAACCCGAAGAATCTGCGCCTGCCCGACCTGAACCTGCGTGAGCTCGCCGTCTTCGCGCCGTTGATCGCCTGGGCGATCTGGATCGGCGTCTATCCCAAGCCCTATTTCGAGGTGCTCGAAAAACCGGTTGCGGAAATCCTGCAACGGGTGCGTCCGGAGTACTGGGAAAAAGCCTCCGCGCTCGCCGCCGCGCCACTCGGGGTGCTGAGATGAGCCAATTCTACACTTCGGTGGACCATTTCGCCCTGGTCCCTGCGCTCATGCTGGCGCTGTTCGGGTGTGCCGTGCTGCTGTTCGACTTCTTCGTGTTTCCGGCGCCGCGCCAGCGCAAGTGGCTGGTGCTGCTGCTGGCGCTGGGCATCGGCTTCGCGGCTCTCGGCCTGGTGCGCCAGTACGCCTTCCTGAAGAGCGAAGGGCTGGCCGAGTTCACGGCCTTCCGCGGCACCCTGACCATTGACGGTTTCGCCATCTTCTTCAACGGCATCTTTCTTGCGGCCTCGCTGCTGGTGGCCCTGGTCTCCTACCGCTACCTCGAGATCGAGGGCGAACACCACGGCGAATACTACGGCCTGATCCTGCTCGCCAATTGCGGCATGTACTTCCTGGCCACGGGCACCGACTTGGTGACACTGTTCGTGGGCCTCGAGCTGATGGCCATCTGCTTCTACATCATGGTCGGGTTCCTCAGGCTCGACAGGCGGTCGAACGAGGCGGCGATCAAGTACCTCCTGCTGGGGGCCTTTTCGAGCGGCTTTCTGGCGTATGGATTCTCCCTGATGTACGGGCTGGCCGGATCCACGCGGCTCGCGGACATCACAGCCGCGCTGGCCGCCCGACCCCCGTGGGACCCGCTGGTTTTCCTGGCGATGGCCACCACGGCGGTAGGACTGTTCTTCAAGGTCTCGCTCGTGCCGTTTCACATGTGGGCGCCCGACGCTTACGAGGGTGCGCCGACGACCGTCACCGCGTATCTATCGGTGGCCTCGAAGGCAGCCTCCTTCGCTTTGCTGGTGCGCATTTTCCTGGGTCCCCTGGCCGGGACGCGCGCCGTCTGGCAGCCCCTGCTCGCCGCCGTCGCGGTGGCCACGCTTACCGTCGGCAACCTCGCCGCCGTGACCCAGACCAACGTGAAGCGCCTGCTGGCTTACAGCTCGATTTCCCACGCGGGCTACATTCTGCTCGGATTGGTAGCAGGCAATCCCACCGGCATCAAGGGCATCGCCGTGTACCTGCTGGTCTACACCTTCATGAACCTGGGCGCTTTCCTCGTGCTGATCGCCCTGCGCCGGCAGCAAATCCTGGGCGAAGAACTGGACGATCTGAGCGGGCTGATGCACAAGAGCCCGGCCCACGCCATCTTGATGCTCATCTTCCTGCTGTCGCTGGCGGGCATTCCGCCCACGGCAGGCTTCATCGCCAAGTACTACATCTTCTGGGCCCTGATCCAGGCCGGGCAGTATTGGCTGGCTGCCATCGCCGCCGCTTACGTGGCGGTGGCGGTGTACTACTACTTCCGGATCGTGCGGAGCATGTTCGTTTCCGAGCTCAGCGAGCGCGAGCCGCTGGCCTCGAGCTTCGGCCTGCGGCTGGCCCTGGGAGTGACGGGAGTGCTCACGCTGGCCATCGGCGTGCATCCCGAGCCGTGGCTCGAGCTGGCGCAGAACTCGGTTCTGTTGCGGTAGGACGCGATGCAAGCGATTCTCGAACATCCCTTGACGCTGCCCCTGGCGCTGGCGGCCCTGGTCGTTGCGCTGTTCCCGCTGGTGGCGGGTTACGTCGTTCTGCTCGAGCGCAAGATCCTGGCCGATTTCCAGGTGCGGCTGGGGCCGATGCGCGTGGGTCCCCACGGCCTTCTCCAGCCGATCGCCGATGCGGTCAAGCTGATCATCAAGGAAGACATCGTCCCTGCGGCGGCCGACCGGCCGCTGTTCCTGGCGGCTCCCATCATCACCACGGTGACGGCGCTGACCTCTTTCGCGGTACTGCCCTTCAGCGAGCAGTTGCGCGTGGCCGACGTCAACGTAGGGCTGCTGGTGGTCAGTGCGATGTCGGCCGTGGGCGTGCTCGGCATCGTGCTGGGAGGCTGGTCGGCGAACTCGCACTACGCGTTGCTTGGCGCCCTGCGCAGCGGCGCCCAGTTGATCAGCTACGAAGTGGCTCTGGCCTTCGCTCTGCTGTCCGGAGTCATGACCGCCGGAACGCTCAGCATGGTGGGCATCGTCAAGGCCCAGTACGAACGCCAGATCTGGTTCGCCTTCGAGAACTACGGCCTCATGCTCATTCCGGCCGCGGTGTATCTGATCGCGGCCGTGGCCGAAACGAATCGTGCGCCTTTCGACCTGCCCGAGGCCGAGTCCGAGCTGGTGGCGGGTTTCCATACCGAGTACAGCGGCTTCCGCTGGGCGCTGTACTTCCTGGCCGAGTACGCCAACATCTTCGTGGTCGCCGGCGTGATGGTGACGCTGTTCTGGGGCGGCTGGCTGCGGCCGTTTCCGAACGTGGCTTGGCTGGAGTACCCGCTCAACTACGGATTTCCCTTCGCCCTCATGGCCGGCTCCGGCGCGCTGTGCTTCCGGCTGGCGCGGCGGTTGAAGAGTCGGGCGAACGCGACGGGCCTGCGCGCGGTGGGCCTTGCGCTCATCGGCCTTGGGCTGCTGATGCTCGCGCCGCCTGTGAACCGCGGGGCGATCGGTCCGTTCTGGTTCCTGCTGAAAGTCTTCCTGGTGATCTACGCCTTCATCTGGTTCCGGGGGACCTGGCCGCGCTTCCGCTACGATCAGTTGATGGACATCGGCTGGAAGCGCCTCATCCCGATTGGCATGGGCGCGTTGCTGGTCAACGGGGTCGTCGGGATGTTGCGCGGCTGAGCCGCCTCGCGCTCAATCGAGCTCCACCGCCTTGGCCACCATGACGGCGGGATTCTCGCGCAACTGGGCGAGAACCTGCTCGCTGACAGGCTCGTCGGTCTCGACGACGGCAAGCGCGTCGAGCGGACCGTCCGGGCGCGGTCCCTCGCGGCGGCCCAGCGAAAAATTCGCGATGTTGATGTTGTTGCGGCCGAGCACCGTTCCCACATGGCCGATCACGCCCGGCACGTCTTGGTTCTTCATGAAGACCAGGTGCCCGGCGAGCGGCGCCTCGCAATAGATGCCGTCCACCTGGATGAGGCGCGGCCGGTCCAACACGACCGCTCCCTCGACCGTGGTCACGCCCGTCTCGGTCTCGAGCTCGAGGCGGACGGAGTCCACGTGGCCGGCGCGCTTCTCGTGCCGTTCGGCGACTGCCAGGTTGCGCTCTGCGGCCACGTGCATCGCATTGACCAGCGTGACCCGCTCCGAGAGCCAACGGTTCAGCAATCCGACCAGGCCCGCGTTGCGCACCAGATGGGTATTGGCCTCGGCGATGCGCCCCGAATAGACCATCCGCACCGCGCGCGGGTGCCCGGGTGCGATCTGCGCCGCGAAAGCGCCCAGCCGCTCGGCCAGCGTGATATAGGGTCCCACCAGGCGATACTGCTCGGGCGTGAGCGCCGGCATGTTGCAGGCGTTGATGGCCACCCCGTGAAGCAGGTACTGGACGACCTGCTCGGCGATGCGGATGCCGACGATCTCCTGCGCCTCTTCGGTGGAACCGGCGATATGCGGCGTAGCGATGACGGAATCGAACTGGAGGAGCCGGAGATCGGGAGGCGGCGGCTCGGGCTGGAAGACGTCGAGCGCAGCGCCAGCCACGCGCCCCGATTCCAGCGCCTCCGCCAGCGCTTCCTGGTCTATGAGTTCGCCGCGCGCACAGTTGATGATCCGCACGCCCGGCTTCATCTGCTCGAAGGCCGCACGATTGAGCATCCCGCGCGTCTCGGGGGTCAGAGCCAGGTGAAGGCTCAAGTAGTCGCTCTCGGCATACAAACGGGACGCCTCCACGAGCTCGACGCCAAGGTCCGCGGCCGTTTCCGGGTGGATGTAGGGATCGCAGGCCAGGATCCTCATTTCGAACGCGCGGGCGCGCCGCACCACTTCGCGGCCGATGCTGCCCAGCCCGAGAATGCCGAGCGTCTTGCCCCGCAGCTCGCTGCCCATGAACTTCTTCTTCTCCCATTTGCCCGCATGCAGGGAAGCATTGGCTTGAGGGATCGAGCGGGCTAAGGCCAGCATCAGGGCGATGGTGTGCTCGGCCACCGAGACCGCATTGCCGCCCGGCGTGTTCATCACCAGCACGCCGGCCTGCGTAGCCGCGGCCAGGTCCACGTTGTCCACTCCGACCCCGGCGCGCCCGATCACGCGCAGCCGCGGCGCTTTCTCCAGCACCTCGCGCGTCACCTTGACCGCGCTGCGCACGATCAGGGCCTCGGCCTCCGGCAGGCTCGCCAGATAGTCCTTGGGATTGGAGACGATCACGTTCCAGCCCGGCTGGCGAAGCAATTCCACCGCCGCCGGGGCGATGCTTTCCGCCACCAGGATGTTCATGCCAGCGCTGCCTCCCTCGCGTATGCCGCTTCCGCGTAGACCTTCTGCGCAGCGGCCACGCCCGCTCCGTAGCGGACCGGAAAACCGTGCGCGTTCAGGATCAGTTCCAGACCGGCAATGAGGGCGAAAATGTCGGCGAAGTCGAAGTAACCCAGATGAGCGATGCGGAAGATCTTGCCGCGCATGCTTCCCTGCCCGTTGGCGACGATGGCGCCGAAACGGTTGCGGAACTCCTTGACAATGAGCCCGGAGTCCCAGCCCGCGGGAGCTTTCACCGCAGTGACCGAGGCTGCCGGCGACTCCCGCGCGAACAGCTCCAAGCCGATCTCGCGCACCGCCTCGCGCGTGGCGCGGGCCAGCAGTTGCGCGTTCTCGACGAGCTTGTCCATGCCGAGTTGTTTGATGTAGGCGAGCGCGGCGCTCAAGGCCAGCAGCAGCGCGGTCGAGGGCGTCCAGCTCGCCTCCCCTTTCTCGGCGCTCTTCTTCTCTTTCTTGAGGTCGAAGTAGTAATGCGGCAGGCGCGCGCTTTCCGCCCGGCGCCAGGCCTTGGGACTGATGACGAGAAAGGCCAGACCGGGCGGAATCATGAAGGCTTTCTGCGACCCGCCGACCACCACGTCGAGCCCCCAGCCGTCAATGTCGAGCGGCATCGTGCCGATGCCCGTGATGGCGTCTACCACGAAGATGGCCTCGGTTCGCGCCACCACCTCCCCCATGGCGCGCACGTCGTGGGCCACCCCGGTCGAGGTCTCGGAAGCCTGCACGAAGACGCCACGCGCGTCCGGGTGAGCCGCAAGGGCCTCCGCCACCTGTTCGACAGGCACCGCACGCCCGTAGTCGGCCTGGAGCACCACGGTCTGCAAACCGAAAGCGTTTGCAATCTCCACCCAGCGTTCCCCGAACTTGCCCGCCGAACAACAAATCACTTTCTCGCCAGGCGAAAACAGGTTGGAGACGGAGGCTTCCATGGCGCCCGTGCCCGAGGAACAGAACACCAACACGTCGTGCGAAGTGCCCAGGAGCTCCTTCAGATCCCTGAGCGCCGCCTGATAGAGGCGGCGGAAATCCTCTGTGCGATGGTGGATGTCGGAAGCCATCATCGCCTGCAAGGCGCCTGGGTAAAGGGGCGTCGGCCCCGGCGTCAGCAATCTTTGCTTGCGGATATGCATGAGATAGTCCTCCCCTGCGGCCTCGTGATCCGTGGGTAGTGAGATAGCATAGCAGATCCGCGGGAGGGGCTCGGCGGTCCGGGCGCCCGTCATGCTCCCGTTACATACAATGGAGCCGTGGTCCACCTGGAAGACGTGCAGCAGGCGCACCGTCGCATCCGGGCGATGGTGCGCCGCACGCCGGTGGAGACCTCGCGCGGCTTTGACGAG
>JANXAE010000066.1 GCA_025062235.1 Bryobacteraceae bacterium
CCGTAGGTTGTTGCACACGCTCATCTTGCCGCAAAAGCTGTCCCGGCGGTCGGCTACCGTCATGCGGCGGGCATCGTCCGGGAACGCATGCACGAGCACGGGCACTTGCAGTCCGGAGAGCCGGATGGCTTCCGCCGCCGATTTCTCGTCCCCGAAGTTTGGCAGCGTAATGATGATTCCGTCTATGCTAGCCGCGTGCGCTCGGAAAATCTCGGCGCATTTCTTGGCTTCTTCGCGCGTCTCCACGGCCCCGTACTTGGTCTGTTCAGGTCCGGGCGCCACGACCCTGTGCCCCGCCGCCTCCAGCGCGGCGATGACCTGCTCGCGGCCGCTGCGCGCCAGATGATCGGGGAAGAACCCGCGGTTGCCGACGATCAATCCGAATGTCATGGTGGGCTGGACTCCTTTCCTTGCTCTTGCCGAGGATCCGATTCAGTATAGAACGGGGCAGAGCCCCGTCAGAAACCCGGTCACGCCACGGTGCGGGAAGGCGGCAGCGGCACGCCGTAACGCCGCGCCAGTCGCACCAGCGGCTCCCAGTGCCCGGCGACGATCGGTATGCCTTCCCGGCGCCTTCGCTCCTCGAACCGACGCTCCGGATCTCCCGCCACCAGCACTTCGTGGTACCCCTTGGCGGGCGCGGCCGACTTGACGTCCCGGATCCACGCTTCCATGCGCTGGTAGAATTGCTCGAGCGGAAGGAACCGGCGGACGTCTATGGCCATGAAGGTGTGATTGCAGCGCATGGGTCGCCCGCGGTGCCGCACTCCCGTCACCTGGGTCCCGTAGACCGGCCCACCAGCCAGTACGCCGGTCAAAATTTCCACCATCATTGCGAGACCGGTCCCTTTGTAACCCCCCAGCGGCATCAGCAACCCCTTCAGCGCCTCCTCGAGATCCGTCGTCGGCACGCCCTCGCGGTCCACTGCCCAACCGTAAGGAATGGTCTTTTCGCCACGCAACAGCGCCTGTTCGAGCTTGCCGTAGGCCGCGGTGGTCGTGGCCATGTCCAGCAGCCAGCCTTCCCCTTCGGGATGGGGGACCGAAACACAGATGGGGTTCGTCCCCAGCCGCGCCTCTCGGCCTTGCCAGGGCGGCACCTGCATGGAAGCATCGCACATGACGATGCCGATCAACCCTTCACGTGAAATGGCCTGCCCCCAGTACGCGGCGGCGCCGAAATGGTTGGCCTCGCGCGCCACCACCATCGAGAGGCCGTACTGAAGCGCCAACCGGACAGCGTGCCGGCAGCAGACGGGCGCCGTCACTTGCCCCAGCCCGTGTTCGGCGTCGTAAACCAGGCAGGCGCCGTTTTCCGAGAGGACTCGCCCCTCGGTTAGCGGGTTCACCTCGCCCCGCTCGATCTGCCCCAAGTAGTGCGGCAGCAGTTGCACACCATGCGAATCCACGCCGCGCAAGCTGGAGGCGACGAGAGGATCGGCGACCAGCTGCGCTTTGTCGGGCGGCACGCCGGCTGCCACGAGCACATCTCGGATGAATTGCCTGAGATCTCCGGCCTGCACGACGACGGCCGGAGGGCGTTCCTCCGGCTTCATCGTCTGCCCATGGTCTCCAGTTGGGGAAGCAGCAGCCGCCGGATTTCGGCGGTCTCCCAGTCGGCGCGCGTCACCACCCGCGCGCGCAGATCCACTTGCCGCGGGACGCTCTTGCCTGCCATCTTGTCGGCCAGCAACCGGATCACCTCGTACCCCATGCCGAAGGGATCCTGCACCACCATGGCGTCCATCACGCCCGCTCGCAGATCCTCCACCATGCTCGCGGAGAAATCGAATCCCACGAAGCGCACCTTTCCCGCCAGCTTCCGTCCTTTCAGGGCCAGCGCAACGCCCGAGGAGGAGGGCTCGGTCGAGGCGAAGATTCCATCCAGATCCGGATGCGCGGCGAGCATGTTCTCGGCCGCCGCCCTTGCCCTGGCTCGATCCGCCATCCCGAACTGGCGTGCGACGATTCGGATGTCGGGAAACTCGGCGCGCAGGACGTCGTCGAAGCCGCGCTCGCGTTCCATGGTCGAGTAGCTGCCCGGCGCGTGCAAGAGAACAGCCACCTTGCCCCGACCGTTCAGCAGCCTGGCCAGCGTTCGGGCGCCCTCCTGTCCCGCCTCGTAGTTGTTCGTGGCGACAAAGGCAGTGTACTTCGTCGTATCCACGCCTGAATCGAAAACCACGACCGGAATGCCGCTCGCCATGGCGCGCTCGATCGGCGCCACCAGCGCCTTGCGCTCGGAGGCGGCGACCGCCAAGCCACCCACACGACGAGCGATGAAGGAATCCACGATCTGGATCTGCCTGTCGTATTCGGTCTCGGTCGGTGGCCCGTTCCAAAGGACTTCCACCCCGAAGTCCCGGGCGGCAGCCCGCGCGCCGCTTTCCACCGCCACCCAGAACACGTGCGCCGTGGACTTGGGAACCACTCCGATCACAGGTCGGGCATGGCGCTGGCAGCCCACACTGAGCAGGACCGCCGCCAGCAGCCACCCAGTCACCCTCATTGCGCGCACCAGCCACCGTCTATGAGAATGTCGCTGCCGGTGATGAAGCCCGCTTCCTCCGAGCACAAGTACACGGCCAGGCGGCCCACTTCTTCCAGCCTTCCCCATCGTCCCAGAGGCACGCGCGCGATGAACTCGCGGCTGACCGCGGGATCCTCGAGCAAAGGGCGGTTGATTTCGGTGGCAAACGGACCCGGGCTGATGCCCACCACCGTGATGCCTTCCGGTGCCAGCTCCAGGGCCAGCGCACGTGTGAAACCCAGCAGCCCCGCCTTGCTTGAGGCGTAGGCCGTGCGCAGCGGCAACCCTACGTGACTCAGAGTCGAGGTAATGTTGATGATCCTGCCGTAGCCGTGGCCGCGCATGTGCGGCAGGAAGGCGCGCACCATCAGGAACGCGCCGGTCAGGTTGGTGTCCAGCACGCGCCGCCATTCCTCCAAGGTGAACTCGGTTACGGGCTTGCGAATGTTGATGCCTGCGTTGTTGATCAGGATGTGCAGCTTGCCGAAGCGCGCGATCACCCGCTCCCGGAGAGCAGCCACCTCTTCCTCCCGGCTGACGTCGGCTGCGAAACCTTCCGCTTCGGCCCCAAGCGCGCGCGCTTCGGCCACGGTCGCTTCCAGCGCCGTCCGATCCCTTGAAACCAGCGCCAGACTCGCGCCCGCCTCGCCCAGCGCCAGTGCCATCGCCTTCCCCAGTCCGCGGCTCGCCCCCGTGATCAGCGCAATCTTCCCTGCCAGCGGCCTGCTCAACTCTTCGACTCCTTCCGCTTGGTCTGCGCTTGCTGGCCGCGGACCAGATCCATGATTTGATCGGCCAGCGCCTGCGGCTCATCCAGATTGCGGATGAGCAAACCCCCGGAGTCGGCCGCCGTCTCCAGTGAGAGGTCCCCGAGCCGCCACAGTCGCTGCACCAGCGTCTG
This sequence comes from Bryobacteraceae bacterium, assembly GCA_025062235.1. GTDB lineage: Bacteria > Acidobacteriota > Terriglobia > Bryobacterales > Bryobacteraceae > DTHT01. The sequence goes on from JANXAE010000066.1 coordinate 3,432, forward strand.
GCGCACGGTTATGTCCTGGATCTTGGATAGCTGAAGCGTGCGTGTGGTCTTCGACAGCAGGCCTTCCTCCAGGCGCAGTCGGTCCTCCTCGATGATCAGCTTGGTCATCCGTCTGCGGATCTGCAAGCGGAAAGGCCAGACCAGCCAGAGGGCGCCCACGGCCAGCGCAACCCACTCCAGGTGTTTTCCCTCCCAGTAGTTGTTGCACACCAGCACCAGCACGAACGCAATGAGGAACCACACCGTGTAGGCCAAACGCACCCACTTGAGCGTGGGCCTTACGGTCATCCCGCTCATGAGAGCCTCCCCGGAGCCGCGAAGCCGCGACGTCCGATAGGTTCATTGTAGCCAAGCGGCGGCCTTCGCCTGCCCGCGTTGCGCTATCTTGGTTCGAGCAGGAGGACAGACATGCCAGCACGCGCAATCGCCTGCTCGCTCGCGCTTGTGCTCGGGGGGATCCTCCAGGCCGACTTCAGCTACCGGCAGACGTCGCGTTTCACGGGCGGCATGATGACCGGCGCCATGAAAGTCGCCGCAGCCCTCTCCAAGCAGGCCACCGAGCCGCTCACCACCACGTACTTGCTGAAGGGAAACCGCCTGGCCATGGTCTCGCAGCGGCATGCGGAAATCGTGGATCTGGACAAGGCAACCGTCACGCACGTGGATTTCGAAAGGAAGACGTATTCGGTCATGACCTTCGCCGAGATGGCGGAGCTGTTGCAGCAGGCCGAAACGAGACTGGCCCGCGACAGGGACGAGCCAGCGGAGATCGCCGTCAAGGTCTCCGTCGAGCCCACCGACCAGATCAAGCCCATTGCCGGGATGGATGCACGTATGGTTCGCCTGCGTGTGGACGCTGAAAAAACGGACAAGAAAAGCGGTAAGCGCGAGCCCGTCATGACCATGATCAGCGAGCAATGGATCGCGGCCGTGCCCGGCTACGGAGAACTCAGGGATTTCTACCGCCGCGTGTCGGAGAGAATCCCCTGGGTGCCCTCCGCCCGCTTCCTGCCTGCGCAACGGCCCGAGGAGGCACGTGCGGTGGCGGAATTGCGCAAGCATGCCGCGGCGCTCGACGGACTGGCAATCTTCGAGCTGACCCGCACCTATATGACCGGCGGCGAAGCCGGAGCCCTGAAAGGTGAGGAGCCAGAGGAGCGTTCGCCGGAACCGCAGCCTTCCGTCGGCGGCGCCTTGGGGCGTTTGGGTGGGCTGGGACGCCTCGGTCGCCTTGGCCGACCCAAGGATACGCCCCAGCAGCCGCCCGCCCCTCAGCCTGCCCAAGGGACGCGTCCGGCCGAAACCCTACTCATGGAGATCACGGCCGAGGCCAGCGGTTTCTCGACAGCGCCGGTGGACCCTTCTCGTCTGGAAGTGCCCGCCGGGTTCAGGCAAGTCGAGAACGAACTCAGGAGGATGCGCCGCTGACCGGCGGTCCCTGGCAGAGGGTCGCGGGCCCCGTCTCACTCCATCAGCTTGGCCATCTTCTTGCGCGCGCGCTTGCGCGCCAAGGCTTCCTTGGCGCGGCGCTTCTCGCCGGGCTTCATGTAAAAGGAGTGCTTCTTGATCTCCTTGATGATGTCCTCTTGCTGCACCTTGCGCTTGAACCGCCGCAGCGCGGCCTCGATGGTCTCGCCTTCCTGGACGATCACTTCCGCCAAGCTGTCTTCACCTCCTCCCCGTCGGCGAGGTAACGGACCCGGCTTGGGCCCTGCAAAATTCCTATCTTACCTTAGCCCCAGCGCCCGCTGCGGAGATTCACTCCTCCAGCAGCTCGACCTGGTACTCCTCGATCACCGGGTTGGCCAGCACGTCCTGGGCGATCTGTTCGATTTCACGCATCGCCTGCTCGCGTGCAACCCCTTCGGCCAGGCTGATGTCGAAATACTTGCCTTGGCGTACGTCGGTGATCGAGTTGTGTCCCATTCCGTTGAGGGCCCGACAAATGGTCTGCCCCTGCGGATCCAGTACCGTCGGCTTCAGCGATACGAAAACGCGGAATCTCATCTGTCAACCTTAGTGTTCGCGCGCTCGCCTCAGGCCACGCGGAACCGCCGGATGGCTTCCTCGTCAAGGTCTACGCCCAGCCCAGGCTCGCAAGGCACTTCCAGGTAGCCGTCGCGGGCGCGCAGTTTCTGCCGCGTGACGAACTCTCGCAGGTTGGTCTGTTCCTCGGCCACGAACTCGCAGATCAGGGCGTTGGGCACGGAGGCCAGCCAGTGCAGCGCAGCCGCCACGTTGACGTAGGTCGTGAATCCGTGGTTGGCCACGACCAAGCCGCGATCCCAAGCCAGCGAGGCGATCTTCATGGCTTCGGTGAACCCTCCGCAGCGCGTCAGGTCCACCTGCACCACGTCAATCTTGCCTTTGTCCATCAACTCCAGGAACGACAGCCGGTTGCTTTCCTCTTCGCCCGCCGCGATGCGCACGTCGGTGGCCTCCGACAGCCTGCGGTAGCCCTCGTAGTCGTCGGGCCGCAGCGGTTCCTCGAGCCAGAAAATGTCGTATTCGGCGAAAGCGCGGGCGCGCCGGATGGCCGTGGCCGCATCCCATGCCAGGCCCGCGTCAATCATCAAGTCCACCCCCTCTCCCAGTCCGCGCCGCGCCTCGCGCACCAGCGCGATGTCGGTCTTCTCGTCGCGCCCCATGGGGTCCCAGCCGAACTTGACTGCCGTGAAGCCCTGATCCCGGTACCGCCGGGCCAGTTCTCCCGTCTGCTGAGGCGTGGCCCCGAACAGCGAGCTGGCGTAACAGCGGATCTTGCGCTGGAAGCCCCCGCCCAGCAGCTTCCAGACCGGCAAGCCCAGCGCTTTGCCTTTGATGTCCCAGAGCGCCATGTCAATGCCGCTCATCGCGTGAATGCCGACGCCGCGGCGGCCCCCGTAGATGTTGGCGCGGTACATCTTGTACCAGATCTTCTCCGTCTCGAAGGGATCTTCGCCGAGGATGACCTGGGCGAGCCCGCAAGCCGTCGTATGTGAGAACGGCCCCTCGATGGCGCCTTTGGCCGCCATCGGATTGGAGTCCACCTCGCCGATGCCCGTGATGCCCGCGTCGGTTTCCACCCTCACGATGAGCGCATCCTGGCCGCTGTCGCACTCCTCCCGCACCTGCTCCTGCCGCAGGTAGATCGTTTCCACGCGCGTGATCTTCATCGCCGTCCGATCTTAGCAGAGCCGACCGATGGCGCGGGATGCGTCGCGCCCGCGCTAGAATGGCCGTCCATGGACGCCCTGCTGCATTCGATCAGCTACGCCGGAACCTGGGGACAGGCTTTCCTTCCCGTCGAGCAATTCGTGGCCAAGGCGGCCGAGCTCGGCTACGACGGCGTGTTGCTCGCGGCCAAACGCCCTCACGTCTCGCTGCTCGATTACGACCGCCGCGCGCGCACGCGCCTGCGCCGCCTGATCGAAAAGCACGGCTTGCGAAGGGTTGCCGTCGCCGGCTACAACAACTTCACCGCCGACCTCGAGCACCCCGATGTTCCCACCCAGGAGATTCAGATCCACTACATAGTCGAGCTTGCCCGGCTCACGGCCGATCTCGGCGGCGACCTCCTCCGTATCTTTACCGGCTACGAGCACCCTGCCGCCAGCTACAGCGCGCAGTGGAACATGCTCGTCGCCTCCATCAAACAGTGTGCCCGCCGGGCCGCACGCTTCGGCGTCACCATCGGTGTACAGAATCATCACGACCTCGCCTGCGGCTGGGAAAGCCTCCGCGACCTCATCCTGGCCGTGGACGAACCCAACTGCAAGGCACTGTTCGACGCCTGGGCTCCCGCACTCCAGGGCGCCGACATCGTCGCCGCTGCCCGCCAGATGGGCGCGATCACCGCGCACACCACCATCGCCAATTACCAGCGGCGGCCGCGCTATCGGCTCGAGGCGGCCATGGTCAACTACGCCCCCCTGACGCCCTACGTCCTCGCCGTGCCCATTGACGAGGGTTTCATTGATTACCGGGCTTTCCTCGGCGCCTTGCGCGAGGGTGGCTTCCAGGGGACCGTCGCCTACGAGATGTGTTCGCCGCTGGCGGGTGGCGGAAGCATGGAGAACCTCGACCGCTGCGCCCGCCGCTTCATCGAGTTCATCCGTTCCCTCTGAAGGCTCCAGTGCGCGGGACCCGACAGCCTTGCCGGTGCGGCAAGCCTCCGTCAGAAGCTGTAACGCACCACCAGCAGCACGTGCGAGTTGCGGCGGTACCGGCCGAGGAAATCGAGCGGCGAGCCGCGGATCAGCGTGAAAGCTCCGGTCGCGCGCCAGTGCCGCCCGAACGACTGCGAGTACTCGAACTTCGCCCATAGCCCGTCCCCATTGCGGCGCACCGCTCCTTCGAACGCCACGCTCCGCCGCGCGTCGATCGTGTATCCGGCCCGGCCCAGAAAAGCGCGTGCCAGTCCGCGGTCCGCCGCAAAGAGCGGCAGCGGTCCCAAGCGCGTGTTGCGATATCCCGCGTATCCGCCCACCAGGAACCAGTCGCCTGCCTGCCGTTCGGCTTGTACGACGTAGAGCAGATACTCGTCGGCCTGGTTCCGCGGCGAGCGGAGCCAGGCTGCCTCCGCCTTCAACGTCACCGGACCGGCAGGCAAAGCGGCATCGGCCCCGTACATGCGCAGGCGGGGGTAGACAGGCTCGAGTTCCGCGCGCAGCACTGGAGCCCTCGCGAGCGCCTGCCCCTGGAAAGCCGGCAGGTGGTGGTAGCCTTCATAGAGGCTCAACGATCCCTCCCAGCCCCGACCCACGTGGTTCCATCGTGCGCCGAATTGTGGCCTGCGCGGCCACCGCGGCGGCCGTTCGCGCAGTTCGGCGGGAACCGGACTGGCGGCAACCGGCGTCCAGCGCTGGTTCAGCAGCGGAATCCGGCTGGGTGTGAAAAGCGGGGCCCATACCAGCTCGACGGTATCGCTCTGCGCCCCTGCCGCGACGCGCACTGCCGGGACGGCCAGGAAATCCGTATCCACCACCGCCAGGTAGTCCCGTGGTGCGAACCGATCGGTCGGGTTGACGATATCCGTCTTGCCCCACCGGACGAACTGCTTGCCCAACTCCACCGTCAACCCGGGCCTCTCGTAGGCCACGCTGGCCCGCCTCACCGCGAACGAGGGCCGTTGCCGCTCGCGATCCAGCAGGCTCAGCGCCCAGCGCCGCTCGGTCTCATGATGCGTGTCGGTGCGCGCGTCAAGGCCGCCCGCCAGGCGCCAACCGCCCACGCGGTACGTGGCTTCGTAGCGCAACAGGACCGCGGCCACGGCGTGGCTGCGGTCATTGTGCGCCGCCTGCGGAAAGCCAACGCCGCGAAACTCCAGAAACCCGCGCTGGCTGAAATCCTGCGCGGCCAGGACCGTGGCCGTAACCGCCAGATAAGCCGCCCGCCGCATCAGGAGCCTCGCCGCAACGCCTGCAAGGTGAATTCGCTCTCCTTGAGCGGGACGTTGTACTCCAACCTCTCCAGCCGCAGGAGCGTGCGGCTGTTGCGCCGCAGGTCGTGCATCTCGATCAAGCGGGGCGTCCAGATGCCTTGCACGTTCTGCACCTCGCGGTAATTCGCGCGCCGCACCGGCTCGCGCCCCACATAGTTCTCGATGCGCGCCAGCGTGTAATTCTCCTTGCGGATCCACAGCAGCGAGTGGCTGTATTGCGAGGCACGCGTCTTGCGCGGGCGCGACTCGATTTTCCAGCATGGCGCTCCCTCGATGGTCTCTTCGCCCATCATCCGGTACTCATACTGGTTGACGTCGCGCTCTTCGAGATCCTCGAAGCTGAAATCCGTCCCGAAAAAACGCGTGGAGCGGTCCTGGATCGCAATGCGTCGTTCGCGCTGCGTTGCCGGAGTCCACATCCACTGGTCCGAGGCGCGCTCCGGGTGATTGAGGATCAACAGAGCCACGCCCCGCACCTCGGGCGGATCCGTGAAGCGGATGATCGCCTTGCTGTTGCCGTGCGACCCGAGCCTCTGATAGGTCCAGCGCTTCAGGTTCCTGCGTCCGCGGGCATCAATGACCTCCAGCGTGCCTTGGTACCGCTCGGAATCTGCACGCGAGCGCCGCTGCGCTTCTTCGACGATCTGGCGGGCTTCCTGGGCCCACAGGGCTCCCGCCACAGCCCATGCGAACAAGGCAGTCCTACTCATACTCGAGCGCCTCCACGAGCGATCCCCGCACCGCAGCCTCCGCCGGCCCCAGACCCGCAAGGAACGCCGCTCCCAGAATGACGGGAGCCAGCCACGCGGCCAGCTCCAGCGGGAACGCGTACTCCAGGCTCAGACCCGCAAGATCCCGGCGCGTCATCTCCAGGGAGTAATACAGGCTGACGGCGCCTAGCCCCAGCCCCAACAAGAACCCGATACCCCCGATCGCCACGGCCTCCATCCAGACCGTTCTCCGTACCTGCGGGCGCAAGCCTCCCACCGCCAGCAGCAACCCGAACTCCCGCCGACGGTCGGTAATGGACACCGTCAACGTGTTGACGATCCCCAGCACCGCCACCAGAATCGCCACCGCAATCTGGTTGTAGGTCATGCCGAACCATTGATCGGCCAACCGGAAGATGTAACGCCGGACCTCTTCATTGGCCAGCACGAACAGCCGCCGGCCCCGCCCACACCGCTCCAGGATCTCGCGCTTGACTTCCGCCGCCTGCGCACCCGGCGCCAGGTACACCCGGATCACGTTCACCGACTCGTCGCCCCACCAATCGCGGTAGACTGCTCGGTCTATCAGCAAGGTGCCTTGCTGGTCGGAATAATCCCGCACGATCCCCGCGATCTCGAGACGCAGGAGCCCCTTCGGTGCAGGCAATTCGATGCTGTCCCCCTTTCGTAGCCCGCGCAGGCGCGCGAAACTCTCCGAAACGATCGTCGCCTCCCCTGCCGCCGTGCGCCGGTACATCTCCTCCAGATCCCCTTCCACCGGCCGCCGGTGCACGGTCTCGGCCAGCTTGGCCACTTCCGCCGCCACCAGCAGCACCGGTGCGCCCTGATAGGGAATGCGTGCGCTGCGCACCAATTGCACTTGCCGGACGCCAGGGAGACGCTCGATCTCGGCCCCGAGTTCCGCCGGCACGACGTAGGTCCGGCTGGCGATCTGCGCGTTGGGCGTGACGAAAAGGTCCGGGTTCAGCGTCGTCGAGACCCATTCCACCAGCGACTCGTAGATCGCGCGCGCGACGCCGCCGAAACCGATCACCATGGCCAACGACAGCATTACCGCGGCCACCGTCGCCGACGTTCGCCGGGGTGCCTGCAGCAGGCTGTCCGCCGCGAGCGCGCCCTCGACCGGCCTCAGCCACGCCAGCAGCGGACGCGAGGCGCGCGCCAGCCAGCGGGACAGCGCAGGCGTCCACCACAGCGCTGCCAGGATCGCCAGGACGTATCCCGCGTAGAACGACCCGAGCGAACGTCCCCGCGCCAGCAGCAAGGCCGCTGCACAAGCGGACGCCGCGGCGAGCCAGCCCCGTCGCCGATACTCGCCCGCGGAAAGCACTTGGTGCCGGCCCTTCTGCAAGGCTTGCACCGGATCCACGCGCGCCGCCGCCCCCGCCGGCACCCACGCCGCAACGAGGCTGGCCAGTACACCCACTCCGGTTCCCGCCGCCAGCAGGCCCGGCTCTGCGCTCGCGCTTTCGACACTCTGCGCCACGCCGTAGACTTCCTGCATCAGGCGTCCCACATAGCCCGCTACCCACCGCGCCATCGCCCATCCCGCCAGTGCCCCCGCGCCCGACCCGATCAGCCCCGCCACGGCTGCCTCGCCGAGGAAAAGGCGGCGGATCTGCCCCCGGTTCGCTCCCAGAGCCCGCAGGATGCCGATCTCGGTTCGCCGCTGAGCGACAGCAACCGAGAACGAGTTGTAAATGAGAAACATTCCCACCAGAACCGCGAACACGCTCGTGATGTTCAGCGTCAGCGAAAAGCTCCGCAGGATGGCCTCGAAGTGACGCCCGCGAGCCGAGGGCGGCTCCACCTCGAAGCCAGGCCCCAACGCCCGCCGAAGAGCTTCCTGGCCTTCCTCCAGCGTGATTCCCTCGCGCAGGGCCACGTCAATGCGATCGAAGCGACGGCCTCGGCCAAGGACGTGCTGCAAGGAGTACACGTCCATCACCGCAAGGTTGCCGCCGAAGGCCTGCGAGAGCCCACCCGGGCGCATGATGCCACGGATCGTGAACCATCGCAGGCCAGCCGCCGTGCCCAATGGAATGCGGCTGCCGACCCGAAGACCGTTGCGTTCGGCGAACTCCCGGGTGACGATGAGCGAGTCCGGCTGCGCGAGGAAAACCAGGGGATCTTCGAGGAGGGCTTCCTCCGCGCTTTCGAACTGGTAGTCGCGCAGACTCCGGTCCCCCGTCATGTCCACGCCGACCACGAGCAGGTGGCCTTGGCCAGGAAGGCCGGTGTCCAACGCCGCCTCGATGACGGGCGCGGCCGCCGCGACTTCCGGAATCGCCTGCACGCGCTCCAGCACCTCCTCCGGAAAGCCGAGGTCGCCGGCATGGACCTGAAGCTGCGTTCTCCCTGCGATCCCCTCCACGGTGCGGTGAAAGCTGGCTACGACGGCTTGGTTGGCCAGCCGCATCGCCACCAGCACTGCCACGCCCAGAGCCACTCCGCCGATGGTCAGCGCCCAGCGCAGACGATGCTTTTTCAGATACGCCCAGCTCAGCCGCGCCAGCAGCATGGCTCAGGCGTCCCGCATCGCGCAGTCGTCCACGATCTGGCCGTCGCGCAGCGCGACCACGCGCGCGCAACTCCGCGCCACCTGCGCGTCGTGCGTTACGATCAGCATCGTCGTACCCAGCCGCGCGTGCAGCTCGCCGAGCAACGCCAGGATCTCCTGCCCGGTGCGGGTATCGAGATTTCCGGTCGGCTCGTCGGCGAGCAGAATGGGGGGATCGGCCGCCAGAGCCCGGGCGATCGCCACGCGCTGCCTCTCGCCCCCGGAAAGCTCCTCGGGCAGGTGATCGAGCCTGCCAGCCAGGCCTACCAGCCCGAGCAGTTCCCGGGCTCTCGCTTCGGCCCGGCGCCGCGGCCAGCCCCGCAGGTGCAGGGGCAAGGCCACGTTCTGCATGCAGGTCAGCGTGGGCAGCAGATGGAAAAACTGGAAGACGAAACCGATCTTCTCCCGCCTCAACCGCGCCAGCCCGTCGTCATCCAGATCGGTCAGCTTCCGGCCTTCGACCAGGATCTCCCCGTGGCTGGGCCGGTCGAGTCCTCCGATGAGATTCAGTAGAGTGGACTTCCCCGAACCCGACGGGCCCACGATGGCTACCGTCTCGCCCCGGCTCACGCTCAGACTGACATTACGCAGGGCGACCACCTCGCGCCGGCCGTTCAGGAAAATCTTCCAGACCTGCTTGAGCTCGATCAAGTTCTATCTTGGCACGGGCTTCGCTGTCGGGTGCCGGTCGCTCCCACTATAATCGAAGCGTGTTTGCGCCCCAGTGGCTACGAGACGAGAAGCTGTTCTGGCGCGTGACCGAGCCCATCCTGGTTTTCCTGACCTCGCTGGCTGCGGCCTTGCTCCTCCGCCATTTGCTGTTGCGGCGGTTGCACGGCGGCGCCCGGCCCAGTTCCTACGCCGCAGTGCTGCTGGCCACCATCCGCCTGCCCTCCTTGCTGTGGTGCCTTGCGGCGGCCATCGCCGTCTCGTTGCAGTTCGTCGAACTGAGCCCCCGTCACGCACGTTGGGCCTCTGACGCCATCGTGGTCTTCCTCATCGCCAGCTTCAGCCTCGTGGCGGCTTCCATCGCGGTGCGTTCCATCGCCGCTTACGGCGAGCGTCAGGGCATGCCGCTGGCGGTGGCGGGGCTGACGCGCACGATGGCGCGCCTGGCAGTGCTGGCCACCGGCCTGCTCATCCTGCTGGCGTATCTGAAGATTTCGATCACGCCCATGCTGACCGCGCTCGGCATAGGCGGCCTTGCCGTGGCCCTGGCCCTGCAAGACACGCTGGCCAACTTCTTCGCTGGCCTGCACCTGCTCATCGAACGCCCCATCTTCGTTGGCGATTACATCCGGTTGGAAAGCGGGCAGGAAGGCGTCGTCACCGACATCGGCTGGCGCACCACGCGCATCCGCACGCTGAGCGACAACATGGTGGTCGTCCCCAACACCAAGATCACCTCGGGCATCTTGCTCAACTACAGCCTGCCCCAGCCGAGCGGCGCGGCCGACATGCCGATCCTGGTGGCCCACGAAGCCGACGCGGAGCGTGTCGCCGCCATCGCTCGCGAGGAAGCGCTGCGCGTGGACGGAGTCGCCCGGGATTTCACGCCCCTCGTGTTCCTCGATCCGGGCGTGCTGCCTACCCACTTGCAGTTGCGCTTGATCGTGCGGATCGAAGATCAGACCCGGCGCGGGCGCATCCTTTCCGACATCCGCTGGGGCCTGCTCAAGCGCTTCCGCGAGGAAGGCATCCCGCTGCCGCGCGCGGAATTGGCCGCCCTCGCCCGCGACTCCACAGCCGGCTGAACGCCTCCACTCCCCGGCGCGCTGGCTCAGCAACCTCGCCAGGACAGGCCGAAGGCATCGAGTGCAAGCCACCCTCGGCCTTCGTTCTCGCAGCCCGATCCGGCCCTCAAGAGGGCTGGGGCGCCGGCACCCAGGCGGAGCGCTCGCTTCCCTGTTGCGTCTTGCCAAGGCCAAGCGGGCAGCTCTGGCGAGAAAAGGTCAACGGGAAGCCCGCAACTGCAGCAGTGCGCTTTCCACCGCGGCGACCGTCTCGGCAACGTCTTGCTCGGTGTGCGCCGCCGAAACGTACATCCGGCCGTCCGGGAGGGCATACACGCCTTTCTCCAGTGCGTGCAGGAGGAAGGCCGCCAGTCGCTCGCGGTCGTCGGCCAGAGTGTCGCGATAATCCCCAAGTTCGGCTCTTTCGGTGAAGTGCAGCGCGAAGGCCGCGCCGAAACCGGTCACTTGCAGGAGCACGCCGCACCGGCGTGCCGCTTCCCGGATTCCCTCCATCAGCATCGTACCGATCCGGTTGGCCTGCGCCAGCGCCGCTCCGCGCTCGCGCTCGAGCTCCCCCAAAGTGGCCCGCGCGCAGGCCAGCGAGTTGGGGTTGCGGTTGAATGTTCCGCCGAAGGCCACGCCTCCGTCCCCGATCAGTTCCATGATCTCGCGTCGCCCGGCGACCGCACTCAGCGGCGGCCCGCCCGCGAGGGCCTTGCCGAACGTGGCCAGATCCGGTGTGACCCCATAGTAACCCTGTGCCCCGCCAAGGCCCATGCGGAAACCCGTTATGATCTCGTCGAAGATGAGCAGCGCCCCATAACGGTCAGCCAGCCGCCGCAGCTGCTTGAGATATCCAGGTCTAGGTAGCAGGCAACCGCTGTTGCACAGCACGGGCTCCGTGATGATGGCGGCGATCTGCCGGCCGCGCCGCTCGAAGAGCGATTCCGCGATCTCGATCCGGTTCCACGGCGCCACGAGCACGTTCTCCAGCGCGTTGGGCGCTTGCCCGCGCGATTCCGGTACCGCGTGTGGCGCCTCGGGCGGCCCCATCTGTTCGCGCTGCGGGTGGTGGCTGATGAGCACGGAATCCATCCAGCCGTGATAGTGACCCTCGAATTTCAGAATCAGATTGCGGCCCGTCGCTGCTCGCGCCAGCCGCAAAGCCAGTTGCACTGCCTCGCTGCCGCTCGAAGTGAACGCCACGCGCTCGGCGCAGGGGACCAGCTGCTGGATTTTTTCCGCCACCTCGTACTCCAGATCGTGCTGGGCGCCCAGAATGTGCGGCCGCTCCGCCTGCCGCCGCAGCGCCTCGACCAGCGCAGGGTGCTTGTGTCCCAGGATCAGCGGCCCCCAGGCCAGCGTGTAGTCTATGTACCGGTTGCCGTCCACATCCCAGATCCGGCTGCCGGAGGCGTCGGCAAAGTACAGAGGCACCGGAAACTTCGCGCGGAAAGGACTGGAAACGCCTCCCGCCAGCGAGCGGCGGGCCCGCTCCAGGCGAAGGCGCGAACCTGACCAGCGGTCGGGAGGGCCAAGGCTGCTCATGCCTTTCAAGGTACAGCGAGCGGCCCGCCTCAGGCGGGATACTTCCCGCTGATGTAATCGCTCAATTGCTGGATGGTTTGCGCTTGGGCGGAGATGATCGCCTTGACCAAGTCGCCGATCGAAACCATGCCGACCACGCGCTCGCCCTCCACCACCGGCAGATGACGCACGCGGCGCTCCGTCATGATGCGCATGCACTCGTCCACCGTGTGATCGGGCGTCACGGTGATGACCGGGCTGGACATGATCTCTTCGACGCGCGTCTGTTTCGAGGAACGCCCCATCAGGATCACCTTGCGCGCATAATCGCGCTCGGACACGATGCCTACCGGTTTCCCTTCCGAGCAGATCAAGACCGCGCCGATCCGCTTTTCCGCCATCAGCGCGATGGCCTCGTAGACCGTCGCCTCCGGCGGCAGCCACCACACCTCGCTGCCTTTGGCTCGCAGGATGTTTCGGATGGTTTCGGTCATGGCTTTCCCAGGGCTGTTTCCCTACTTTTCCAGACGCTGGGGCCCCTGTCAAGTGCGACCTGCGTCGCGGCTGGCTCCGGTGCTACCATGTTGGCTCCGTCAGTCCTTCGGCTCGAGGCGAGTTTATGACGATCGCGTTACGACGCCCGCTTCTGTTGCTAGTCACGGCGCTGGCTGCCGCGCAGGTGCGCGACCCGCTTCCCGTGCCGGACCTGCCGGGCTACCGCACTCTGAAGTGCGATTTCCATACCCACACCGTCTTCTCCGACGGGCAGGTCTGGCCCACCCTTCGCGTGCTCGAAGCCTGGCGCGACGGCCTGGACGTCATCGCCCTCAGCGATCACATTGACTACCAGCCGCACAAGGACGACGTGCGCGTGCAGATCCGTCGGCCCTACGAACTGGCACGCGCTACGGCCGAACAGCTCGGCCTCCTGCTCGTCCCCGCCTTCGAAATCGCGCGCGGCGACATCCATTTCAACGTGCTGTTCGTCACCGACTTCGACGCATTCCGCGGCCTGGACCAGGCTGGGGCCCTGCGCGTGGCGCGCCAGCAAAACGCTTTCGTCTTCTGGAACCATCCCGGCTGGCGCCGCCCCAAGGCCGAGTGGCTTCCGATCGTGGACGAATACTACCGCGAGAAACTCTTCCAAGGTCTGGAGCTGATCAACGGCCCGGTCTTTTACCCGGAAGCTTTCCCCTGGATCGAGGAGAAGAACCTGACTCTCATCTGCAACACCGACGTCCACGGCTTGACCGCCTGGGAGTACCCCAACCGGACGCGCGCCATCACGTTGGTGTTCGCCGCCGCAGCCACCTTGGACGCGGTCAAGGAGGCGCTCATGGCGCGTCGCACCGTGGGCTGGCAGGGTGAGAACCTTTGGGGCTCGGAAACGTACCTGCGCGGGCTTTTCCAGGCTGCGGTCAAGGCCGAATCTTCCGAGTTGCGCGCGCGGCCCGGCGCCACGGTCTCGCTCAGGCTGCGCAACGATTCGGCCCTGCCCTTCCGATTGGAGGTCCGCCAGGAGGGCGGCTGGCTCCGCCCCGTGCGCCCCGTCGAGCTGCGCGGCCAGTCCACTGCGGTCCTTGCGGTCAGCATCGCCAAGGATGTCCCTGCTGGAAATCATGCCGCGGACCTGCTGCTAGAGGCCACGAACTGCCACGTCGCGCCGGGCCGTCGCCTGCAAGTCCGTCTGCCGGTGCGCGTGCTGGTCACGCACTGAAGGGGCAAGCGCGACTGGCGGCGCTGTCGCCTGTACCGCGCGACTCGCAACGCCCTCGGCTATACTGAAGGCTACAGGAGTTTTCCCGGTTCTATGTTCGATCTGTTCCGTAGCCGCGCCCGCATCGTGCGTTGGGGTCTGGGCGCGCTTCTCATGCTGGTCGCCATCTCGATGGTCGTGACCCTGATCCCCGGTTGGGGGAGCATCCCTACCGAGCGTGACCAGCCCGTAGCCGAGATCGGCGACGAAGTGCTCACTCAGCGGGAGGTTCACCTCCACATCCAGGCTGCGCTGCGCAACAACGCCTTCCCTCGCGAAATGGCCTACGTCTATGTCCCGCAGATCGTGGACCAGATGATTACCGACCGCCTGCTGGCTTACGAAGCCCGAAGGCTGGGCTTCCGCGTCACGGAGGCGGAGCTTGCCCAGACCATCCGCTCGCTGTTCCCCCACCTCTTCCAGGATGGCAAGTTCGTCGGTCGCGAGTTCTATGAGAACTACCTGGCCCAGCAGAACCTGACCGTCCAGCAGTTCGAAGCCAACGTCCGCAAGCAGATGTTGCTTACCCGGCTTCAGAACCTGGCCGCCGAGGGAGCCATTGTCACTCCGCCCGAAATCGAACGCGAGTTCCGGCGCCGCTTCCAGCGGGTCAAACTCGAATACCTCGTCATTCCTGCCAGCAAGCTCAGGGCGGAAGTGAAGGTCTCGAACGAGGAGCTCCGCACCTATTTCGAGCAGAACCGTGCCCTCTTCCAGATCCCGGAGAAACGCAGCTTCGATCTGCTGCTCATCGACGAGATCAAGGTTGGCGAACGGATCCAGATCCCCGAGGCCGAGCTGCGCGCC
>JANXAE010000067.1 GCA_025062235.1 Bryobacteraceae bacterium
CCGTCACCTGGGGGTTTTCACCGAGGTGCTCCATCGCATCAAGAGCGACTACGTCGAGGAGCCTGACCTCAAGAGCGTCACCCTCGGCGCGATCAACGGGCTGTTGCAGGCGATTGACCCGTTTGCCAGCTACCTGAATGCCGAGCAGTACAAGGAATATCTGAAGAACAGGGACGCCCAACAAGGTGACGTCGGCGTTCAACTTTCCTGGAAGTATGGATACCTCGGGGTCGTAGGTACGATCCCCGGTTCGCCAGCGGCGCGAGCCGGATTGATGACGGGTGACATGGTGGAGAGCATCCGCGGGATTTCCACGCGCGACATGCCGCTGGCCTACGCCGAGATGCTCTTGCGGGGCAAGCCCGGAAGCACGGTCGAGATTTCCGTGCTTTCCCTGCGCCAGCAGGAGCCCCGCAAGCTGACCCTGACGCGCGAGGTCCTGCGTTTCCCGCCGCTCAAGTGGAGCATGCTTGCCGGCCAGGTCGGCTACCTCCAGGTGAACCACCTGGTGCAGGGCAAGGCAGCCGAAGCCGCAGGCGCTTTGCGCGAGTTGCTCAGGCAGGGGGCCGAGCGGCTGGTGCTGGACCTACGGAATTGCACGGTCGGCTCGATCGAGGAAGGTGTGGCGCTCGCGAATCTGTTCCTTGAGAAAGGCCTGATAACGTACGTCGAAGGCCAGCGCTACAGCAGGCAGGAGTTTCGAGCCGAGCCGGACCGGACGGTGTGGCGTCTGCCCGTGGTGGTCATCACCAATCGCGCCACGGCCGGCGCTGCCGAAGTGGCGGCGGCCGCCCTGCTGGACAACAAGCGGGCCGAGATCGTCGGCGAGCCGACCTACGGCAACGCCGCGGTCCGCAAGGCGGTCAATCTGCAAGACGGCAGCGCGATCATCTTGGCAGTGGCGAAGTATTACTCGCCGGCTGGCAAGGCCATCCAGGATACCCGGGTCACGCCCACCGTGCAGGTCCTCGAATCCGAACCGATGCCCGAAAGCGAGGAGGAAGCTCCCGCCGAACCTGAACGGGGGCCCAAGCCGGAGGAGGATCGCCTCCTCGAGAAGGCGATCGAAGTGCTGACGAAAGGCAAGGCCCCCGCGACTCCCACGGCGTGGAGGCTTTCTTCGCCGCAAAGCTCGGGGCAAGCCAGGCCCGCAAAGCCTTGAGGCTGTCCGGACTGGCAGCCCTGCAGGCTTTCGAAGCGTGCAAAGGAGGTGAGAAGGAATCCGATGCCTCTGTACGAGTACAAGTGCCATGGCTGCGGTCAAGTCTTCGAGGTGATGCAGAGATTCTCCGACGCGCCGCTGACCGTTCACGAAGGCTGTGGCGGCGCCGTCGAACGGCTGCTGTCGCCTCCCGCATTCCAGTTCAAAGGCACTGGCTGGTACATCACGGACTACGCCCGGAAGGCTGACGGCAAGGGCGATTCGAAAACCTCCGCCAACGGAGGCGACTCCAAGGGCAGCTCGGGCGGCAGTGGCTGCTGCGATTCGAAAGCCAAGGCGTCCGAAGGGTAGGGCGGCTCAGGAGCTGGCCTCTGCCCGGCCGCCCCGGAGCAGGCTGAAAACCCCGAGCGCCGCCAAGGCCGACGCCAGTCCGGCGAGGGCGTCTACTACGTAGTGATAGCGCCCGTAGACCACCGCCACTGCGATCATTATCGCCAGCACCAGCAGGAAGCGGCCGACCCAGGGATGCTCCGGCAACAGGCGCATCATGCCGAAAGCCGCGGCGAAGCCACCCGCCACGTGCGCACTGGGGAAGACGCTCGTGTGAATGCCTTGGCCCTCCAGCAGCTCCCAGTTCAGGCGCCGGAAGAATGTCTCGCGGCTTGGGAACAACTCGCCCGGGAAAACCTTGCGTGGCGGTTCGGAAGGGAAGTAAGGGAAAAGCGAGTATGGAACCAGGATCGCAAGCAAGAAGAGCGTCAAGAAGTCGTCCACCCGTTGCCGCTTCCGGTAAACGTAGAGCATGAAGACCGAGAACAGAGGCGTCGAGTAAACCAACAGATAGGCTAGCTCGAGCAGCGCCGGCAAGACCGGAGAGAACAACTCGATCGCCGCCCGCAACCCCCAATCGTTCAGAAGCTTGCGATCCCAGATCACCCAGGCCTGCTCCAGCTCGTGTCTGTGATGAGCGGGGGCGAGCCAACCCATCTCCCGGTAGGCCAGCAGCATTAGGGGCGCAGGATACCAGTCGCGCAGCACGCTGAAAAAGGGACTGCCGCGCAAGGACTCGGCCCACGCCAGCAGCAGTAGACCCCCGACGACAGCCATGTTGACGCCGACCGCCAGCAGCGGAATCGGGTGGCGCACCGGCAGGACCTGGGCCAGCACGGCCACGTAGCTGAAGTAGCCCATCAGCAGCCAATCCGAGCGGCGCAAACGCGGGCAGAGTGGTTTTCGAGGCGCCGTACAGCCGGTAGCGAGCTCGCTGGAGGAGAATCCCTTCACGGCGAAGCTTCCAGCGTACTACAGCCTCCCGCCTCCCTTCTTTCCAATCGAGCAATGAGCTTGCCTCTTCCTGTTCTGCTCGCCTGCGGCCTCTGTGCCGGCGCGGACCTGCCGCTGATCGGGTTGCTTCGGTCGGGTGCTGTGTGAGCGACCTCAAGCAGGCGCGTACCTTCCAAGCCGACCTGCTCGGGTTCGAATGGACTTTCCGGCGCGGCGGGACGCGCGGAACGATCGAGCGGGTGTTCCTGAAGGTCTACGACGGGCAGTTCCTCCAGCTGGTTCCCGGCCTCCAACCCGGTGCATCGAGCCGGTTCGCCCACATCGCGATCCGGTGTCGAAACGTGGGGAAACTCCACCGCGCGCTGCGCGAACGCGGCCTCGATCCGACAGCGATCGAAACGCGAGCTGACGGCCAACCGGGTTCTTGCCTTACCGATCCTGGCGGCACGCGACTCGAGTTTCTCGAACGCGTGACCGGCGGCCGCCAGCTCGGCGTTCGAAGGAACTTTCTGGGCGCACGGCGCATTGCCGAGCGGCTGTGGCACGCGCGCGGTGGTCAACGACCTGGAGAGAGCAATGAACCGGTCCGCCGGGCTATTGAACTGGCGGGAGCTCTGGCACCGTAGTCCAGCCAAGGAAGACCAGCGCTGGGTGCACGTGCAGCTGGCGGGCCGGGGTGACCTGTCTCGAATGCATGCTGGCATCGCGAGAACCGGACCGGCAACAACTGGGCACGATACATGATGTCTGTCTTCAGGTGTCCGACGTCGAGGCGACCCACGCAAACCTGCGGCAGCGGGGCCTGCCCGAGCGGCAGCGTCTCCGGCGGCGCATCGGACGCAACCGACGCCGTCTTCTCGACCTCTTCGATCCCGACGGCAGCCGCATCCAGCTCATGGGCTCGAGTTTGGCGATCCCGACCGGGGGCGGTAAAGTAAGAAGCATGAAAGTAACACGGCGCGGCTTTCTCGCATCCTCGGGCTTTGCCGTTCAGGCGGCATCGGGGCAACCGGCACGCAAGTTCTCGGCCAACGACCATATCCAATTCGCCCTGATCGGCGCTGGCGGCATGGGTATGGGCGATGCACGCATGGCGCTGCAGGTCGGTGGCACGCGCCTGGTGGCGGTGGCGGACGTCTACCAGGGAAGGCTCGAGCGCGCCCGCGAGTTGTGGGGCAAGGGCATCCAGATCACGCGGGATTACCGGGAGATCCTGGCGCGGCCCGACGTGGATGCGGTCATCATCGCCACTCCGGATCACTGGCATGCTCGCCAGACCATAGACGCGCTCGAGGCGGGCAAGGACGTGTACTGCGAGAAGCCCATGGTGCAGAAGCTCGAGCAAGGTCGCGCCGTCATCGAGGCCGAGAAACGTACGGGCCGCATCTTGCAGGTCGGCAGCCAGTACGTCACGTCGCTGATTTACCAGAAGGCGGGCGAGCTGCTGCGTTCGGGGGCGATCGGCGAGTTGAACATGGTCGAGGCGTGGCTCGACCGCAACAGTGCCTTGGGCGCGTGGCAGTACACGATCCCCCCGGACGCCTCGCCCGAAAACATAGACTGGGACCGTTTCCTGGGCGACGCGCCCAGGCGGCCATTCGAGCCGATCCGCCTGTTTCGCTGGCGCAACTATCGCGACTACGGCACGGGGATCGGCGGCGACCTGTTCGTGCACCTGTTCTCGGGGCTGCATCTGGTGACTGGCGCGCTGGGCCCCTCGCGGGTGTTCGCTACCGGCGGCTTGCGCTACTGGAAGGATGGACGGGACGTGCCGGATGTCATGCTGGCGCTACTCGACTATCCGGGCTTCAACGTCGCTTTGCGCGTGAATTTCAAGGCGAGCGTGGCCGATGAACAGTTCGGCTTCCGTTTCGTGGGCAGCGAAGGCATCCTCCAAACGGGGCCCGCGGTCGTTCTCTACCGGCCTCCCAGGGAAACCGAACCCGGCCTCACCATTTCGACCTTCCCGCGGGCGCTCCAGGAGCGCATTCTGGCCGAATACCGCAAGAAGTATCCGGCGCTGCCGCCCAGCACCGAACGCATGCGCGATCAGGGCGAGACCCGCTTCGCGCCGCCGCCCGGCTACGACGCGCACGTCGAACACCACCGCGTCTTCTGGACCGCTGTGCGCGAACGCAAGCCGGTCTTGGAAGACGGGACCTTCGGGTTCCGGGCTGCGGGGCCGGCGCTGCTCGCCAACAAGAGCTATTTCGAGAATTGCATCTGCCGCTGGGATCCGGTCACGATGACGGAACTTTCCTGAGGATCACAGCCCCGCGCGGGCCGCTTCGTGGGCGCAGTTGCTGGGCTGGTCAAGTGGACGCCGAGCGCGGCCGGCCCAGCTGTTCCTGCCGGACCAGGCCAACGCCCGAGATCGTAGGTCAGCTCGCGGCTCGAGGGCAGGCCCGTCTCCTCGCCACAACGGTCCGCGGTGGGGTCAGCGCTCCGAAAGCCAGCGCAGCGCAAAACGCGCAAAAGTGATCCGTTCGTAGGGCGAGTTCTGGCCGCGCTCGTAAAGCAACCCGATCATGCCGCCCTGCAACTCGACCAGGTTGGAGTACGCCGACGGCCCTTCGTGGATGGTCTTCGCGGCGCTCCAGGTCTTGCCTTCGTCCCGGCTCAGCCGTACCGTCATGTTCACCCGCCGCGTGGAGGCGGGATTCGAGAACAGCAGCATCGCGGGCCTGCCCCTGCCCACCCGAATCAGGCTGGCCTGGCAGACGGGTTCGACCAGCGCCTCGTCGAAGGCGGGCGGCGACCAGGTCAAACCTCCGTCGCGGCTGAGCGAGACGGCGCGGCGGTTCCTGCCCGCGTAGCTGCGCATGTTGAGCATGAGCGTGCCGTCGGAGAGTTCCACTACCGTGGACTCGTTGCAATCGGGTCCCACGCTTCCTCCCAGGCGCCACGTCCTGCCGCCATCGTCGCTGAAGATGACATGGGAGTAACGCCGGGAGGGTTCGGCCGGCCGATCGTGGTCGCAGGGAATCACCAGGCGTCCGGAGCGGAGCTGGATGCCGTTGACCGGACCCGTGGCGTACCAGCTCCACTCAGGCCGTTTGACCGAGGCCGTGATTTCCACCGGCGCCGCCCAGCTCCGGCCGTCGTCGGCACTGTAGGTCAGCCAGACGGTCCGCGTGGGACCCCTCAGGCCGGGCAGTATCTTGGGCTCCGGTACATCGCCGGGATTGCGCGTCAGCAGCAGCCAGACCGTGCCGGTACGGCGGTCGAGCACGGGCGCAGGATTGCCCACCGTATCCTCGCCGAAGTCGGCGACAGTGATTTGCGGCGACCACGTCCGCCCGCCGTCCGTGCTGCGCTTGACCAGCACGTCAATGTCGCCCCAGTCGTGCACGCTGTGCTTGCGCCCTTCGGCGAAGGCGAGCAAGGTGCCCGCCCTGGTGCGAACGATCGCAGGGATGCGATAGGTGTGGTAGCCGTCGCGGCCGGACACATACACCTCGACCTGCACCAACGGCGAAGCCCGGCAGAAAAGCGTTCCGAGCGCGAGCAGGCAGGATACCAGCCCGGACTTCTGCACCGGACGCATCGTTAAGAGGTTAACGCATCCCTACCGAACCGGCCGTCGGGTATTGCCGGGGCGCCGTGCAGTCGTTTCGCGTCTGCGACACTGCCCGCCGGCGCGTTCGAAGGCTGAGGGCGCGGGAACCGGGTCGCCGTGGCGACAAGCCCGCGCACCCGGACGCAACCCTGCGGCAGGCAGCGTTCCCCGGACACGAGTGTTTGAGGCGAGCATGCCGTGGGCGGTCGCGAGGCTGGCGTGCGAAGGGGACAAGGCCACAAGCCAAGCCTTCGAGCCGGGGGGCCGGAAGCGCTGGTTTGCCTCCACCGGGTTCTCCTCTCGCCGAGCGTCGGCCGCCGCGCGACTTATTCCTTCAGTTCGACGATCGTGGCCCCGGCGCCGCCCTCGTGCGGCGGAGCCGGATAGAACCGTGCCACGTGGGGATGGCCGGAAAGCAGATCCGCGATGGCTCGCTTGAGGACGCCCATGCCGTGGCCGTGGACGATGCGGACCCTTTCGATGGAAGCCAGCGCGGCGCTGTCGAGGAACTTGTCCACCGCTGCCACCGCCTCCTCGGCGTGCTGGCCGATGACGTTGATCTCGCGCAGAACCTCGACGCTCCGCACAGGCGCCTCCAGCCGGTATGCTGCGGAACGCCGCGCCCCTAAGGCCGTTTCCGGCAAAACCTCCAGCACCTCGTCGCGCGAGACCTGCATACGCAACAAGCCGGCTTCGACCTCCAGGCGATCGTCGCCGATCAGCCTTCGCACGCGCGCAGGTTCCCGCACGTCCCGCAAGCGCACGCGCACGCCTTCCCTCAGCGGGTGCGGCCCGGCGCCGGGAGCGCCTTCGGGGGCCATCCCGGGGATCCCGCGGATCTGCTCGCGCAGCTCGCCCTCGAGCCGCGCCACGCGCTGCCGCGCCCTTTTCTCCGAGACGCCGGACTGACGCAGTTGCTCGAACAATTCCGCCGCCCGCTGCTCAAATTTCTCGAGCGTCTCCTGGAAGCGGCGCTCGAGCTCGGCCAGCTTGGCCGACTCGCGCCGCTGCCACTCCGCGGCCAGCGACCGCTCGCGCGTCTCCAACCGTTCACGCTCCTCGCGCAGTTCCCGCTCCTGCCGCTCGAGTCGCTCCAGCTTCTCGTGCAGCTCGCGGATGAAGCGCGCGACGTCCTGCTCGCGAGCCCCCAGGGCTGTGCGAGCGCGTTCGAGCAGCGAGGACGGCAATCCCAGCCGCGCGGCGATATCCAGGCCAGCGGACTTGCCCGGCGCGCCGATCCGCAACTGGAAGTTCGGCGCCAGCGTGGCTTCGTCGAAGCCCATGGAGGCGTTGATGACCCCTGGCGTGGTCGCGCCGTATACCTTGAGCGCGGCAAGGTGGGTCGAGGCCAGGGTGAACGCCCCGGCCCGCCGCAGGTGTTCCAAAATGGCGATGCCGAGGGCTCCGCCCTCGTCGGGATCCGTTGCGCGGCCCAGCTCGTCCAGAAGCACCAGCGAGTCGGCGGTGGCTTCCTCGACGACCGAGCGGATGCGCGCCATGTGCGCGGTGAACGTCGAGAGCGACTCTTGGATGGATTGCGCGTCGCCGAAATCGGCCAGGACCTGATCGAAGAAAGGAAGCTCGGCCTCTGCGCAGGTGACGGGAATGGCGGCCTGCGCCATCAAGGCCAGCAGGCCGACCGTCTTGAGCGTGACCGTCTTGCCGCCGCTGTTCGGGCCACTGATGAGCAATACGCGGGTGCCACCGTCCAGCTCGAGCGTGAAGGGAACGACGCTGCGCCGCTGCCGACGCAGCACGTCCTCGAGCAGAGGATGTCGGGCGTCGCGCAGGTAGAGACGGCGCGCGCCGGCGGGGCTGAAGCGGGGCGTCACTGCGCCGAAATCCCGGGCGAAGGCCGCGCGGGCGAACAGCCACTCGAGCTCCCCGAGAATCTGAGCCGTGCGGGCGATCGCTTCCAGGCGTTCGCGCAGGCGCGCGGAGAGTTCGAGCAGGATGCGGTGGACCTCGCGCGCCTCTTCCTCGACCAGCCGCACCAGCTCGTTGTTGAGTTCGATGGTCTCCAGAGGCTCGATGAACAGCGTGTGGCCGCTGCCGCTGGCGCCGTGCACCACTCCCTCGATCCGCCACCTCTGCCCGGCCACGACGGGCACCACGAAGCGCTCGTTGCGGATGGTGATGAACTCCTCTTGCAGCAGGCCGTCTTCCCGGTGGGCCCGGAGGAAGCGTTCGAGCGACTGCTCGATGAGGCGCCGCTGGCGCTCGATCTCGCGGCGCAAGCGGGCCAGCTCGGGGCTGGCGTCGTCCGCCACGGTTCCGTCCGGCAGGATCTTGCCGGCCAGTTCCTTGAGCAGCCCGCGGAAGTCCACCATGGCCGCCGCGCGTGCGGCGAGCTTGGGAAAACGGGGTGCAGCGGCTAGCAGAATCCCGCGGATATCCGAGGCGCGGTCGAGCAATTCCGCAAGGCCTTGGATCTGTTTGGGCTCCAAGGCGGCGCCTTCGATGCGCAGTCGGCCGAGCGCCTCGGCAGGGTCAGGCAGGCCGTCGAAGCGGAACCGCACCGCCGCCCCGCGCGCGGCCGGCTGCGGACGCGACGCAATTTCAAGGTAGGCGACGGCCTCGGCGACCTCGGCAAGCTCGTTCTCCACCGAGACCCGGTCCCCGCGCGGCGCAGCACGGTCGAGTTCCGCACGGCCCAGGGGGCTGGCCACGTAACGGCCCAACAATTCGCGCAGCGCCTCGAATTCCAGCAAGCTCGCGCTCGTCGTGCGCATCAGAGCCCGCCCCGCAGGACCTGCTCGAGAAACTCCTGGGTTCCCGGCGTCAGTGGATACCGATCCAGTTCCCCGAGACCGATCCAGGCAGCCGCCACGGCGTCCGAGCCGTGTCTGAGGGAACCGCCCCGCACGCGGCAGAGGTAATCGAGCAGGACGTAGTGATACTCCGGCCGGCCGTGCTCGTCCCGAACGATCCGCTCGAAGACGCCTGCCAGTTTGAGCACCTCGACTTCCAGGCCGGTCTCCTCGCGGGCCTCGCGCCGCACGGCGTCTTCCAGCCGTTCGCCCGCCTCCACCAGGCCGCCCGGCAGCGACCACTGCCCTTGCTGGGGCGGGCTGCCGCGTCGGATCAACAGCAGGCGGCCGTCCTCGACGATGATGGCACCGACGCCCAGCAATGGGCGCTCCGGATAACGGCGTTCCATCCTGACTTCAGTATGGCACCGCGCCCCTGACGTCCAAGCGGATGCGGTAGACCGACGTGCGCGCGGTCACATAGAGAGCGCCGAAATCGGGATCCCCGAAAGCGCAGTTCGAGGGCGTCTCGGGCATCTCGATCGCGGCCAGCAGCCTGCCCTCGGGCGCGTAGACGGCGATCGTGCGCGCGGCCACGTAGAGGTTCCCTTTTTCGTCCACCGCGAGGCCGTCCGGCGCACCCTCGATGTCCGAGATCAGCACGCGCTCACCCGATGCCCGGCCCTGGCGATCCAAGTCGAAGACGCGCACCTGGCGCTCGTCGGAATTGGCGACGTAAAGGAGCTTGCCGTCGGGCGAGAGCGCGATACCGTTGGGCCGCGTCGGCCACCGGGCGATGGCCTCCAGCTCGCCCTTGGGCGTGATGTGAAAGACGCCGTAGAAATCGAGCTCGCGGCCGTCCTGTTGGGCGCCGAAGGCCGGATCGGTGAAATAGACGTGGCCATCGCGGCGCACGACGATGTCGTTGGGCGCGTTGAGGCGTTTGCCTTCGAATCGCTCGGCGAGCACCTCGACCCCGCCCTTGCGGTCGGTGCGGACGACGCGCCGCGTGCGGCTTTCGCAGGTGTACAGGCGGCCCTGAATGTCGAAGGCGTTGCCGTTGGCGCCGTTCGAGGATTCGCGATAGCGCGTGACTCCCTTGCCTGGCGTCCAGCGCAGGATCAGATCCTGCGGCACGTCGCTGAACAACAGGAAACCGTCGCGGGCCCAGACGGGCCCCTCGGTGAAGCGGAAGCCTGCGGCGATCCGCTCGATGCGCAGGTTCTCGAACTGCTGTCCGGCCATGGCGGCGAGCAGGAAACCGAGCAAGCTGGGCTTCAGCATGCACGAACCTCCTCGAGCTTGACCAGCCGACCCTCGGCTGCGCTCCTGTATGCCGCCTCCACCGCGGCGAACGTCTTCAAATACTCCCTGCCCTCGCTTTCGGCGGGCACGCCGTCCAGCAGGCAACGGAGGAAATGCTGCTGCGCGGCGCGAACGCTATCGCCGCGGTATCCCTCGCGGATGCGATTCTCCCAGAGCAAACGACCGTCGCGCAGAAGGTGGCCTTCCGCCGAGACGTGGAGCATGCCACGGTCGCCTTCGAAGAATGCGTCGCCCATGGGAGGCGAATCTTCGCTCAGGTCGAGGAAACGATGGCCGTCCACGACGCCGAAGATCCCGCTCACGTGCCGGATCAGCAACGCGGCATGGTCCTCGCCCGCGATGGCCGGGTTCAGCCGGCGCAGGAGGGCGAAGACAGCTTCGATCTCGCCGAAGAGCATGCGCGCGGTGTCGAGCAGGTGTACGAGGGTTTCGAAGACCAGCAGGCGCGGCATGTTCCGGAAGTAGGGCTGAGCGGGGTAGGGTGCGGCGCCGCCGCCGTCGTTGCGCCGCGTACGGAAAAGGTAAGTCACCGGCTGGCCGATTGCGCCCTCGCGGATCCGCGCGGCCGCTTCGCGATACCACGGCTGCCAGCGCCAGTTCTCGTGTACGATGAGGCGCACCCCGGCGGCTTCCGCGGTCTCCACCAGGGCGACGGCCTCGCGCCAGTCGCGCGCCATCGGCTTCTGGCAGATCACGGGCAGTCCGCGTTGCGCCGCCATCCGTACCAGCTCGAGATGCGTCTCCGGCCCGGTGGCGACGTCGAGGAAGTCCAACTCTTCGCGGTCGAGCATCTCCGCGGCGGAACAGTAGGCGCGGGGCGCGAGCGCGCGAGCCCGGTCGAGCTGGCGGTCACAGGCGGCCACGATCTCGACCTCCGGTATGCGCCCCCATGCCTCGTGCTGGATGCGCCCGAAGAAGCCGCAACCGACCAGAGCTCCGCGCAGCTTTCCCCGCCACATTCGCGTTCCCATTGTAGCCCTCCGGACGGGCAGGACCGCGGACCGCGGCTAGAATGGGATCATGAACCGTCGTCGGTGGTTCCAGGCAGTCTGGGCGCTGCCTGCCGGCCTCTTCGCCGTTGGCGTCGAGCGAGTGCGGGGTATCCTGGAGCATGACGCCGAGGGCGAGCCTGTGCTGCGCACCCGCCAGGGCGAACGCATCCGCCTCGAGGGCGACGACGACACCATGAAGGTGCTGCGCGACAAGCGCCTTGCCGCTCGCGAGCTGGAGGTCCGCGGGGCGGGCTCCGGGCGCGGCCGCTTCCGGGCAGGACCTTTTTACGAGGAAAACGTGCTGGTGATCGAGGCGGGGAAAGGGTATCTCGTCACTTATTGGTGCGACGTATGCTCCATCCGCAGTTACACCCCCGGCCTGTGCGTGTGTTGCTATCAGGAAACCCAGCTCGATCTGCGCCCTCTGGACAGCCCGCCATGAGAATGTTCCTGATCGTTGTGGCAGCCGGGTTCGCCGCTGCGGCGACGTACACCGCCGAACGGGTCGAGATCGAGGGCGTCCAGCTCGTGCGCCTGGCGGACGTCTCGCGCGGCATCGAGGTTCTCATCGCCCCTTCCCTCGGCAACAACGCCTGGCGAATGACGGTGAAAGGCCAGGATATTTTGTGGGCGCCCTTTTCCGGTCCCGGGAGCCTGAAGGCGCGACCCGCGCTGGGCGGCAATCCGTTCCTGGCGCCCTGGGCGAACCGGCTCGACCAGGACGCCTTCTTCGCCAACGGCAAGAAGTACCTGCTCAATCCGGAACTGGGCAATTTGCGGCGCGACCAGAACGGGCGTCCCATCCACGGGCTGCTCGTATTTTCTTCCGCATGGGAGCTCGTCGGAGTGGAGGCCAACGAGCAGGTAGCGGAAACCGCCAGCCGGCTGGAGTTCTATCGCTACCCCGATCTGATGGCGCAGTTCCCCTTCGCGCATGTCATTTGGATGACCCACCGGCTGCGCAACGGCGAGCTGGAAATCGAGACGCGCATCGAGAACCTGGCGCGCGAGCCGATGCCGCTGGCGATCGGCTTCCACACGTACTACCGCGTGCCGGACGCGCCGCGCGACGAATGGACGGTGCATGTGCCAGCCCGCGAGCGCGTGGTGCTGTCCCCGCAACTGCTGCCTACGGGCGAGCGCCAGGCCGCGGAGCTTCCTGGGGCGCTGGCGCTGGCTGGTCTGCACCTGGACGACGTCTTCACAGGCTTGGTGCGCGATCCGACGGGGAAAGCGCATTTCTGGGTCCGCGGACGGAAGCAGCGGATCAGTGTTTTGTTTGGCCCGAAATTCCATGTGGGTGTGGTCTTCGCCCCCAAGGGTCGCGACTTCATCTGCTTCGAGCCCATGACCGGCGTCACCAACGCTTTCAACCTGGCGCACGCCGGCCTGTACCCGGAATTGCAGATCGTGCCGCCCGGAGGGCAATGGCAAGAGAGTTTCTGGATCCGGCCCGAGGGTTTCTGAGGAAGGCCCTTCAGCCTTCCTGTGCGCCGGCGGCGAGCCACTCGAACATCTGCCGCAGCGCCTGCCCGCGGTGGCTGACGGCCATCTTCCGTTCCGCACTGACCTCGGCGAAGGTGGCGCCGAAGGGCTCGTAATAGAAAAGGGGGTCGTAGCCGAAGCCCCCGCTGCCCCGGGGAGACTCGAGGATGCGGCCCGCGACGGCACCCGAGAAGGTGCGGATCAGACGTCCCCCTTCGGCGAGGGCGGCCACGCAGACGTAGCGGGCGCTGCGGTCTTCGATCCCTCGCAGCTTTTCGAGCAGCAGGCGGTTGTTGGCTTCGTCGGTTGCCGCGGGCCCGGCGAACCGCGCTGAAAACACGCCGGGCGCCCCGCCCAGCGCATTCACTTCGAGGCCGGAATCCTCTGCGAAGAGCAGCCCGGGAGCCAAGCGGCTGTAGTAAAGCGCCTTCTGGATGGCGTTTTCCTCGAAGGTGCTGCCCGTCTCTTCGCAGGGTGGGATCCTGCCCAGATCGGGGAGCTGCTCGACCCGGATGCGGCCGCCCGCGAAGCTTTGCGCCGCCAGGCGGAACTCGCGCAGCTTTCCGGCGTTCGTCGTGGCGCAGTAAAGGATCACGGCAGCTTGACCTGTCCGCGTTGGATCTCGAGCAGCTCGCATAGGCCGCGGCGCGCGAGCTCGAGTAGGGCGTGGAATTGGTCGTCGCCGAAGGGCGCCTGCTCGGCAGTGGCCTGGATTTCGACGAACTGGCCCGAGCCGGTCATCACCACGTTCATGTCCACCTGAGCGCGCGAATCCTCCTCGTAGGTGAGGTCCAGGAGGGGTTGTCCCTCGATCAAGCCGACGCTGACTGCGGCCACGTAGTCGCGGATGGGCCAGGTCTTGATCACGCCGAAGCTCGCCAGCTGGTTGACGGCCAGGGCGAGAGCCACGAAGGCGCCGGTGATGGCGGCGGCGCGCGTGCCGCCGTCGGCCTGGATCACGTCGCAATCCAGGATGATGGTGCGCTCGCCCAGAGCTTCCAGATCGGTCACGGCGCGCAGAGATCGTCCGATGAGCCGTTGAATCTCCTGGGTGCGACCCGAGGGCCGGCCGCGCGCGATCTCGCGTGGCGTGCGTGTGACCGTGGCGCGGGGAAGCAGGGAATACTCGGCAGTAACCCAGCCCCTGCCCGTCCCGCGGAGGAACTGGGGCACGGTTTCGTCCACCGAGGCCGCGCAGAGAACGCGCGTGTTGCCCATTTCGATGAGGACGGAGCCCTCGGCCGTGAGCAAGTACCCCGGCGTCAGGCGCACGGGACGCAATTGATCGAAACCGCGTTGATCGGCTCTGAGCATTCAGGCCCCCCGCAGGATGGCGTAGAGCAGGAGGAAGAACAGGGCCATGCCGCTGACCAGCATCACGATGCAAGGGATGGCGCCGCGCAGCCCGCTGGGCGCTTTCTTCTTGCGATCGGCTCGTGCCGGCTTGTACCTGACCATGGCGATCTCTCCCGCAGTGTCAAAACGCGCCAGCCACCACGGTGCGCCGCGCCGGCTCCCTCCACCACGCCGCCGCGCGATGGAAGAACTCGGCCAGGCTGGCCAGGCTTTCTTCCTCGAGATCATCCAGAAGAAGCGCCACCACCGGTCGCCCCCGCCGGGCGAGCGCGATTTGCGTAGCGAGGAACTGGGCTAGATGGTAATCGGCCGTGTAGCCGGCTGCCGGCAGCTCCTCCTGCTTCAGCGAGGCCACGATCGTGGAAAAGCAGCCGCCGTGTCCGATGATCATCTCGTGATAGGAGTGATTCATCGCCGGGCCCTCGTAGACGTCCACTGGCATCCTCAGACGGACGCGGAACAGTTGCTCGCCCCCCTTGTTCAGGACGCGCAAGGCCTCGACCCCGCGTGGCCAGTAGCGCGTGTCGCCGAAAAAGGTCAGTTCGCCATAACGCACGCGCCCGGCGGCGATTTCCTGTTCGAGCAGGCGTGCATACCGCTCCGGCGCCGGCAGCGAGCGGGCTTCATTGACCTGGGGCAACAGGTGGTAGTACAGGGTGACCCGTCCGAATCGCGCGCGCTGCGTCGTTTCCATCATCTGCCGCCACGCTTGCGTCTGGCGAATGCCGCCTGCCTGCCGCGCCTCCGCATGGATCTCGGCGGCCACGGACTTGTACAGCTCCACGCCGGGCTGCGTGACGAAGTTCATCTCGCGCAGATAAGCCAGACCGAACACGGTGTAGTGAATGAATTGCATGTAAGTGGACAGCAGGCAATTGGCGGGAACCGTCAGCACCGCCAGTGGATAGCCGGCCAGACGCAGCCGCGTGATCTTGGCTGCGTCCGGGTGCGGTTCGCCGCTTGCTTGCACGGCTAGGAAAACGCGATCCTGGCGCGGATCCCGGGGCGAGCGGTAGTTGGCGAGCTTGGGCCGCTCGCCGACCACGATCTTGATTCCGAACCGCTCGCTCTTGCCCAGGCTCTCTTCGAAGTCCTGCTTGGTCCAGATGCCGGCGCCTTTCCAGCGGCGGGGCAGAAGCAGGGTCACCTTGTCCCGTCCGGCCTCGCTCTGCGCCTGAAGGAAGGCGGCCAGCCGCCAGGCGGTCGAGATCTGCGAGTCACCGAGCACGGCTCCGTTCATCCAGGCCCGCAGATCTACGCCAGCCAGAGCCAGCGGGTACAGGCTGCCGCGCGTCAGGGGCCCGCTGTGGCGGCCTGCGGTGGTATTGGCGCCGTCCGGCTGCAATTCGATGCGGCGATAGCCGCGCTTCGCCGCGAACTGGTCAAGCAGCGAGCCGGGCAGGGTCATGTAGAGGAAGTTGGCTTCACTGGAGAGTCGGTGGCGGTCGTAAAGCGTAGCCAGCTTTTCGAGGTTGACGACGGGCTCGTACGAAGTCATCCCCATCGCCATGCCGACCACCAGTGCGCGGCGCAGGATCTCCGGCAGGGTTCGCCCGTCGCGCCGGCGGATGTCTTCCAGGATCCACTTCAACTTGGCCGGGTCCGTGGAATCCACCACGTAACAGCGGATGCCGCGGCGCAGCAGGCCGACGGACTGGTACATCGTCTTGTCTTCCGCCGAACCTCCCATGCCGCACCAGAACAGGTATCGCAAATTCACCCGGTGTGCCTGCCTGACGCGGGCGCGCAGTTCCGCCGCCTCGCGCGCGATCATCTCCGGCCATTCGGGATGCTCGGGCACTTGCCAGCTCAGGCTGAAGACCCCGTATCCGTTCTTGGTGACGCGCCCCTGGCTGTCGGTCTCCATGCCGATGCGGATCAGCAGGTCATCGTCGGCGTGGAGACTCTGCAATCCCTGCCGTCTCACCCTTTCGTCCAGACTGCGCAGGCGCTCGAGCACCCGCTCGCGCTGGAAACGTTCGAAGTGGCGTAGGGAGAGCGTCTCGGGAAGGTCATTGGCGAGCGAGAGTCGCACTTACTCGTTTTAGCACAGGCGCCAGCGCCGGGCGGGCCCCTTCCTACAATGGAATTGTGCAGGCGCTGGGCGGCGTTTCGGTGAGGGCGCGCACAGGCCGCGCGGCGGAGGCGGCGGATCGGCTCTTCCGGTTCGCTGTGCTCGGACTTTCCGCGAGCGGTTACCTCGCGGTGGCCGGATCGGGCCGACTCGAGCTGCCCGTGGCCGCCCTCGCCGGCCTGGCGCTGCTTGCCGCCGGGCTGGAGAGCGCCGGACTCCTGCGCAAGCGGCTGGACCGGCTCTGGGCGGGGATCCTCGCAGCCTGTTGCGCGCTGTTGTATCCGCTCGACTGGTTTTTCCTCTCGCGTGACTTCCTCACGGCTACGATCCACTTCCTCGTGCTGCTGGCCGCCATCCAGACCTTGGCCGCACGCACCGGGCGCGATCACGCTTTCCTCGTGACGCTGGCGTTCCTCGAGCTGCTGGTGGCTGCGGCCGTCTCCGTCCAGGCGAATTTCTTCCTGTTTCTCATCCTGTTCTTGCTCTCTGGCGTGCTGGCCCTCACGAGCGCCGAGATCCGACGCTCGCTCAAAGCTGCTCCGGCGCCGGTGAACCGCCCGGCCCGTTTCGAGTGGAAGCTGTTCGTGTTCTCGGCGTGGTTGACCGCCGCCATCCTGTTGCTGACCGCGGCGTTGTTCTTCGTGCTCCCCCGGACCGCGCAGGCGGCGTTCCGGCGCCTTGCGCCCGGCCGCTTCCAGCTTCCCGGTTTCGCGGACCAGGTGCGGCTCGGCGAGCTCGGGGAGGTGGTGGAGGATCACCGGCCCGTGTTGCGCGTCCGCATTCTCGGGGAGGATCCGGCGCGAACGCTGAAGTGGCGGGGCGCAGCCCTGAGCCGATTCGACGGAACCCGGTGGTACAACGCCTCGGGCCCAACCACTACGCTGGCCGTTCGCGACCGGCTCCTCACGCTCGCCACGTCGGCGCCCTGGCAGGGCGGCAGGCGGATGAGCTACGAGGTGATGCTGGATAGCTCGGCGGCGGACACGCTGTTTTTCGCGGGGGTGCCCGAACTGCTGTGGATCAACCTGCCCGCCGTGATCCGCGGTCCGAACGACAGCTACCGGCTGGCAGGAGCCGTCGAGGGCATCTTGCGTTACGGCGTTCACGGATTCCTGCCAGAGGAGGTCAAGCCTGGCGTGCTGCCTCCCCGTCCGGTGCCGGGCGAGGTGTTGGAGTGCTGCCTCGAGCTGCCCGAGCTCGACCCGCGCGTGCGCGAACTGGCCTGGAGCCTGGCGCAAGGCTTCACCTCCGCGCACGCCTGCACGCTGGCCATCGAACGATACCTACGCGCGAACTACCGTTACAGCCGCAAGCCTCCGACGCGGCCCGCTCGCGATCCCATCGCTTGGTTCCTGTTCGAGGGGCGCGAGGGCCATTGCGAGTATTTCGCCTCGTCCATGGCGGTGCTCTTGCGCGCCGTGGGCATCCCTTCGCGGGTGGTGACCGGCTTCGCCGGCGGCGTCTACAACCCGGTAAGCGGCTGGCACGTGTTGCGTGCCTCGGACGCTCACGCGTGGGTGGAAGCCTATCTGCCGGCGACCGGTTGGACGGCCTTTGATCCCACCCCTGCGGTGCCGCCGCCACCTCCTGTGCCGCTGCTCTCGCAACTGGCCTTTTACCTCGATGCGGCGGAAACCCTCTGG
>JANXAE010000068.1 GCA_025062235.1 Bryobacteraceae bacterium
AGCCCGCGCGCCGGCGCATCCCGCTGCCCGCAAGCCGCGAGGACCGCCTGCGCGCCGGGCGGGAAAAACGCAACTCGGCCATCGCCGCCTTTTTCATGAGCCTCGCCGGCTTCGACCCCGCCGTGTGCTTCCTGCACGCCTGCGGCTTGCAGCCGGAGGAGAACGCCCGGTGGCCCGAAGATGCCCGGAGCGCTGGTCAGCCACCGTACAGGAGCGACACCGGGCAGATCGTCTACGACCCCGACGCCCGACGCCTGCTGCTCGAGGCGGGCCAGGCTGCTGCCGTGATGGGCTACGTGGAAGCGACCGTGAGGGCTGGTGCGATCGCGTTCCAGCCAGCTCCCGAAACCCGCGATTTCCTCACCCTGGTCGTCACCGCGCTGGACGGACAACCCCTGGAACAGTCCACCCGGATGTTGGTTTCCCTGGCTGGAGCCACGTTCCGCACGCAACCGGGCACGGATCCGCCCCGGCCCCAGCAGCTGGTCAACTATCCCGGAACCAAGGACTGGTTCACCCTGGAGCCGGATACGCCGGGCAAACCATCGGGCAACTTGAACGCCGGCACGGGGCCGGTCTGGATGGAGCGCGTCGAAGGGTTCCTCTGGATCCGCTGCCGTGCCAGACGCATCACGGTTTATCCTCTCGACGGAGCAGGCCGCCGCATGGAGCCGCTCTCGGAGGAATGGGTCCGGCGTGACGAGGAGGGCTTCCGCATCCACGTGCAGGCCGAGGGCCAGCCGCTGACGCCCTGGCTGGAAATCGCCGCCGAGTTCTGATGCGTTCTCCCCGGCGCGCGCTCGCCTCCCGGAGAGGCAGCGCCGCCATGTCCCGATGAGCGAGAAGGCGGAGCCGGGCCCCCGCCGGCGCCGCCCAGGCCGATTCATTTCCGGCATGAAATGTTTCCTTCGAAGGCGGCCGATCTGCGCTAATCTGCTGGCCGATGCTCATGAAGGCATGGCGAATCCTGCTGCTGGCGGCATGGGTTGCAGGCGGTTGCGCGGCTGATTCGCCGGGATTGCTGGCGGGCGCCGCGAGCCGTGAAATCACGCCCCACGAGCCCGTGCCCATGTGGGGCTACGGCGCTCGCCGCGATGCTCTATCGCAAGGCGTCCTCGATCCCCTGTTCGCGGACGCTGTGGTGCTTCAGGCCGGGGGGCGCAAGCTGGCGATCGTGGGGATCGACGCGGGACGCAGTCCTTCGGAGCGCTCCATGGAACGCATACGCGCGCGCTTGCGGACAGCCGGCATCGAATGGTGTCTGATCGCTGCCTCCCACACCCATCACGGTCCCGTGCTGGAGCTCAGCGAGGAGCCCGGCAAAGGTCAGGGCCGCTTCGATGCGGCCCTTCGCTACTACCGACAGCTCGAAGAAAGCATCGTGCAGGCGGTGCTCGAAGCCAATGCGCGCCTCGAGCCGGCCGGGTTGGCGGCCGCGACAGCTCCCGTCGAAGGATTCAACCGCAACCGGCACACCAAATTGGAGCCCAAACCGGTGGATCGCGACCTGGGCGTGCTGCGCCTGGCGGCGTCCGACGGCAAGACCATCGCCTTGCTCGTCAACTTCGCCGCCCACCCCACCTTGGTGCCCGCGTCGCGGCTCGAGTTTTCCGGCGACTGGGTCGGAGCGATGAAGCGTGCGCTCGGCGCCGCCACCGGCGCGCACGTCGTGTTCCTGCAAGGCGCATCCGGCGATCTTTCCGCAGCCCCCGCCCCCGGCCAGGATTACAGGGGATTCGGCGAGGCGCTGGCACGGCAGGCGCTGGCCCTGGTGAAAAAGCTGACGCCGGAAACCCCGGCTGCACCTTCGATCCAGGTGCACGAGGAACGCTTCCGTTTCCGCTCGCGGACCGACTTCAGCAATCCCCTGGTCCGTGCACTTTACTCGAAGGCTTTCTTTCCTGAACTTGTGGCCAACTATGCGGACGAGTACCTCGAAGGGATCGAGCCGCGATTGACGGTGGTACTGTTGAACGGAGAGGTCGGCCTGGTAGGGATATCGGGAGAAGTTTTCTGCGCGCACGCCATCAGGCTGAAGCAACGGGCGCGGCTGAAGGCGCTGCTGTTCGCAGGCTGCGCCAACGGCTACCACCAGTACTTTCCCACCATCGAGGCCGTAGCGGAAGGGGGCTACGGCGCGGACGCTGCGGTATCTCCGGTCGAAATCGGCGCCGGAGAGCGGCTGATGGATGCCGCGCTCGTCTGGTTGTACCGCATGGCGGGGCGGATTCGCGACTGAGGCCGCGCTCGCCGGAGGCACTCACCAGTCCGCACCCGGATCGGCGCTGCGAGCCTCGCGCGCGCCGTCCGTCGAGGGGGCGCAGGCGCCGCACGGGAAAGGCGTGGCCTTCGGCGGAATCCCCTGCCGGTTTTCCGGCAGCCTCTCGGGATGGGCGCAGCGGAACCACGAAAGCCACCCGCCACCACGGATGGGATCTGGCTTTCCTTACCGGATGGCTCGGCGCCGGCCGCACCTCGTGAGCTCCCGGAGCCCGTCGGACACCGCCGGCGTGGGCGACCAGTTTTGGGGGACCACCCGACAGGCTTCAGGCTCGCGCGGCCATACGCTTGAGAAACTTGATGCCCTCGATGGCGATGAGGTCGGGGCTGGATTCCAGATCGCGCCAGATGGAGGCTGCCGCCGAAATCCCGCCCAGAGCGAAGCCAAAGCTTTCGATGGTCAGCCAGCCATCGTAGCCGATCTCGCGCAGCGCTGCGAAAACGGCGTTCCACTCGATGTGGCCGGTTCCCGGCGTGCCGCGGTCATTCTCGCAGGCGTGCACGTGCTTGAGATGACGTCCGGCCAGGCGATATGCCGCGCCGAGGTTTTTCTCCTCGATGTTCATGTGGAAGGTATCGAGCAATACGCCTACCCGCGGGTGATCCACCTCGATGGCCAGGGCCACGGCATCGGCAGCGGTGTTCAGGAAGTAGGTCTCGAAGCGATTCAACGGCTCGATGGCCAGAGTGACGCCGTTCGGATCGAGCACCGTGGTGAGCTCCCTGTAGGCTTCCACCGCCCATCGCCATTCGTCCCGGGTGCGGCGCCTTCCCGGCAAGTAGCCCACGGGCGAGTACAGCGGCCCGACCAGAAGGTTCGCGCCCGCATCGGCGACGGCGCGGATCGCGTCGGCCAGGTGCGCACGCGCCCGGCGCCGCACGCCCGCGTCCTCGCTGATCAGACTGAGCCCCTCCACCATCACGGCGCTCACCGTGCACTCCATCCGGTTCGCCTCGAGAGCACGCCGGACGGCTGCGGCCGGGAAGGAGCGCGGCTCAAACAGCGGGATCTCCAGCCCATCGAAGCCGTACTGCTTCGCCAGGGCGAACAAGCCCACGTCGGACTCCCCGAAGCCGGCGCTCCAGAGGAACGAGTGCACGCCGAATTTCATACCCGGATTCTAACGCAGGATCCGGGATAAATTGAGCGGTATGCGGAGCATTGCGTGGCTGCTTGTGCCGGCTGCGCTGCTGGCGCAGCCGACGGTGACCGATTTGCTGGAGGCGCGGACGCTGGAGGCGCTGGCCGGCCTGGAGCGGTCGCTGGGGGGCGTGCTGGGCGTGGCGGCTGTGGATCTACAGACCGGCTGGATCTTCGGCCGGAACCTGGACACGGTTTTCCCCCAGGCCAGTGCGATCAAGATCCCCATCATGGTCGAAGTCTTCCGCGCGGCGCGCGCCGGTCGGATCCGCCTGGAGGAACGCGTGCGCTTGGGGCCGGCGGACATCGTGGGCGGCAGCGGCAGCTTGCAGCAGAAGCTCCGGCGGAACCCAGTCGAGCTCACGGTGCGCGAGTTGACCGAGCTCATGATCCGCGACAGCGACAACGTGGCTACGAACCGGCTGATCGGACTGGTCGGCATGGAGGAAGTCAACCGCACGCTCGACAGCCTGGGACTCTTCGCCACCCGCCTGCGCCGGCGCATGATGGATTCCGCGGCCGCGACACGCGACGAAGAAAATGTTTCGACTCCACGCGAGATGGCGCGCCTGGCCGAGTTGCTCTACCGCGAACGCCTGGTGGACGGGGACGCCTGCCGCCAGATGCTGGCCATCATGAAGACCGTGGAGGCGGGCATGCGCAAGGCCGTGCCGCGGCAGGTGCCGGTCGCCTCCAAGCCGGGCGCGCTCCCGGGAGTGCGCTGCGAGACGGGCATCGTGTTCCTTCCCGGCAGGCCGTTCGCGCTCAGCGTGATGGGGACGTTCCTCGGCGATCAGGAAGATCCCGTTCAATCGGTCACCCGTATCCTGTACAGTCATTTCGACCGCTTGGCCCGTTCGAACCGCTACGGCCACCGGGTGCGGTAACGAGGCGCTCGCATCGGCGCGACCGGGTGCAAGAACCATTCCTGAGTCGTCGCTGGCGCCATCGTTCGTCGCACGGCTGCGCGGAGGGGATGACACAGCCCGGGCAACCTCATGGCCACGGCCCATTGCGAACTCCCCGGTGGCCACGGCCCATTGCGAACTCCCCGGCATGCGAGTAGGAACCTTCCAACGCCCGCTCGATCGCGTCACGCCTTGGCCTTGGGAAAGCTCTCGTCGCGGTTTGGTCGCCGATCCTTGCCCATCGCAAACTCCCGGCGCGGTCCATCTCGGATCCGACCTGCCGCTCTATGCACCTCGGCGAGCTCTCGCATGCCGCGCGTGCGAGATCGCGGCGAAGTCGCTGAACTCAACCGAGCGTCACCAGACAATGAACAGCGCCCGAGCCGCTTGCGATCGCACGCTCCCGGCCAACATGCGTTGAAGCACGGCACTCTCCCAATGTTGCGGAGACGGAGGCGAGCAAATAAGATCATCTGCTCTGATATCTTGAGACTTTTTGCTTGACAACTGGGTATCGAGGGACTAATTCGTACGCGGCGGCCGATCGAGTCCGGTCGGGAAACTCAGCCGCAGCGTGACGGATGAAACAGTCTCAGGTTGGCGCACCCCCCGGCGAGAGGGGGTTGCCATGTCAACTTGGCGCGGCCGATGCGGGCTATGGGGCTTGCTCGGGGTGGCGGTCCTGCTGGCGGCCACCGTGGTTCCTAACGAAAGCCAGCGACCCGGCACGCAGCCGAACGAGGTTCGCAACCTCGAGACTCCGGACAAGTGCGACAACTGTCATGGAGGCTACAACAGCGCGGTCGAGCCTGCGTTCAACTGGCGGGGCAGTATGATGGCCAACGCCTCCCGCGATCCGCTGTTCTGGGCCACGCTGGCTGTCGTGGAACAGGACTTCGATGGTGCTGGCGATCTCTGCATCCGCTGTCACAGCACGGGGGCTGGTACGGAGGTCGCTCGACGCCGACCGACGGCTCGGCGCTCGCTGTCGGGGACGCTGCCGGAGTCGAGTGCGACACCTGCCACAAGATGACCAATCCCGACAATTCCGGGCATCGGGGAGTCATGGTGGCGCCCTTCATTGCGAACGATCGCAAGACGCCGCCCACGGGATACTGCGGCAGTGGGATGCTTTCGCTGTGGGGGGGGAACCGAGAAGCTGGGGCCTTACCTGGATGCCTCGGCTCGACACCAGTCTCTGCCGAGCCGCTTCCACCGCACGCCCGAGTTCTGCGGCTCATGCCACGATGTTTCGAACCGCGCGGTGGGCGACTTGGCGCACAACCACGGGAAACAACCGCCGGCGGATCCCGTGGCGGCGGGTGGCAGCCTGGGCTCGCCGCTCACCGGCAAGGCCGCTTTCAACAACTGCCCCTACATCTACGGGATCGTCGAGCGCACCTTCAGCGAATTCAAATCCGGCAGTTTGGGTTCTGTCCCGTTGAGCCAATATGGCAGCTTGCCGCCGGACTTACGAGCAGGCGCGATCAAAGCGGCTTACGAAGCGGCGCGCGGCAACTACGCAGACGGATCGCCACGGTACTTCGCCTGTCAAACCTGTCACCTTCGGGCCCTCACGGGTCAGGGATGCAACAAAGCGGGCGCCCCGCTGCGGACGGATTTGCCCTTGCATGACATGACTGGCGACAATTACTGGGCCCCCGAAGCCATCCTCTGGCGGAACGCGCGTGGGATGCTCCGCTTGGGAGGCCGCCTGACCGCCACTCAGATCGAGGTCTTGCGCGCACGGCAGGCCCAGGCCCGCCAGCAGCTGAATTGGGCCGCCTCGCTCACCGTCAAAGGGAACACGGTCAGGATCGTAAACCTGACGGACACAAGCTCATCACCGGTTACCCGGAAGGCCGCCGCATCTGGCTCAATGTCCGTTGGTACGACGGCAAAGGCGACCTGCTGCGGGAAGATGGCAACCACGGCTTGTTGGACGTCACGCTCGCCGGATCGGCGCTCCGCGTCAGGAGCATCGTCAATCTGAATGACCCGAACACGCGGATTTCCGAGGCTCACTATGCCATGACGAAGCAGTGGGCCCAACAACTCCGCTCGCTCGGCTACCCGGCTGACATGCCACTGGCGTGCGACCGCTCCTGACGGGTCAGGTCACCATCACGCTAGGGCAACTCGCCGCCGGCAGTGCCCACTACGTCAACACCTTCCACTTCGCCTTGAACAATTCCGTCTCGCACGACGAGCGGATCCCGCCCTATGGGATGCGATACGAAGAAGCGCGCAAGCGCAACGCCCTGCCGGTGCCGCCAGCGCTGTACGCCAACGCCGACGGTACCTGCCGTCACTGGGACAAAGTGACCCTTCAGCCGCAGGCCGGCGCTACCTATGCGGAAATCCGACTCCTTTAGCGGCCGACCAGCCGGGAGTACGTGCAGTTCCTTTATCTGGCCAACAAGCGCCAGAACCCGTTCCTGGCCGCGGGGGCGAAAAGCTGCTGCAAACTTGGCTGAACACTGGAATGGCAGAGCCTCACGGGATGGCCTTGGCGACCTGGGTTACACCACCTGCCTCGCCCTGCGCGGCTCCCGGGGTTCCGGCGCACCTGTCGGCCACCGGTGAGCGGCGGACGGTTAACCTTCCTTGGACCACTGCCAGCCCGGCTCCGGCGGGCGGCTATCGCATCTACTACGCTTAGGCAGGGAAGCTGCAATTCCGCGCGGGAGTGGGCGCCACTACGCTCTCCTACCGCGACACCAACCTGTCGAGAGGTACCTAAGGACTGCTACGTCGTGACGGCCTGGAGCAACTGCAATCGCAACGGCGCCATTGACGCCGGCCTGGATCTCGAGAGCGCTCCCAGGCCCGCAGGGCTGTGCGACCGCGCAGTGAAAGCCGGAGCCATCGGGCCTGGCCCGGCGTAAAGCTGCGCCGTGGCGCGGCCAGAAAACTGCCTCGCGGACCACGGCGGGCGGGGGGCGATCCGCTGCGGCTGCCCCGTGCGATAGAGTGGCAAACATGCGGTGCCTTGCCGCCATGATGAGCCTAACAGCAGTCCTTGCGGCCGCGGGCTGGGCGCAGCTCACCCTGCGGCCGGTGATCCGCGGGCGCCAGTACGCGGTGGCTTCCATGAAGCCGGAAGCCACGCAAGTGGCCGAACGAATCCTGCGCGCGGGCGGCAACGCCTTCGACGCGGCGGTCGCCTGCCAGGCTGTGCTCGACCTGGTGGACGCGCCCAACAACGGGCTGGGAAGCGACGCCGTTCTCCTCGTCTGGGTGGCGCGCGAGAACCGTGCGTACTCGATCAATGCCGAAGGCACCGCGCCCCGGCTGGCCACCATCGAGTGGTACCGCGCCAACCACGGAGGCAAGCTCCCGGTGGACGAGGGCTTGCTGGCGGGGACCGTCCCCGGTGTGGTGGATGCGTGGTACCTGTTGCTCGAACGATGGGGCACGATGACGTTCGCCCAGACGCTGGCTCCGGCCATCGAGTTGGCCGATGAGGGTTTCCCCCTCAGCAACCGCCTGGCAACCGCGATCAACAATACGAAGAAACTG
This sequence comes from Bryobacteraceae bacterium, assembly GCA_025062235.1. GTDB lineage: Bacteria > Acidobacteriota > Terriglobia > Bryobacterales > Bryobacteraceae > DTHT01. The sequence continues at coordinate 7,852 of JANXAE010000068.1, forward strand.
CGCAAGTTTCCCACGAGCGAAAAGCTCTACTTCCCCCACGGACGCCAATGGCGGCCGGGCGACATCTTCCGCAATCCCGACCTGGCGCGCACCCTGCGCAGGCTGGTGGAGGCCGAGAAACAGGCCTCCGGCCAGGGACGCGCCGCCGCTCTGCGCGCCGCCAGAGACCGCTTTTACAAAGGCGACATTGCGCAGGAAATGGCACGCTTCTCCGAGCAGAACGGCGGCCTGTTCCGCTACGAGGATTTCGCCTCCTACTCGGCCAAGATCGAAGAGCCGGTCTCCATTGATTACCGCGGCTACAAGGTCTACAAGAACCCGTCCGCTTCGCAAGGGCCGGCCGAACTGTTCGCGCTGAACATCCTGGAAGGTTACGATCTCAAGGCCATGGGGCATAATTCGGCCGACTACATCCATATCTCGGCCGAGGCGATCAAGCTGGCCATGGCCGACCGCGACAAGTATCTGGGGGATCAGGATCGCATCGTGATCCCTTATGAGGGCCTTCTCAGCAAGGAATACGCGCGCGAACGGCGGCGTCTGATCGAGCCGGCACGGGCGTCGCTCGACTACCGCCCGGGCGAGCCGGAGCGCTTCGTTCCAGGAATGCAGCTGCTGCGGCGTCCCGCCGATTATGTGACGGGCGGTCCGGACGAACCGGAAGGCGATACGAGCTACCTGGTGATCGTGGACCGCGAGCGCAACGTCGTGAGCTTCACCCCCAGCCTGCACACGGCCTTTGGAACGGGCTTCGTCATGGGGGATCTCGGGTTCACTTTCAACTGCCGCGGGGACTATTTCTCCCTCGTCGAAGGCCACGCCAATGCCCTGGAGCCCGGCAAGCGGCCCCGTAGCACGCTCCAGTCCACCTTGGTCGAGCGCGGAGGACGGCCAGTCATGGCCATGGGCAGCCCCGGGGGCGACGACCAGTGCCTGCGGACGATGCAGACCTTCCTCAACATCGTCGAGTTCGGAATGAACGTTCAGCAGGCGATCGAGGCCGCACGCTGGACCACGCGCGGCTTCCCGTCGTCGGTCTTCCCCCATCGCATGGTACCGGGCGACCTCGGCCTCGAGCAGCGCATCCCCGAGCAGATCCGCAAAGCACTCGAGGCCAAAGGACACCGCGTGCGGATCACCGGACCGTGGACTCTGGGCTCCAACGCCGCCATCGTCATTGACTGGGCCCGCGGCGTGCTCGAAGCCGGAACCGACCCCAGATGCGACGCATGGGCGCTGGCTTGGTGAAGGGCTGGCGGCGGCCAGCGCGGGGGCGGAACCGTCCGCGCCAAAAGCAGAGAAGCCCCTAGCTGGGCCTAGGGGCTTCACTCAGAGGGGCTGGCGACGAGCTGGGCCTCGTCGCCGGGGATGCTATTTGGATAGCAGGTTTGGCTTTATTATAGCGCAGTTTCCGGACCTGTACATCCCTTTTTTCATTAAATCCATTTAATGTATCCGGCCGGCAGTACGCCTGCTCCTCCTTGCGGTACCCTCGTCAAGTTATGCCTCACTCATGGACTCGCCGGAACCTGCTGCTGGCCGGAGCCACTTCCGGAGCGGTCGCTTCCGCAGGACAACAGGACGACCTCGCCGGCCGGGAACTCGAGCGGGCGATCGCGGCTCGCCACGACTACGCCGTTCGAGATTTGCTCCGCAGGCAGGTCGCGGATGCGACCAGTCCGTGGCGCGGCAGCTTTGCCGATTCGACCGAGCTTTGTTTTCCGGGCCCGGCGGCTGGGGCCGTGGAACTGTTCATGGCGGCCTATCTGCACCCCGCCTCACGGTTCCACCGCGAAGCCGTGCTCGTAGAGCGAATGCGGCTGGCGGTGGGCTTTCTGGAACGGAGCCAGAACCCGGAGGGCAATCTGGATCTCCCCATCACGAATTTCAACTCGCCGCCCGACACCGCCTTCTGCGTCAACCACGTGGCCACTGCCGCACTGCTCGCGAGACGGGCGGGACAGGCCGAGCTCGCCAAGCTGCCCGAGCGTTTCCTGCGCCGGGCAATGGAGGGGCTTCTCCGCGGCGGGGTACACACGCCCAACCACCGCTGGGTGGTTTGTTCGGCCTTGGCGCAGTTGTGGGAGCTCTATCGCGAACCCGCTTGTCTCGGCCGCATCGAGCAGTGGCTCGCCGAAGGCATTGACATTGACACCGATGGCCAGTACAGCGAGCGGAGCACGCTGATTTACAACAGCGTGACCAACCGCGCCTTGATCATCATGGCCGCCAAGCTGGGCCGGGACGAGCTGCTCGAACCGGTGCGGCAGAACCTGAATTCCCTGCTGTACCTTCTGCACCCCGACGGAGAGGTGGTGACGGAGATCTCGCGGCGTCAGGATCAATACCTGCGTGGCGACGCAGCCTCCTACTGGTTTGCCTTGCAGTACCTCGCCCTGCGCGACGGCGATGGGCGTTTTGCCGCCCTGGCCCGGCGCTACTTCCCCCGGCAAGCCTATCTGAGCACGATCATGGAATTTCCCGAACTGCTGCGCCCGCTGCCTCCCCAGACGCCCCTGCCCACCGATTACGAGAGGCTCTTCCCGGCGCTGGGCATCGCGCGCATCCGCCGCGGCGCGTTGAGCGCGACCATTTTCCTGCGCGGACAGAGCCGCTTCCTGCACATGCGCCGCGGCGCGGCGGTGGTCGAGGCGGTCCGCATGGCGAGCGCTTTCTTCGGCAAGGGACAGTTCGTACCGCAGCGCGGCGAAAAGCGGGGCGGCAGTTATCAGCTCGAGCAGACGCTCGAGGGCGACTACCTGCAGCCCCTCGATCCACCCCGCAGGATCGACCCCGAGGACTGGGCCAGCAGCCGCTCCCAGCGCCGCCGCACCCAGGTCTGCACGCTCACGCAGCGCGCGACGGTGAGCGAGACGGCCTCCGGCTTTCGCCTGCGGCTCGAAGTCAGGGGCACCGAAAGGGTGCCGGTGGCTGTCGAGATCAACCTGCGGCCGGGCGGAAGACTCGAAGGAGCGGAGGCAGCCCCGGGGGTGAGCGACGCATGGCTGTTCCATGGGGGGGAAGTCCGCTACCGAGTGGGCGCCGACACCTTGGCGATCGGTCCGGGCCTCCGCGAGCACGCCTATACGCAAGTGCGCCTCGCCGAGCCCAAATTGCAAGGTCCCAGCCTATACCTGACAGGCTACTCGCCGCTCGATCACACGGTCGAGTTCCGTTGGGAGACGGCCTGATTCCAAGCGCCGGCCTCTTCCGCCGCGACGATGGCTTCGACGAGCCCTTCCGAAGTGTAAACGCGCGCTTCGGCAGTGACCTGCAGACCGCAGGAGCGCACGGTCGCCGAGGTGATGGGGCCTATGGAAGCGATGCGCACGCCGCGCAAGGCATCCGCGCCGACAGCCTCGACGAGGTTGCGCACTGTGGAACTGCTGGTGAACGTAACCCAGTGCGGTCGAGAGTGGCCTCCGAAAATCTGGCGCGCCTTCTCCGGCAGGTCGGCAGGAGCGACGGTCCGGTAAGCCTCGATCACATCCACCTGCGCGCCACGCTGGCGGAGCTGTTCTGGGAGGAAGTCCCGCGCACCCGCCGCCCGGGGAAGCAGGATCCTTCGACCCTCCAGACGGGCCACCGAAAGTGCGGACACGATGCTTTCGGCCACGTACTCCGCAGGCACGAGATCCGGCTTGAGATGAGCTTCTTCGAGGGCCTTGCGAGTGGCGGGGCCGATGGCGCAAATCCTGGCTTGGATCGCGCGCGCATCCAGCGGCGAAGCATCCAGCCTTTCGAGGAAGAAGCGGACCCCGTTGGCGCTGGTGAAGAGGATCCAGTCGTATTCGTGCAGCCGGGCGATCGCCACGTCCAGCTCCATCCAGTCTTCCGGCGGCCGGACTTCGATGGCCGGCAGCTCGACAGGTTCGGCACCCAGATCGCGCAAGCGCCGGAGGAGAGCATCGGCCTGCTGGGCAGGGCGTGTGACGACCACACGCCGTCCCGCCAGTGGCTTGCTTGCGGCTTGCGTCATGAGCGGCAGAAGGAATCCAGAATCTCTCGCGCGCCGGCCTCGAGCAGGCGAGACGCCGCCCGCCGGGCCACCTCGTCCGGCTGGTCCGCATTGCCCTCGGCCGTGGTGCGCGCCCACCGGCTGCCGTCGGGCGCCCCCACCACGGCGTGAAGGCGCAAGATGCCATCGTATACCTCGGCGTACGCGCCCAACGGGATCTGGCAGCCCCCGCCCAGGACTTGCAGCAGGCCACGTTCGGCATGGACGGCGGCGCGCGCCGCCGGATCGTCGAGCGCTGCGCAAGCCTCTGCCGCAGCACCGTGGCGCCGGGTCTCGACGGCGAGCGCGCCCTGTCCGGGAGCGGGACACATCTGCTCGGGTGGCAGGCATTCGGCCACGCGGTCCCCCCATCCCAGGCGGCGCAGCCCGGCGGCCGCCAGGATGAGCGCATCGTAGCGGCCGGAGTCGAGCTTGCGCAGGCGCGTGTCCAAGTTACCGCGCACGGCCTCGACGGCGAGGTCCGGCCGCAGCAGCTTCAGTTGGGCCGCCCTTCGCGCGGAGCTGGTGCCCACGCGCGCGCCCGGCGGCAGGTCGGCGAGCTTCCGGCCGACCACCGCATCCCGCGGGTCCTCGCGCTCGGGCACGGCCGCAAGCCAGAGACCCTCGGGCAGCGCAACGGGGAGATCCTTCAGGCTGTGGACCGCGAGGTCTATGCGTCCCTCGAGCAGCGCCTCTTCGAGCTCGCGCGTGAACAGACCCTTGCCGCCGATCTCGGGCAAGGGCGCCTCGGGCATCCGGTCGCCCGCCGTGCGGATCACCTGGATGCGGCAGATGTGGCCGTGCGCTTCGAGCCGCTCGCGCACCCGCCTGGCTTGCGCCAGCGCCAGTGCGGACCCGCGCGTGCCGATCACCAGTTCGCTCATTCCTCCAGCCGGAACGTGCGCCGGATGATCTCGATGGCCTGGAAGCCTTCGGGCTGGCTCGCCTGCCTTCGCAGCTCAGTGATCGCACCGTGGGCCAGTTTGGCGAGCAGCGAGCGCGTCAGCGCCTCCACCGCGTCGCGCTGCTCGGGCGACAGCGGCCCGAGCCGGGCGCGGAAACGGGCGAGCTCGGCCCGACGCATCTGTTCGAGGCGTTCCTGCAATTCGACGATGGTGGGCGTGACCTCGCGCGCCCTCAGCCGCGCCACCATGCGCTCGACCTCCTCGCCCACGATGTGCTCGGCCAGCTCGGCACGCTTGCGCCGCTCGCCCAGGTTGGCTTCGGCCACGCGCTGCAGGTCGTCAATGTCGTAAAGAAAGACGTTTTCGAGTTCGTTGACCGCGGGATCCACGTTGCGCGGCACGGCGATATCAATCAGGAACACGGGCTTGTTCCTCCGCGCCTCGAGCACGCGCCGCAAATGGTCCTTGCGTAGCAGGTAGAAGGGAGCCGCGCTCGAGGTGAGCACGATGTCCATCTCGGGCAGCGTATCGAGGAAGCGGTCGTACGGGACCACTGTGCCCTCGAAGGCCTCGGCCATGGCGCGAGCCCGCTCCAGCGTGCGATTGGTCACGTAAATCTGGCTGACGCCCGCCGAGCGGAGGCAGCGCACGGCGAGTTCGGCCATCTTGCCCGCGCCCACCACCATCACGCGCCGGCCGGCGAGCGAGCCGAAGATCTCCCGGGCCAGCTCCACGGCGGTGGAGCTGATCGAGACCGGGTTTTCGCCGATGCCGGTTTCGGTGCGCACGCGCTTGGCCACGCTGAAGGCGCGAGTGAGGACGGCTTCCAACCATCCCCCCACGGCACCGTGGGCCTTGGCCGCGGCGTAGGCCGCCTTGAGTTGCCCGAGAATCTGCGGTTCGCCCACAACCATGGAATCCAGGCTGGAGGCGACACGAAACAGGTGGCGGATGGCTTCCGCGCCTTCGAAGTGGTAAAGGTAAGGCGCCAGCGAGGCAGCCTCCATGCCCCGGCGCGCCGCCAGGAACTCCTCCACGACCGGGCGGGGGTCCTCGCCGTCCAGCGAAGTTACTGCCACCTCGACCCGATTGCAAGTGGAGAGGATCAACCCCTCGGCGATGCCGGGCCTCCGGATCAGATCACCCAGCGCCTCGCCCAGCGAGCGAGGATCGAAGGCCAGCCGCTCGCGGACCTCGAGCGGGGCGCTGCGGTGATTCAGCCCCGTGATGGAGAGCTTCATGGCAGCAGCAGATGGCGCAGGCCGGTGTGCGCCGCCCAAGTCAGCGCCGAGCATCCCACCAGAGCTACGACCATCATGGCGGCCTTGCGCCCGCGGAGGCCCCCGGTGGCGCGGAGGAAGACCAGTACCAGGTACAACGCCCAGGTACCCAGCGAGATGAGGATGCGGGGATCGCGGATCCATCGCGTGCCGGATTCGACCGCAGCCCAAGTCGTCGCCGCCACCAACCCGAGCGTGATGAAGACGAAGCCCAGCGTCAGCCCGCGGCCGATCAGCTCGTCCAATGTCATCAACGCCGGGCCGTCGCCGGGCGAGCACCGGACCAGCTTCCGCTTCAGTTGACGTTCGCGGATCAGGTAGGCCAGCGAAGCCACCGCGCTCACCAGAAGCGCCGCATACCCGGCCAGCACCAGGGCGACGTGCACCAGCAGCCACGCCTCCCGCACGCTTTGATCGCTCCAGCCGCCCAAAGGCGAACCCAGCGCGCCGATCAACGTGAGCACAAAGACCAGCGGAAAGATGAACATGCACAGGTTGCGGGCCCGGTAACGCCACCACACGAACAGAAACAGCAGTGCGCTCAGCAGGCCGCACAGCGAGGCGGACTGGAAGAAGTTGTTGGCCGGTAAGCGCCCTGTCAGAACTGCCTGCTCGACGAGCGAAACCGCATGCAGCACCACGCCGACGGTGAAAGCTCCCAGCGCCAGCGGGAACAGGCGAGCCGTGCGCCGCGTGGCGAGCAGGAGGGCGTGCACCAGTCCCAGCGAGTACAGACCGGCGGCTGCACGCAGCCAAACGGTGCTCAAGTCTTGCATGCCGATGGACGGTCGCCCAGCCGGCGGTTCGCTTTCATTATACCGGGGCGCGCGCCGGCCTCCGGCCCCCGGCTCGTCTTTTCGACCGGCGCCGGGCAGCTCCCGGCGGCCGACCGCCTGCCAACAGCGCAGGCGACATCCTGAAGAGCAGCTCGGCCGGCAGACAAGCCGCGAGGCTGCCGTCGAAGCCGAAGTGCCGCGCCAGCGCCTCGCGCGGCCAAGGGTGCGCAGCATTGTTCAGGCAGCTGTCCTGCGGCTCGTCATCGGGCGCAATCGGGAAGCTGGAAAAGCGCAGCGACCACTCGCCAGGAAAACGGGGATGATCCCAGTACAACCGCAGGCGGTCGTCGCCGAAAGGATCCCACATGTCGGTTTCGTAAATGGTGTAGACGCCGCTTCGGTTGCAGGCCTCGAACTCGCCCATAAGCTACAGATCCACTTCGAACTCGCGCCATTCGGCCACCCGCCGGCCGTAGATGGCCTCGCGGCCGAGGATGGCGGTCAGGGCCGCCGTGGCTCCCACGGCGATGTCGGCTGCCGGGGGCGCGCCGGTGCGGATGGCGTTCAGAAACGCTGCGACGTGCGCGTCACCCTTGCGCTGGGGCACGTTCTCGACCAGCTTCTGCGGGGCGGCCTTGCGCTCGCGCGGGTAGAGCACGGAAGCCAAAACATCCACGGCGCCTTTTGTCCCGTACACGTAGTAGTACTGCCCTCCGCCGGGAAGGCCGGGCGGGTGGAAGAAGACCTGCGTGAAGGAGAGCTTGACGCCGTTCGCGTATTCGTAGCTGAGCGTGTAGCCGTCCATGTTCGTCCGGCCGGGCGGGTCGTCCTTCCACAGCAGAACTCCGCCAAAGCCCGCGGCGCGCTCCGGGCGCGACCCGATGATCCAGTTGCAGATGTCGAGGTTGTGCACGGCCATCTCCACGATGACGTCGCCGGAGCGCCGCGCGTCGAAGAACCAGTCGGCCGAGGGACCGTGGTGGTCGAGGTCCTCGGAGGCATGACGCTGGGCTTTGACCATGATGACCTCGCCCGCAACGCCCTCCTGGATCCTGGCGATCGTGGCGCGCAGGCGCTCGTCGGAACGCAGCTGCTGGCCCACTTGCAGGACGGTGCGCGCCGAACGGGCGGCTGCCAGCAAGTCGCGGATCTGCCCCGGGGTGATGCCCACGGGCTTTTCCAGGTAAACGTGCTTGCCTGCCCGAAGGGCGGCGATGGCCTGCTCGGCGTGCAGATCGCAGGGCGTGGCGATGAAAACCGCATCGAGTTCGGGATGCTCGAGCAAACGGCGATAGTCGGCGAAGGTCGCTGGTTTGTGCTCGGCCGCTGCGGTGGCGGCGCCGTCCAGCCGGTCGGCCTTGATGTCGCACAGCGCAGTCACCCGGGTGCCGGGAAGGTTCATGAAGGCGCGCAAGAGGTACATGCCGCGGTTGCCCGTCCCGATGAATCCGGCGCGCACGGGCTGCGCCTCGTCTTGGGCGAAGCCCCGCAGGGCGGCGGCAGCGCCCAAAAGGAAATGCCTGCGTTGCATATACCCTCAACGATAGCAGGAATCGGATTCAGCCGCGGGCGGCCTCGCACAGCGCCGCGAGGGTGAGCTCCGCGGTGCGCCGCCAGGAAAAGCATGCCGCACGTTCGGGACCGAGGCGGCTCAGCCTGCGCTGGAGGGCCTCGTCCTGGAGCAGGCAACGCAGGCTCTCGGCGATCTGCTCTTCCGAATGCGGCTCGAACAGCAAAGCGGCGTCCCCCGCCAGCGAAGCCAGCGGTTCGATGTTCGAGCAGGCCGTGGGCAGGCCCGCGGCCAGGGCCTCCAGCACCGGCAGCCCGAATCCTTCGAATTCCGAGGGATAGACGAAAGCGAGAGCCGTGCGATACAGTTCGTAAAGCCGATCGCGCGGAATCCAGCCCGTCAGCTCGACCACGCCCCGCAGTCCCAGTTCGGCGATGCGGCGCTCGAGTGCGTCAGCGTGGAATCCCCGCATGCCAGCCACGACCAGCCGCAGGTGCGGATGGCCGCGCCGCAATCGTGCGAACGCGCCGAGCAGCCGGTCCAAATTCTTGTGGGGGTGCAGAGTGGAAACGCACAGGATGAAAGGACGCGACCGTTCGGGCCTCCGCGCGCTGCTCAGCGTGAAGAAGAACGGATCCACGCCCAGCGGCACCACGCGCACGCGCTCGGCCGGGAGGCGATAGTACCGCAGGAAATCGGCCCGGGTGGCCTCCGAATCGGCCAGGACCAACCGCGAGCGGCGCGCCGCCAGCCAGAGGAACAGCCGCCAGAAGGGCAGATCGAACCAGCGGAAGTACTCCGGATGGCGTTTGTACTGAAGGTCGTGAAAGACCGTGACCGAGGGACAGGGGGCGAAGACCGGCGCCGTGAATCCCGCGTTGAGCAGCACGTCCAGCCTGTGCTGCGCGACGCGCAGCGGCAGTACGGTCTGCTCCCAGAGAAGCCGCGCCGGGCGCAGCCGCGCGGGCACGGGCTCACGCACGAAACGAAAGTTCTCCCGAGGCGGGCAGAGGGCGGACTCGGCTTCGCGACAGGCGAATACGACGTAGCGGTTTTCCCGGTCGTTTTCGGCCAGCGCGCCGAGCAGGCTGCGCAGGTAGATCTCGGTTCCCCCGACGCCTCCGGGAATCAGG
>JANXAE010000069.1 GCA_025062235.1 Bryobacteraceae bacterium
CCAACCACGCCCGCGTCCCCGCGGGGGGGGGGCGGGCCCGCCCCCCGGCCCCCCCCCCGCCCGTTTCTTGCAGCGGGCGAATCCGCCGCGCGACTCACCCCCCCGCCAGGTTTGCCGAGCGCGCAGCGCCGGGATCTCAGCCCCGCTCTGTCCCGGACCTTTGCCAAACTCCCGGCACACAGGGCGCCAATGAACGCCGGCTCCGCGCAAGACTCCCGCTCGCAACATCCAACGCGCACCAGCGTGGGCTACCCCCTGGCGCAGCGGACGTCTGGCCGGACGAGGCTACGCAATGCGCGCTCATGCGCGGGCGAAATCGCGCGAGGAACGCGGTGCGCAAGCCGCCATGCGGGCCGGCCGCAAGGGAGAAAGCCGTCGAGTTCAAGCCCGCACGCGCGCCGTGCGGGTCGGGAAGGCCCTTTGCCCTGCGACCCTGCGCAGGCCGACACCCGCGAGCCGGCGCGATGGCGATCTTCCCCACAGACCGGCGCGCTGCTGTGCCTCGCGGGCCGCCCGTCCGGCGGCACGACCAGCTCCTGAGAATCCGGGACGAAGCCCGCCGCAGAATGTCGGCGGACAGCCTGGTCGGCACGGGGAGGAGGGCCGCAACGGAACCGCCGGGCCAGCTCTTGTGTCCAGAAGTCCGAAGTTCCCCGGGGCAGCATCCGCCAGGATTCGGCTTCGCCGTGGCCGGGCAAGGGACGGCCTGGCGAGGACGGGCCACGCTATGCCTGAACTTACGCTACCGGCCTTGCGAGGCGACGCTCCAGGAGCTCAATGGCCTCCTGCCAGGAGGCCGCGCGGGTCGCCGTGGAGGCCGCCATCGCGCGGGAGCGATCGAAGAAGGCCTCCGCCGCCAGGCTCATGATCGGCGTAACATCCAGACCTCGCAATGTTTCCGTCACCTGTCGCAGCTCGTGGTAGCGGCGCTCGCAAGCGCCGAGGTGCGACGAGATCCAGTTGCTCGCCACGCGTTCGAAGGAGTTTGCGGACATGAAATCCGAAAGGTCGCGGAACAGCTCGCCGGCGAAGCCTGCCCTGCGGGCGGCGACGAGCATTTCTACCAGCAACGCCTCCACGCCCTTGGAAAAAACGCTGCGGAGCATCTTGAAACACGAGGCCTGGCCGGTCTGCTCGCTGAAGAAACGGGCGTCGAGGCCGTATCGGCGGAGCAGTTCGGCGGCCCGGCGGCCCTGGGGTCCGCCGGTCAGGATGCGAACCCGCGGTCCCTCGGCGCCCACGGCGCCCAGGATCACGCCCTCGGCAAAACCGGCCGGCGTTTCGCCGACGAGCTTCTCGATCTGCTGCTTCACCCGGGGCGCAGTCGAGTTCAGATCCACGTAGAGCTGGCCTTGCCGCAGCAGCGGCTGCCAGCGAACAGCCACCTCGAGGGCCGCTTGCGTGGTGACCGTAGAAACGATGCAGTCGGAGCGGGCGGCCAGATCGGCCGGCTCCAGAAAGGGAACGGTCACCTTCTCCCGGACGGGATCGTAGGCGGCCACATCGGCACCGTGCCGCAGCATCAGGGAAGCGAACAGCGATCCGACCTGACCGAAGCCGATGAATCCGATCCTGACTTTTTCATCCTGCACGGGCAACCTCCACGGATGAACTCCTCGTCCGCCGCGCCGCGGGCCTCACATCCCGAGCCCCCAAGCGGCAGCGCCTGCCACGAAGATCGCGAAAAAGCTGCCGGCCAACCTTCGCGCCAGGCGGGGAGCGCCGGACTGGGCGGCCAGCGCCGTCTTGACGACCGCGTTGGCGGCCAGCGCCAGCAGGGCGCCCAGAGCGGCCGCCTCCACCGGCAAGACTCCTGCTTTCGCCAAGTCGGAAAGCGAGAGCGCCGCGGCGTCCACGTCCACCGCACCACCCAGGGCGCTCACCGCGAGTACGCCTGCGCTGCCTGCCGCCGCGGCGGCCACCTTTTCGAGCAGTACGATAATGGCGAACAGCGCCCCGAAGCGGAGAGCGGGCCCCAGGCGCAGGGGGTTGCGGACGCGCAAGGCGGGGCGCTGGGTTTGTGCCTGCGCGTCGCGCCCGGTGAAGTACGCCAGGCCGAGGCCCACTGCCGTCATGGTCGCAAGCGGGGCGGCCAGCGCCTGCCCCAATGCGGGATGGACCGCGCCGAGGATGGCCAGCACGCGTGGGAACTGCACGGCATTGGCCAGCAGGATTCCCTGCCAGTAGCGGCTCGCATTCTCGGGCTCTTCCACGCAACTGCGCGCCAGCGAGGCGGTCGCCGCCGTCGAAGAAGCCAGTCCGCCCAACAGGCCCGCCAGCCTCGCCCCGGCTCGCGGCCCGAGAAACTTTTCCAGGAAGTACCCGATGAAAGAGACCGAGGAGACCAGAATGACGAAGAGCCAGACCTGGCGCGGCACGAAAACGCCTTCGGGACCGACGCCGCCGGCAGGCAACACGGGGTAGATGATGAAGACCAGAGCGAGGAAACGGAGGGTGTCGGTGAACTCTTGCTCGGTGATGGTCTGGCGGATGAAGTGGTGCAAGGCCCGCTTGGCTTCCAGCAACATCGTGATGGCCACGGTAAGGCCGACAGCCAGCGTCGGCCCGAACGCGACGCCGGGCGCCGAAGCGAGGTACCCGAGGCAGAAGGTCGTCACCGCGGCCATTTCCGTGGTGATGCCCGAGCGCTCGGGGCTTTGATAATGAAAAACAGCTAGCAGGACTGCGATCGCGGCCAACGCGGTCACCGTCAGCCAGAGGCTCTCCAGCAGGCCACACAAGCTGCCCGTGAGCGCGATCAGGATGAAGTCCCGCACGCCGGGCTGACGCTCGGTCTCGGCCCGCGAGAATTCCCGTTCGGCCCCGATCAGGAAACCGATCAAGAGGGCCACCGCGGTCGCACGCAGCAAGTCCTGAGGTTGCACGGGCCTCTCCCGAATGGCCATTAGAGCAAACGGCAGCGCACGCCGTCAGCCCTCACTCGTAGCGCAGGGCCTCGGTCGGATTCAGGCGTGCGGCGCGGTTGGCCGGCAGCAGCCCGAAGGTGACGCCCACGACGAACGACACCACGAAGGCCACCACCACGGAAAGGGGCGAAACCGGCACGCGCACGGCAGGCGCCAGCCAGCGCACGCTGAGCGGGATCCCCACGCCGAGCAGGATGCCCAGCAGCCCCCCACCGACACTGATCAGCACGGCCTCGAGCAGGAATTGCTGGAGAATGTCGCGGCGAGAGGCGCCCACGGCCATCCGCACGCCGATTTCGCGCGTGCGCTCGGTCACGGTCACCAGCATGATGTTCATGATGCCGATGCCGGAGATGACGAGTGCGATCGCGGCCACGAGGATCAGCACGACGGTCAGCGCCAGCGCGATCTGTTTTGCCGCATTCAGGATGGCGGTGAGATTCTCGACCGTATAGCGTGCGCCCGGCCGGTGGCGGCTCTCGATCAGGGCGCGCACCTGGGCGGTGACCGCTTCGACATCCTCGGTCCGGCGCACCTGCACGTAGAGAGGATCAATGCGCTCGACCGGCGTGAAGTACCGCTGTACGGTGATGGGGATCAGGACGGTCTCGCGCGTCAGCTCCGAGAGCCCGAAGCTCTCGACGCGTTCCTTGAACACGCCGACCACGGTGAACTGCAAGCCATGAATCTTGATGACCTCCCCGACCGCCGAATGGGGCTTGCCGTACAGCCGTTCGGCCAGCTTCTCGGTGAGCAGCGCCACCTTCTGCCGCAGCGTGACGTCAGCTTCCTCCAGCGCGCGGCCGGCGAGGAGAACGAGATTGCGCACGTCCTTGTAGTGGTGATCCGAGCCCACGATGCGAACGTCCTCTTCGCGGCCACGGATCATCATGCGATCGAAGCTGGTCATCACGCCGGTGACCGCGCGGATGCGGCCGTCGAGTTGGCTTCGCACGGCCTCTACGTCGGCCCACTTCAGGTAGTCCGCCTCGACCTCCGGCGTGCTCGGGCCCGCGGTCTCGTAATAGGCGTAGATCATGTTCGAGCCCACGCCCTGGATCTGCTCGAGGATGTACTCGCGGCTGGTCAGCGAGATGGTCACGACGAGGATGACGGAGGCGTTGCCGATGACCAGACCGAGTGAGGTCAACCCGGTCCGCACGGGATTGGCGCGCAGGGCGCCGATGCTGAAGCGAAAGGCTTCGGCCAGGAACACGGTTCAGCCGTCGCGTTCCATCCTATCAGGAGAGTTGTTTGAGAAGCTGCTCGGCTTGCCTGCGAGGCGGGTCCTCGGGCGTCAGCGGCGCCGCCAGGTATTCCCGCAGCAGCCTCCGCGCTTCGTCCAGATTCCGCCCCGCCTCGATGTAAATGGCCGCGCGCTCGAATTTCAACCGCGGGCTGCCCGGCGCGATCCTCTCCGCCTGCGCGAGCAGGGCTTCGCTCTCCTCGAAGCGACGTTGCCTGGCCAGGAACTTCGCCAAGTCAATCACGCGGCCCAATTGGCGTGGGGCCTGCTCCAGCGCCTTGCGCAGATGTTGCTCAGCGCGTGAGAACTCCCGTCGCTTCTCGGCCAGCCGCGCCTCGGCGCAATGCCGCTCGGCCGGATCGAGCCGGCCGATGCGCTCCAACAGGGCCTCGGCTTTCTCCAAACCTCCTCCCAGGAAGCCCGGCGCCTGCAAGTAGTACTCGAACAGGTCGTTGACCGCCTCGATGTTGTCGGGGTCGAGTCGAACTGCCTTCTCGAAGTGCTCGCGCGCCTTGCGCGCCAGTCCCGGCGCCGTCAGAAAGCTGGAGGTTTCCGCGCGCCTGCCATAGGCCCGACCCAGCCAGTGATGAAACCGGGCGTTGCCTGGCTCGGCGGCCACCGCCTGCTCGAAACATTGGGAAGCTTTCTTGTAATCCCCCTCCATGTACCAAGCCTTGCCTAGCAACTCCCACGCCGCGGCCTCCTTGCGGGGCAGCGGCGACAGCAACGCGATGGCTTCGCGGTACTCGGTGCGCTGGTAGTGCCGGCGGGCTTGCTCGAGCTCGCCGCCGGCTCCCGGCGCGGCGGCTGCGCAGAGCCATCCGCACAACGGCAGCCAGAAGAGCCGCATCTTGTTCATTCTACAGCGTTAGATGCGCGCGACCGCCGCCGCGGTACAGCGTGCCTGGCCGCGCAGCGACGAGCCGGCGAGCAAGCCGTGGCGAGCGGGCGGTGCTGGCGCGCCCGGGAGCCCGAGCGGGGCCGCCGCCCTCCAGAAGCCAGGGGTGTAGCCCGGGAATCGGGCATCGGTGCCCGCGCCCGAGCAGCAGGCCGCCGGACAATCGGCGGGTGGGAATCGCCCGGATGCGGCCGGTCTGGGTCCGTACAATGGAACTGGGTATCCATGGTCCGCCGTTTGCGCCTGCTCGTGCTGCTGGCGCTCCCGCTTGCGCGTGCTCAATGGCCTCGCGAAGAGCCAGAGCCCCGGTTGCCCAGCGGCAAATCCATGAGAGAAGAGTTGCTGAAGGCGGACTACGAGCAATCGCTGCGCGACGCCGAGCGGCTGGTGAAGCTCTCCGAGGAATTCAAAGCCGAGTTGGAAAAGCAGGGCCAGCACGTCCTTTCCGTGGCGACACTGCGCAAGCTCGAGGAGATCGAGCGCCTGGCGCGGCGCATCCGCTCCAGGCTGCGGCGGTTCTGAAACCTGCGATGCTCAGGGTGCTTTTCACAGCGCTCACGATCCCGGCGGCGCCCGTGCAAGCTCCGAGCCCGGAGCTGCTGGCGACCGCCGTGCAAGGGGCGCCGGTGCTGTTCGTGTTGCCCGCGTCGCGCGACGGCGCCGCGGAGGCTTTCGCGCGTTGGCGACCTGCGACCTCGGCCCGCAACTGGACGCTGGCCGTGCTGCGCGCCGAGCTCTCGCCGTCGGACACGACGGTCCGGCTGATCGAGAGCGTATGGGAGGGATTGGCGCAGCAGAGCCGCCCGGCAGCCGAACGCGTCTACCTGGTGGGCGAAGGGGCAGGCGCCACGGCTGTTTTCTATGCGGTCTCGCGCAGGCCGGATCTGTGGGCGGCGGCGGCCGCGATCGGCGGCAACCCCCGCCTCGCGATAGAGACCAACCGGCTGTTCGCCGCGAACACGACCCTGGTGCCGGTGCTCTGGCTGCCGAGCGCGGGGGATCCCCTGGCAGAGGAGATGCGAGCGCGGCTGGCTAGCGCGGGTTATCGGCTGGCCGATCCGCCGAAGGCGGAAATGACGGCGCGCGAGCTGCTGGACTGGCTGGGCGAGCACCGCAGCGAGCCGTTCCCTTCGAGGATTGACTGCGAGACGGGCGAGCCGGCGTTCGCGCGCTGCTACTGGGCGACGATGACCCGGCTGGATTTCTCCCTGCGCAACGACGCACTGCCTTCCTCGCGCGTGCCGCCGGGATCGGGCGCTTCGCTGGCGCTGGGCGGGTTCGGCTTCGATCCGTCGGCGCCGGGTCCCGGCGTGCTGGTGGGATGGCTGCCAGAGAACTACAGAGGTCCGTTGAAGCTGGGCGACCGCATCGTGGCCGTGGGCGGGCGCGAGATCGCGGACGCGCGCGGGTATCTGGAGTTCATGGAAAGGCAGGCTGAGGAGCGTTCGGCAGCGGTCATGATCTTGCGCGAGGGGCGCCGCATCAGGGTCGAGACCCGCATCGTGCTCCCCAGGCGCGAGGAGGTCCAGACGGCGCGATTGCAGGCCGAGTATTTGCCGGAGACGCGCGAGCTGTTTGTGATCACGCGGGGCGTGGCCGCGTTGCGGATGAACCTTCCGGCTTTTTGGACGCCATGCCGGGTGAACTGGAACGGCACGGAGGCGGGTGCGGCGGAGAAGGCCGGCTGCTGGCAGCTCGAGGAGGGCATGCCGGCACGGCCCTGCCCGCAGTGAAGAAGCAGGCCCCTGTGCTAACCTGTCGGACGGAATCGCCATGACTGCGACGCGCGAGAAGGCTCAGATCATGAGCGCCTCGGAAATCGAGCGGACACTGGTGCGGCTGGCCCACGAGATCCTGGAGAAGACCGACGATTTGGATCGGCTGGCGTTCGTCGGCATCCGGCGCCGCGGCGTCCCCATCGCGCAGCGGCTGGCCGAGAAGATCAAGGCGCTCGAGAACCGTGACATACCGGTAGGCGTGCTCGACATCACGCTGTACCGTGACGATCTGTCCACGATCGGCACGCAGCCCATAGTCAACGCCACCGAGATTTCCTTCCCGGTCACGGGCAGGGACATCATTCTCACCGACGACGTGCTCTTTACCGGGCGCACGGTGCGCGCGGCGCTGGACGCGCTGTTCGATCACGGCCGCCCGGCCCGGGTGCAGCTGCTGGTGCTGATTGACCGTGGCCATCGCGAGCTGCCCATCGAGGCCCGCTTCGTGGGCCGGACGGTGACGACCACGCGCGACGAGATGGTCGAGGTCAAGTTCAGGGAGATCGATCAGACAGAAAAGGTGGTGCTGGTAGAGAAGGCGGCCTGAGGGCCGCGGGCAGGAGAGTTTCATGCGAGCCGGGTTGCTGGGCATCGAGCACCTGGAACGGCGCGAGATCGAGGCCATCCTGGAGAGGGCGAAGGCGTTCCAGCCGGCGCAGAACCAGCCTTTCGTGAAACTGGACACGCTCCGCGGCCGCATGATCGTCAACCTTTTCTTCGAGGCCTCGACCCGTACCCGCACCAGCTTCGAGATCGCGGCCAAACGGCTGGGCGCCGACGCCATCTCGATCACGGCCGCCGGATCCAGCCTCTCGAAGGGCGAGTCCCTGGTGGACACGCTGAACACCCTGGCCGCCATGCGGCCGGACGCGATCGTGATGCGCCACTCGGCGTCGGGCGCGCCCCATTTCCTCGCGCGCCACCTACCCATTCCCATCATCAACGCCGGCGACGGCACGCATGAACACCCCACGCAGGCCCTGCTCGACGCGCGGACCATCCTCGATCACCGGCCCACACTGGAAGGGCTGCGGGTGGCCATCATCGGCGACATCGTGCACAGCCGCGTGGCCCGTTCGAACATCTTCCTGCTGTCGAAATTCGGAGCGGAGATCGTGCTCTGCGGCCCGGCTTCCCTGGTCCCGCCCGAGCTGGCCCGCATGGCTCCGGGCGTGCGCATCACCTACGACATGCGGGAGGCCATCAGCGGCGCCGACGTGATCATGATGTTGCGCGTGCAACTGGAACGCCAGCAGGAGGCTGCCTTCCCGGCCAGCGAGTACTTCCAGTTCTGGGGGCTGCGGCTGGAACACCTGGAGCTGGCCAAGCCCGACGCCATCGTCATGCATCCCGGACCCATCAACCGCGGACGCGAGATTTCTTCCGAGGTGGCCGACTCGCAGCGTTCGGTCATTCTCAACCAAGTGGAGAACGGGGTGGCCGTGCGCATGGCGGTTCTGGAGCGCATCCTGGGTTGAACATGCCGAAGCTGCTGATCCGCAACGGGCGCGTGATGGATCCGGCCACCGGCCTCGACCAGGTGGCCGACATCCTGATCAAGAACGGCCTCATCGTGCGCATCGGGCCGAACCTGCACGCTACGGGCGCGATCGCATTCGACGCCACCGGCCTCGTGGTCGCCCCCGGTTTCATTGACCTGCACACCCACCTGCGCGAGCCGGGCTACGAGCACGCCGAAACCATCGAGACGGGGACGAAAGCCGCGGCGGCGGGCGGTTTCACCACCGTCTGCGCCATGCCCAACACGAATCCCGTCAACGACGATGCCGCGGTGACGCGTTACATTCTCGAGCAGGCGGAACGCTTCGCCACGACGAATGTCCTGCCCATCGGGGCGATCACCGAGAACAGCGAGGGCGAGTCCCTTGCCGCCATCGGCTCCATGAAGGCCGCGGGCGCGGTGGCCATTTCCGACGACGGTCGCCCGGTGATGAACTCCCGCGTGATGCGGCGGGCGATGGAGTTCGCGCGCGCCTTCGACCTGGTGGTGATTGATCACTGCGAGGACCTGAATCTGTCGGCCGGCGGCGACATGCACGAGGGCGAGCACTCGGTGCGGCTGGGGCTGCGCGGCATTCCCTCGGTGGCCGAAGACATCATGGTGGCGCGCGACTTGCTGCTGGTGGAGCTGACCGGCGCGCGCCTGCACGTGGCGCATGTCTCTTCAGCCCGCTCGCTGGCCATGATCGCGGAAGCCAAGCGGCGCGGGCTGCCCGTGACCTGCGAAGTCACGCCTCATCACATCGCCCTCACCGACGCACACCTGGCCGGCTACGACAGCAATTTCAAGATGAAGCCCCCGCTGCGCTCGGCCGCCGACCGCGATGCGCTGATCGAGGGGATTGCCTCCGGTGTCGTGGACGCGATCGCCACCGATCACGCCCCGCACCCGGGCAGCGAGAAGATGCAAGAGTTCGAGAAGTGTCCGTTCGGCGTGACCGGGCTGGAGACGGCCCTCGGCGTCGCGCTCCAGACGCTGGTACACCCGGGGAAGATCTCTTTGATGCGGCTCATCGAGCTCTTCACCACCGGCCCCGCCAGGGTGCTGGGTTTGAACCGCGCGCGGCTCGAGCCCGGCGGTGTGGCCGATCTGACCATCTTCGATCCGGAGATGGTCTGGACTTTCGACGTCAACCGCTCCTTTTCCAAGAGCAAGAATTCGCCCTTCCACGGCTGGACCTTCCGGGGAGGCCCGGTGGCCACGGTGGTCAAGGGACGCATCGTCTGGCAGCGCAGCCAGGAAAGGAGTTGAGATGTCCGGCTTCGATTTCCCTGAAACGCGCAGTCTGCCTGCGCCGCGCCCCCGCTGGGGCTTGACCGTGTTCCTCGTCGTACTGGCCCTGCTGCTGCTGAGCGCACGGGCCATCGCCTCGTTCTTTCTCGAATACCAGTGGTGGAAGGAACTGGACCAGCTCCCCACCTGGATTGACCTGCTGATTTACTCGGCCACGCCGGTGGTGCTGGGCACGCTGGTCGCATGGGCGGTTCTGCTGGTGGCGCACGGTCGCGCGTTACGTTTTGCGGGGGTGCGGGTCCGCCGGCGCCGGGCTTACCGCCGGGTCGTCGCCCTGGCGCTGCTGGTGGTGGCATGGCTGATCGCCTCCGGCAGTGTGGACACTTGGACGGTGGTCCGCTTCTTCGGCGGCCGCTCCCTGCCCGAGGAGGCCACCGCCTGGCGCGATCCCATCTTCGGCAAGCCGCTGGGCGCGTATCTGTTCGACGTGCCGTTTTACGCGATCCTCTGGAAATACCTCCTGGCCCTCGCGGTGGCGGCCATCCTCGTCTACTGGCTGACGGCGCGCGGCTGGCAGATCCGTGAGCGGCTGCCCGAATGGCAGGAAGCCCAGGAGTTGGACCTGCGTTTCCTGCGTCTGGAAGGTGCGCTCGAGTCGTGCTTCCTCCGGCTGGCCGCGGTGGCTGGGCTGCTGGCCCTGGCGTTCCGCTTCTATCTGGGCCGCTACCAGATGCTGGTCAACGATCATGGCTTCATGGTGGGCATCAACTGGGTGGATCATCGCCTGGGTCTGCCCCTGCAATGGCTATTGATCGTGGCCTGCCTCGCGGCCGCCGTGTTCGTCTGGATTGGCCGCTGGCGCTGGGCCGCGATGATGGCGGTGGCTCTGGTCCTCCGTCTGGCCGTGCCTGCGATCGTGGGTGCCGTCTACGTTCGGCCCAACGAGATCTCGATCGAGCGGCCTTACATCGAGAAACACATCCGCGCCACGCGCAGCGCCTTCGGCCTGGATCAACGCACGCGCGAGTTCGAGTTCCCCGCCAAACTGGAAGCGCGCGTGGACCTGAGCCGGCACAAGTCGCTGCTCGACAACGTGAGGCTGTGGGACTGGCGGGCCTTCCACGACACCGTCACCCAGATCCAGGCCCTGCGGCCCTACTACCGCTTCGCCGATTCCGACGTGGACCGCTACATCATCGAAGGCCAGCTTCGCCAGGTGCTGCTGACGCCGCGGGAACTGGACATCCGCCAGTTGCCCGAGGCGCGCACGCGCTGGATCGTGCCGCACTTCATGTACACGCACGGCTACGGTCTGGTGATGGCCGAGGCCAACCGCATCACGCCCGACGGCCTGCCCGTGCTGCTCATCCAGGATGCGCCGCCGGAGGTCAAGACGCCAAGTCTCAAGCTGGTGCGCCCGGAGATCTACTACGGCGAATCCACGCACGAGCCGGTGTTCGTCAACACCGCCCAGCCCGAGTTCAGCTACCCCTCGGGCGCCGAGAACGTCTTCACGCGCTATCAAGGCCGCGGCGGCTTCCCCGCCCACGGCTGGCATGTGCGCATCGCGGCCGCGCTGGCCAGGGGAGACGTGAACATCCTGCTCACCGGCTTCCTGACCCCGGGCAGCCGCATGATGATCCGACGCAACATCCGGGACCGCGTGCAGCGCCTGGCCGGCTTCATCACCTGGGACCCCGACCCCTATCTGGTGCTCACCGACTCGGGCCGGCTGGTGTGGACCATTGACGGTTACACCACCGCGAGGCTCCATCCCTATTCGCGCGCCGTCAACGTAACCGGCGCCGGCCAGGTCAATTACATGCGCAACGCCGTCAAGGCCACCATTGACGCCTACGACGGCACGACCAACATTTACATCTTCGACCCCTCGGATCCCGTCATCCGGGCCTACCAGCGCCTGTTCCCGCGCCTGCTCAAGCCGGCTTCGGAAATGCCGCGCGAGCTTCGTTTCCACGCCCGCTATCCCGAGCTGTTCTTCCGGGTGCAGGCAGAAATCTACCGCACCTACCACATGCTCGATCCGCAGGCCTTCTACAACAAGGAGGACGTCTGGGACATCGCCCGCAACATCCAGGGCCAGGGAGGCCAGCCCCAGCAAGTCTCGCCGACCTACGTGGTGGCCACCCTGCCCGGAGAGCAAAATCCCGAGTTCCTGCTCATCCTGCCCTTCACGCCGCGCAACAAGGACAACATGATCGGCCTCATGGTGGCGCGCTGCGACGGTGAACATCTGGGCGAACTACTGTTCCTGCAACTTTCCAAGCAGGAGCTCATCTACGGGCCCATGCAGATCGAGGCGCGCGTCAACCAGGACCAGATCATCTCCAAGGACCTGACGCTGTGGAACCAGCAGGGCTCGCAGGTGTTGCGTGGGCAGATGCTCGTGCTCCCGATGGGCGAGACCTTCCTCTACGTCGAGCCGCTTTACATCCAGGCTTCCGAGGCCCGCATGCCGCAGTTGCGCAAGGTCGTCATGGCGATGGGCAACCACCTCATCTACACCGATACCTACGAGCAGGCGGTGGCCGAACTGGCTTCGATCATGAAGGGCGCGCCGCTGGAGACGGCGCGGGCCGTTCCGGCAGCGCCCCAACCGGCGGCCGCACCGCCGTCCGGCCTTGCGGCACCCGACCCGCGCATAGAGGCCATCCGCCGACACCTGTTGCGTTATCGCGAGCTGGCCGGCCAGGGACGATGGGCCGAAGCGGGCCGCGAGCTCGAGGCGATCGAGGCGGAGTTGAGCAAGCGCTGAGAGGCGTGGCCGCGGCGAACCGGGCGCGCGACTGGCGGGCGCAGGGAGAGCGGGATTTGCAGCTCGCCACGGAGGCGGCGCGCGGCGGGTTTCACGAATGGGCCTGCTTCGCCGCCCACCAGGCTGCGGAAAAACCGAGGCTTTGCACTCGCATCACGGGCAGGAAGCGTCGGGACACGCCATCCCCCGCCTCCTTCGAGAGCTGCCTCCGCGAGTGGCCGCTCCCGCCGAGCTCATCGAAAAGGCCCGCGTGCCCGACGCCTCCTCCATCCCGCCCCGCTATCCAAACAGCCATCCGGAGGGCGCCCCCTCCGAAACACTAAGGACCGTTGCAAAGTCGGGAGGCGCCGGGTTATGCCGGTGAGATCCTTGCGTTCGTCCGTTCTGGAATGGCCTGGCGCGGGCAGGGTGCTCGAAGCGCCGAAGGGATGGGCTGTTCGTGCCGGCAGGGAGCGCCCCGAGTTCTCGAGGCTGGCTTGCTTCGGTTCTTATGCGCGGGGCGATTGGGGCGTCGGCAGCGACTTGAACCTCATCCTGCTGGTGCGCGAGGCCTCGGAGGCCTTTGCGCGACGCGCCGCGTGTTGGGATCTGGCCTCCATGCCGGTGCCGTGCGACGTGCTGGTTTACACGCCCGACGAGCATGCTCGCGCAACGCTGACGCGGGCGATTGCACGGGAGGTGCAATGGATCTGAAGGCGGCCAAAGGCGGATTGAGCGGCCCGGTCAGCGGCGCGATTCCGGGGGCGTGTATTGGGGCGGCAGCTCCGCGCCCTCGCCGAAGAAGTATTCCTCCATGCGCTTGAGCAGAAACTCCTGCGCCTGGCGTGTTCCCAGATTCAGCCGGTACTCGTTCATGAGGATCTTCATGTACTCGACCCACTGTCGCCAGGCTTCCTTGGAGACGTTCTCGTAGATGCGCTGCCCCAGGGGATGCCCGTCGAAAGGCACCTCGTCGAGCCCCGGCATCTCGCGCTGGAACTTGACGCAAAACACCGTGCGTCCCGTAGGCTTGTGTTCGCTCGTTGGTGTGCTCATACGGGGATCTCCCTCCGCCGACTCCTCTCAGCTTAGCGCAACAGTTCAGGCCGGCGATCTGGTCTCGAAACCGTGCTGGCGCCGATGGTGGCCGCCGTCGAACGCCTGGGTGGACTTGAACAACTCGAAACGGCCGTCTCCGGCCACCTCGCGCACGCGATCGAGCAGCGCCTGCTGCTCCTGGCGCGTCATGGGGCGGAAGTCGCGGGCCAGCTCCACGACCTCGCGCAGCTGCTGCATGTTGGTGATGCCCACCACCTGCACGCTGATTGGCTGGCTCCAGGCGTAGCGAAGGCATTCCGCCACGCTCAGGCCGGCGCGAGCCACGATGATGCCTTGCGGGTAGCTCCCGCCCAAACCTTTCATGCCGATGACACCGACTTTCTTCTTCAGGCAGACGGGGATGACCTCGCGCTGGAAGCTGCGATACCAGGCATCCATGGGATTGACGGGCATCTGTGCGGTGTCCCAGTCGAAGGGCTTGGACAACATCTTCAGGTGGATGCGGGGGTCCTTGTGCCCGGTGAAACCGATGAAGCGAACCTTGCCCTGCTTGCGGGCCTCGATCGCCGCCCGGATGCCGCCCTTCTCGAACACCCAGTCGGGGTCGTTGTCGTAGACGATCTCGTGGAACTGCCAGAGGTCAATGTAATCGGTGCGCAGGCGGCGGAGGCTGTCCTCGAGGTTCTTCATCGAGCCTTGGTAATCCCGTTCGCAGTTCTTGGTCATCAGGAAGGCGCGCTGGCGCCGTCCGTCCATGGCCAGAGCCTTGCCCATCCATTCCTCGGAACGCCCGCCATGGTAGTCCCACGAATTGTCGAAGAAATTGACGCCCTCGTCCATGGCGGCGTGCACCAGTCGGATGGCTTCGTTCTCGTCCTTGCCCGCGGCGAAATGCCAGCCGCCGAGGCCGAGGATGGAGACCCGCACACCGGTCCGGCCGAGCATGCGTTGCGGGATGCCCGTCGCCGATGCCGGGGCGGCACGGGCGATGAGACCTTCGGCCAACACCCCACAGCCGGCGATGCCGGTCAGGAACTCCCGACGGGAACCGCTGTGCTGCATCATGAGCACCTCCGCTGTGTATTGGATGCCGGCTTGCGGCGACAGGATTGATCCTACCGCGCCCTGTGCGTTCCCCCAACGGGCGTCGGGGAGGCTTTCCGGCGGGAGGTTCTCCCCTCCCGGCAGGCTTGAGCCGTGCGGGCGCTTGGCGGGCTTGCTCGACGGTCACCTAACGCCTGCGTGCCCGCGGGGCGGGACCGGGCGGTGTCGCTCGCAGCGCGTCGCGCCGAGACAGGGATCGCAGGTACGCTCGGGGGGATGCCCACAGGAATGTCGGCGGGCCGGGCCCGGCGGAATCTGCTCACGTCTTCCGGCATCCCGAAACGCCAGGGGCCGCGGGTGACCAGCGCGGCACAGGCGCCAGGGCATCGTTGCCGCGCAGCGACAGGATCGCAACCAAGGGGCTGGGCCCTGGCGCCCGGTGCGGTCCGATCGCTCTACCAGCCGAGCACGTAGGCAAACAGCAACGGCGCCACGATGGTGGCGTCGGATTCGATCACGAACCTGGGGGTGCTCACGTCGAGTTTCTCCCAGGTGATCTTTTCATTGGGCACCGCGCCGGAGTAAGAGCCGTAGCTGGTGGTGGCGTCGCTGATCTGGCAGAAGTAACTCCATAGCGGCGTCTCCGTGCGCTTGAGGTCCTGCCGCAGCATGGGGACGACGCAGATGACGAAGTCGCCCGCGATGCCGCCGCCGACCTGAAGCAATCCCACGGGCGCGCTCGCGGAGACCTGCGTGTACCATTCCGCCAGCCAGATCATGGTTTCGATGCCCGAGCGGACCGTGTGCGGGTCTTTGACCTCGCCGCGGATGCAGTGCGCGGCGAACGTGTTGCCCAGCGTAGAATCCTCCCAGCCGGGCACGAAGACCGGGAGGTCCTTCTCCATGGCGGCGTACACCCAGCTGTCGCTCGGGTCGATATGAAAGCGGGACTGCGTCTCGGAATCGCGCAGCACGCGGAATATGCACTCGGCAGGAAAGAGCCGCTCACCGCGTTGTTCGGCAGCCTGCCAATGGCGCAGCGCGATCCGGTCGATCAGGCGCATGGCTTCCTCGGGAATGCAAGTATCCGTTACCCGGTTCATCCCGCGGGCGCGCAGGGCCGCCTCATCGGCAGGTGTCAAGTCGCGGTAGTTGGGGATCTGAAGATACTCGCGATGCGCCACCAAATTGTAAACATCTTCCTCCAGGTTGGCGCCGGTTGCGCAAAGAGCGTGGACTTTGTCCTGGCGAATCATCTCGGCGAGCGAGACGCCCAACTCCGCGGTGCTCATGGCGCCGGCCAGCGCCACCAGGATCTTGCCGCCGCGCTCCAGGTGCTCGCGGTAAGCCTCGGCAGCGTCCAGCAAAGCGCGTGCGTTGAAATGGCGGAAATGACGTCGCAGGAAAGAGCAGACTGGTCCAGTGGCGTCAGTCATGCGGGCTAAGGCCAGCATCATAACATACGCCAGACGAAATCGTGCTACCAAGCAATTCGGCGGAGCGGACGAGTGGACGGGTGGCCGCCACTAGCGGAGGTTGCCCGGCCGGCGCACCCTCCGGTAACTCTGTCGCCGGTGCGGGGAGCCCGGGGGCAGGATGGCCCGGATTCCTGCCAGATCGTCTTCGTTGAGCAAGCCGGGTGGCACCGTGGTCCGAAACTCGTGCGGTATCCCGCTGGCAGCCAGCATCTGCATGCTGGTCGCGATGTCCGTTGTGTTCACCGCGACGCCCGCGAGCAGCTCGTACTTGTGCCAAGGCGCCTTGATATCCATGGCGACGAAGTCCAACAGGCGCGCTGCGAGAAGCTCTCGCAGCACGTCGGGCCGGCTCCCGTTGGTGTCCAGCTTCACGGCGAACCCCAGCCGGCGGACTTTGGAGAGAAAACAAGCCAGGTCCGGCTGTAGGGTAGGTTCTCCCCCGCTGATCACAACGGAGTCCAGTTTTCCGCGGCGCCGGTCCAATCGCTCGAGCACCTCGGCTTCGGCCAGCAACTGCCCTGGGTGAGCCGCATCGGGCCAGAGCCTGCGATTGTGGCAAAAGGGGCAGCGGAAATTGCAGCCCTGGGTGAAAACCACTGCGGCTATGCGACCCGGGTAGTCGGACAGGCTCACGGGCTGGTAGCCGCCGATCCTCATGGGGTTCATCCTAACCGATAACGCCGGCGTAGGGCGAACTCGGCTTGTTTGCCCGCGTTCCACTGCTTGACGGGCCGGAAGTAACCCACGATGCGTGAATAGAGCTCGGTTTCCGACCCGCAGTCCGGACAGCGGGCAAGCTCACCGCGCAGGTATCCGTGCTCGGGACAGATCGAGAAAGAAGGGGTGATGGTGAAGTAGGGCAGACGATAGCGCTCGCAGACCGTATGCACAAACCTTCCGACGGCCGCGGGATCCGGCGCCGCCTCGCCCAGGAAGACGTGGTGCACAGTCCCGCCCGTATAGCGAACCTGGAGTTCGTCTTGCAGGTCGAGCGCGAGAAAAACGTCGTCGGTATAATCGACCGGCAGATGCGTCGAGTTCGTGTAAAACGGCTCACGGCCGTCCGGGTTGGCCGTGACAATCGAGGGGAAGCGGGCGCGGTCGAGCCGAGCCAGTCTGTAACTGGCGCCTTCCGCCGGGGTTGCTTCGAGGTTGTACAGGTTGCCGGTGATTTTTTGGAACTCGGCCAGGCGCAGTCGCATATGATCGAGGACGCGGCAGGCAAAGGCCCTCCCTGTTGCCGCGCCGATATCGCACCCCAACAAGTTG
>JANXAE010000006.1:0-11797 GCA_025062235.1 Bryobacteraceae bacterium
CGGCCGGGCGACTCGCTCGGCTGGCAACTCGTACCCGCGCTGGCCCGGCAACTCGGCGCGAAGATTCGCGTGGAGCGGACCCACGGCACCTCGGTCACGATCGCCTTCGAACTGAAACAGCACGGAGGGAAGCCTCCATGAACCGCAGACGAATCCTCGTAGTGGAGGACGAGGCGTTGGTGGCGGCCCATTTGGAAGCCTGCCTGTGCGATGCAGGGTTCGAGGTCGTGTGCGCTGCGAGCGGGGAAGAGGCGCTGGAGAAGGCGCGGCAGGTGAAGCCGCACCTGGCCCTGATGGACATCCGCCTGGCGGGCGAGCTGGATGGCATCCGGACGGCTGTGCTCTTGCGACAGCAGTCCGATCTGGCCTGCGTGTTCCTGTCCGCTTACGCCGACGACGCCACACTGGAGCGAGCCCGCGAGGCCGAGCCCGTGGGCTATCTGGTGAAGCCGTTCGAGGAAAGGGAGCTGCGGGCGACGATCGAGATGGCCCTCCGTCGCGTCTCGATCGAGCGACGCCTGCGCGAGCGTGCGCGCTGGCAGAGCGTGGTTCTGGACGCGGTGCGCGACCCCATCGTACTCACTGACGCAGCGGGCAGGATCACCTCGTTGAACCGGGCGGCCGAGACCATGACGAGCTGGAAGGCGGAGGAAGCCTGCGGGCTGCGCTTGCAGGAGCTCTTCAGCGCGTTGGATCCGAAGGTGCTGGAGCAGCTCCGTGCGGGCTTGCGCCGTTCGTTGTTCGAACGGGCCGCAGTTACGATGGCGGGCACGGTGCGTTTCGAATGCCGCGGCTCGGCTTACGAGGCTGTCGCCGCCGTGCCCCTGGTGGATGCGAACGGGCTGGCGGGCGGGGCTGCCCTCCTCTTCCGGGAGCTGGCAGGATCCCCTCCGCAGGCCCAAGCATCCACGTCGCCTGCCTCCGCGGATGAAGCCGTTGCGGTGGATCCCCAGACCGGCTTGCCGGGCCGCGGCGAGGCCGAACGCGCGATCGCCAAGGCGCAGCGGCAAGGCAGCCGCAGCTTCGCCAGCGTCTTCGCGGTGGATCATTTCCGGACGCTCATCCAGCGCTACGGCTTCTCGGCAGCCGAAGAGGTCCTTCTGTTCTTCAGCGTGCACCTGGCTCAAGGGCTGGCCGGCGATGCGCAATTGTATCGCTGGAGCGGGCCTGCCTTTGTCGCGATCGTCGAGCGGCTCGACTCGATCGAGCGCGTGCGCCGTGAGATGGCCGGCCTGGCCTCGGTGCGGCTGGAGAAGCTTCTCCAGTTGAACACCCGGACGGCGCTCGTGGTGATCTCGGCGGCCTGGGAGGTTTTCCCCCTGTACACTGGCGTTCCGGCGGAGGAGGTGGTCCGGCAGATTGATGCCTTCGTGGCGAGCTACAACCGCTGAAGGCGGCGCCCGGGCGTTGACAAGCGGCCCCGCCCGTCCCTAACCTAAAATCAGATAGGCATCCAGGCCGGTGTAGCTCAGCTGGTTAGAGCGTGGGTCTCATAATCCCAAGGTCGCTGGTTCGAATCCAGCCGCCGGCACCATTCAGGATTCTCCAACGCGCGGCGTCTTCTCCAGGTTGCGAATCACGGCGTCAGTGAACTGTGCGGTCGTGGCCGTGCCACCCACGTCCGGGGTCAGGTGGGCGCCTTCGGCATAGGTGCGTTCGATGGCGTAACGCAGCCGGCGGGCAGCCTCCGTCTCGCCCAGATGCTCGAGCATCAGTACCGCGGAAAGCATCAGCGCGGTCGGGTTGGCAATGCCCTTGCCCGCGATGTCGGGCGCCGAGCCGTGAACGGCTTCGAAGACGGCGCAGTCGTCACCCAGGTTCGCGCCGGGAACCAGGCCCAGGCCGCCCACCAGTCCGGCCGCCAGGTCCGAGACGATATCCCCGTAGAGATTGGGCATCAGCAACACGTCGAAAGTCTCCGGCCGCAGCACCATTTGCATGGCGGCGTTGTCCACAATGAGTTCGCGGTACTCGATATCGGGAAACTCGCGAGCCACCTCGCGGCAGCAGCGCAGGAAGAGGCCGTCGCCGAGCTTCATGATATTAGCCTTGTGCACGGCGTGGATGCGCTTGCGGCGGTTGCGCTGCGCCCACTGGAAGGCGTATCGGGCGATGCGCAACGAGGCCGCACGCGTGATCACCTTCAGGCTGGTGACGACGTCGCGCACCACCTCGTGCTCGAGGCCGGCGTAAAGATCCTCCGTGTTTTCGCGAAAGATGACCAGATCGATGAACGTGTCGCTGTAGCGGGTGCGCACGCCGGGAATCGAGCGCACCGGGCGGAAGTTCACGTAGAGGTCGAGCTGTTTGCGCAGCGCCACATTGACGCTCTGGAAACCCTCGCCGACCGGCGTCGTCACGGGCCCTTTCAGCCCCACGCGCGTCCGCCGAAGCGACTCGAGCACCCACTCGGGCAGCTCCTGGCGAGTCTCCTCGATGATGCGCGCGCTCAACTCGACCCGTTCCCATTCGATGGGTGCGCCTGCGGCCATCACGGCCATCGCGGCAGCCTCGCTGACCTCGGGGCCGATCCCGTCACCGGGAATCAGGGTGACTCGATGCGCCATGCGGTTTATTCTAGCGGCCCGGCTCCGTGCGTCTCAGCGGGGGTTCGCGGCCCGGGGCAGGAGGAGATTCTGGCGGGCTGGAGCGTGCGATACCGTTCGCTCCCGGCCAGCTGGTACTGGCGCCTTGCAGCATGGCCGCCAGGTGCGTCACCGATGTGGGAACACCTGTGGCTGCCCGATCAGGACGCCTGAGGAAGCAGAATGATCAGCTCCAGTTGCGGGTTGGGGAAATCGGCGGGCACGTAGGCCGCAAAGTTGCGCGCGCGGCAGATCGCCTCCCAGGCCCCGCCCGACTGGTTCAAGGCGAAGTACTGGTAGTTCAGCTTGATCGGGATCGAGGCCGGCGGCTGCGGGGTGTGGATGAGCCGGACGCCGGGCAGCGCCTGCCGGATTAGGTGCTCGATGTGCGTGGCCGAGCACACCTTGATGAGCAGCGGGGCTTTGGCGATCAGATCAGCCTCGTTCATTTCGGCCTGGATGGCCAGATACATCCGCGTATTGGCCAGATGCCTCTCCTCGGCGAGCGCCGTGGCGTAAATCGAGGGTTCGACCTGCTTGAGCGGCAGCGAGACGAAGTTGGCGGGGACCACGGTCTCGAGCAGCAAGCGCAGTTTCTCGTCCAAGTCGGTGAAACAAGGGCCCAAGTCCTCGTGGTCGTAGACCGGCAGATCGCGCGGCTGGATCTTGAGGGAGAAGGTGGTCAGCGCTCCGGCCAGGGAGGTCATGAGCTGGAAGAGCGCTTCCGGGTGGCCGCGCCGCGTTTCGAACAGATGCCGCAGCAGCGGGAAGTGCGAGTTGATCGTGTACAGGAGCCAGAAGTTGGCGATGTCGGCCGAGGTGAAATCGGCCAGCGACTGGTTCTTCTGCCGCCGCATGCCCGCCAGCATGCTGCTGCGCGCGGCCAGGATCTCGACCAGGCGGCGGAGGATGGCCATCAGGTAGTCGCTGGCGCCGATGTCGAGCAGCGGTGGGACGAAGCGGGGATCGAGTTCGAAGAGGCCGGCCGGCGTGCGGCGCACCCGGGCAATGCGCAGGAAACTGGCGCCCTGGCGGGTTTCGGATTCCGCGAGCAGACGGAAGTTCTTGCGCGCGATTTGGATGGGACGTTCCGTGCGATCCCAGTTTTCGTCTCGCACCACCGCGACCTCGGCCACGTAGCGCGCATCGGCCGATCCGGTCCCCGGGGCCACATTCAGCCCGCGCTCACGGTAGCGCGGGATGGCCAGATAGAGATCCACCGACTCGACGTCGCCCTCGAAGTAATCGGCGAGCGGCTTGGGCGGGGGCGCGGGGTCGGAGTCCGGGATGTCGAACAGGAGACCGTCGGGAAGGATGCCCTCGGCGCGCGAGATAGCGAACACTCCCGCCTGCAAGGCCTCCTGGTTGACGCCCAGCGTGCGGAAACCCCAAGGCCGGAAGTTCAGCGCCTCCAGCCGGAACTGCAGGTTCTGCTCGAAGAAGAGGTCCTGCGACTGCAAATGCTGGGGCGTGAGAATGGTGCCCTTGGTCCAGACGACCGGTTGCAGCCGCCTCATGTCGTTGTTCCCAAGCTAGCAAGAACCTGGCGGCAGCGCAAAGGCGCGCCCGCCGCGGCGTGGCCGCGGCCCTGCTGCTGTACGGGGGCCGCCGAACGGGCGCCGAGGCGGTCAGCCCGCCAGCGTGTTGATGGTCGCAGGGTGTGAGGCTTCGAAGGCACGGATCGCTTCTTCGCGAAGCAGGATCCAGCCGAGCTCGTCGACCCCTTCGAGCATGCATTGCTTTGCGAAGGGATCCACCGGGAACTCGACTTTGCTTCCGTCGGGAAGTACGAGGGACTGCGAAGCCAGATCCACTTCCAATTCCGTTTCGGGCTTTTCCAGGGCCAGACGGAGCAACCTTGCGTGGATCTGGCTCGGGACAATGAGCGGCAGCAGGCCATTCTTCAGCGCGTTCTGACGGAAGATGTCGGCGAAGGAGGTGGAGATGACGACACGGAATCCGAAATCGAGCAGGGCCCAAGGGGCGTGCTCGCGGGAGCTGCCGCATCCGAAGTTGTCGCCCGCGAGCAGGATCTGCGCGCCTTGCGCTTGGGGCTGGTTCAGGATGAAGTCCGGACGCGGCCGTCCTTGTGCGTCGTACCGCCAGTCGTAGAAGAGCTGATCTCGCAATCCTTCCTTGGAAACGGTTTTCAGGAAGCGCGCCGGAATGATCTGGTCGGTATCAATGTTGTCCACCGGCAGGCAGACCAGGCGACTGCGCACTTTCCCGAACGGTTTCATAGGTACCTCCTGGGATCGGCCACGGCACCCGCGACGGCGCTGGCCGCCGCCGTCAGTGGGCTGGCCAGCAGCGTTCTGCCCCCTTTGCCCTGGCGTCCTTCGAAGTTGCGGTTCGAGGTGGAGACGCAATACTGGCCGGGTTCGAGCTGATCGCCATTCATGGCGATGCACATCGAGCAGCCGGGCATGCGCCACTCGGCGCCGGCGGCGCGAAAGATCTCGTGGAGGCCCTCGGCCTCGGCTTCGCGCTTGACTTGCATGGAGCCGGGCACGACCAACATGCGGACCCGGGGATGGACCTTGCGGCCTTTCAGAATGCGGGCAGCTTGGCGAAGGTCCGTGAGCCTGCCGTTGGTGCAGCTTCCCAGGAACACCACGTCAATGGGCTGGCCGAGCAGCGGCTTGCCAGGCTCCAGGGCCATGTAGGCGAGAGCCTTGCGCAGGGTTTCGCGCTGGCGCTCATCGCTCCCCTGCGCAGGATCGGGGATGGGAGCAGTGATCGGGATCCCCATGGCGGGGCTCGTGCCAAAAGTGATCATGGGTTCGAGGGAGCCGACGTCCAGCGTCACCGAGCGGTCGTAGCGCGCGCCTTCGTCGCTCGGCAACTGGCGCCAGCGCTCGAGCGCAGCGTCCCAGGCCTCGCCCTTGGGGGCGAAGGGCCGGCCAGCGAGGTACTGGAAGGTCACGTCATCGGGAGCGATGAGACCGGCGCGCGCGCCCGCCTCGATGGCCATGTTGCAGATGGTCATCCGTTCCTCCATCGAAAGCGAGCGGATGGCCTCGCCAGTGTACTCGAAGACGCAACCGGTGCCGCCGCCTGCGCCGATCCTGGCGATCAGGGCGAGGATCATGTCCTTGGCGGTCACCCCCTCCCTGAGGCGGCCCTCGAAACGGACTTCGTACGTCCTGGGTCTGCGCTGCAACAGACACTGCGTGGCCAGGACGGTTTCGACCTCGCTGGTGCCAATGCCGAAGGCCAACGCGCCGAAGGCGCCATGCGTGGCCGTGTGGCTGTCGCCGCAGACGATCGTCATGCCCGGCTGCGTGAGGCCGAGTTCGGGACCGATGACGTGCACGATGCCCTGGCGGTCGCTGCCGAGGCTGTAGCAAGGCACGCCGAATTCGCGGCAGTTCTCCTCGAGGCGGCGCACCTGCTGTGCGGAAACCGGATCCGCGATGGGCTCGCGCGGCTCGACCGTGGGCACGTTGTGATCCGCGGTGGCCAGCGTGAGGTCGGGGCGCCGCACGCGCAGGCCGCGGCGGCGGAGACCGTCGAACGCCTGGGGGGAGGTGACTTCATGAACCAAGTGCAGGTCAATGTAAAGCAGTGCGGGCGCGCCGGGGACCTCGGTAACCACGTGCGCGTCCCAGATCTTCTCGATGATGGTGCGCGGCATGCTAAATCTCCGCAATCAGGGCCTCGCCCACCTCCGAAGTCTGCGCCGGCCGGCCGCGCGGGCGCAGGTCGGCAGTGAGAACACCCTTCTCCAGCACAGCTTCGATTGCCCGGTTCACCGCCGCGGCCTCATCCTTCAGCCCGAAACCGTACTCGAGCATCGCTGCAACCGAGCCGACCGCGCCCAGGGGGTTGGCGCGGTTCTGTCCCGCGAGGTCCGGCGCCGAGCCGTGCACGGGTTCGTAGAGCCCCGTCCAGGCCCCGGAGGGCCTCCGGTGGCCTATGGAAGCCGAGGGCAGCATGCCGATCGAGCCGGCCAGCACGGCGGCCTCGTCGGAAAGGATGTCGCCGAACATGTTCTCGGTCAGCACCACGTCGAAGCGGCGGGGATCGAGGATGAGCTGCATGGCGCAGTTGTCCACCAGGATGTGTTCGAGCTCGACGTCGGGATAGTGCGCCGCCACGTCGTTGACAACGCGGCGCCACAACTGGGAGACCTCGAGGACATTGGACTTGTCCACGCTGGCCAGCTTGCGACGCCGGCCGCGCGCCAGACGGAAGGCCACGTGAGCGATGCGCTCGATTTCGGCGCGCGTGTAAACCATCGAGTTCACGCCGCGCTCTTCGGGGCCGGAGCCCGAGATGCCGCGAGGGGTGCCGTAGTACAGGCCGCCGGTGAGCTCGCGCACGATCAGCAGGTCGGTTCCTGCGACGCGCTCGTTCTTGAGCGGGGAAGCCTCGAGCAAGGTCGGCCAGGCTCGCACTGGGCGCAGGTTGGCGAAAACGCCCAGGGCTTTGCGCAGCCCGAGCAATCCTTTCTCGGGGCGCCGGTCCGGGGGCGCGTCGTCGAACTCGGGCAGTCCCACGGCCCCGAGCAAGGTGGCGTCGGCGGCCAGCGCCGCTTGCAAGGTCGGCTCAGGCAGGGGTGAACCGGTGCGCCGGATTGCTTCCCCCCCGATCAGGCCTTCCTCGAGGACCAACTGGTGACCGAATCTCTCCGAGACCCTGCGCAGCACGCGCACGGCCTCGCGGGTCACCTCCGGCCCGATGCCATCGCCGGGCAGAACCAGAATGCGCAGCTGCATCCTGACTAAGGTCGCAAAAAGACAAGGCCCCTTTCAATCCGCCGCCTGGGCGGGACGGGCGATCACCTGCTCGATGATGGCGACGATCTCCTCGTTGCGCACTCCCTTCTTGCGGTCGGCAAAGGCGATGAAACGCTGGTAGACCTCTTCCAACTGCTCGCGGGTGAGCGCGTAGCCCAGATCCTGGCAGCGCTTCGATAGCGCGTGCCGCCCGCTGTGCTTGCCCAGCACCAGCTTGGACTCGGGTACGCCCACGGTGCGGGGGTCCATGATCTCGTAGGTGGTGCGCTCCTTAAGGAAACCGTCCTGGTGAATCCCCGCTTCGTGCGCGAAAGCGTTGTCGCCCACGATGGCCTTGTTGGGCTGCGGCCCGAAGCTGATCAGCGAGGCTAGCAGGCGGCTGGCGGGATAGAGCTGCTCGGTGACGATGCCGGTTTCAAAGGGCAACAAGTCGTGACGCACCTTCATGGCCATCACGACCTCCTCCAGCGCGCAGTTGCCTGCCCGCTCGCCGATGCCATTGATGGTGCACTCGATCTGGCGCGCGCCTGCCCGCAAGCCGGCCAGCGAGTTGGCGGTGGCCAGGCCCAGATCGTTGTGGCAATGCACGCTGATGATGGCGGAATCGCCCAAGGCGCACGCTACCCGGCCGACCAGTTCCCCGAATTCCTCGGGAAGCGAGTAGCCCACCGTGTCCGGCAGGTTGATGGTGCTCGCCCCGGCAGCCACCGCCGCACGGCAGACCTCGATGAGATAGTCGGGATCGGTCCGCGTGGCATCCTCGGCCGAGAACTCCACGTCCTCGACGTAGCGGCGGGAGAGTTCGACGGCTCGGGCCGCCTCCTCGAGCACCTGTTCGCGCGTCTTCCGCAGCTTGTAGCGCAGGTGAATGTCGCTGGTGGCGATGAAAGTGTGGATGCGGGGTCGGGTTGCGGGTTCCAGAGCGCGGGCGGCGCGTTCCACATCGAGGGTGCAGGCTCGGGCCAGTGCAGCCACCCGCACCCCGGGAAACTCCCTGGCTATGGCCCGTACAGCCTCGTAATCGCCGTCGGAGGCGATCGGGAAGCCGGCTTCGAGGATGTCCACGCCCAGCTCCACCAGCTTGCGGGCCATGCGCAGTTTTTCGGGAACGGTCATCGAGCATCCGGGCGACTGTTCGCCGTCCCGGAGCGTGGTGTCGAAAATAAGAACGCGGTTCGCCATCTTCTCGGGATTTCATCCGGGTACGGCGCGGGCCGCCGTATCCGGCCGCCCGCGCTCTGGTTTCGGCATCCCGGCCGTGGCCTGTTGCTCCCAGCCGGGATTCTTCATTATGGGGGAGGGCCCATCTATTTTGCAAATTTATAATTTTGTTGACACGGATCAGAGGGCGTGATTCAATAAAGAAGGCTTATCAGAAACGCGCCATGCATAAGGAGCAAGGGGTCGAGCTCTACCTCCTCGAGACCTTCCTTCAGGTCGCCACCGAGCGCAGCTTCTCCCGCGCCGCCGAGAGGCTTTCGCGCACCCAGCCCGCGGTCTCGCTCGCCGTGCAGAGGTTGGAGAGCGAGCTGGGCGAAAAGCTGCTCGACCGTTCCGGCCGCGAGTTGCTGTTGACCGACGCCGGCCGCCTGGTGCTCGATTATGCGCGCCGCTTCGAGAATCTGCAACGCGAGATGCTCAACGCCCTGGCCGAGTTGCGCGACAAGAGCGCCGGGCGTCTGATCATCGGGGCCAACGAATCCACCGCCCTCTATCTGTTCGAGCACATCCAGAATTACCGCCGCCGCTATCCCCGCATCCGGGTCCAAGTGCGCCGTTGCCTTTCCAGCCGCATTCCCGCGCAGTTGATTGACGGGGACCTTGAGCTCGGCGTCATCAGCTATGACCCGGCCGATGAGCGCTTGCTGAGCACGGTCATTTACACCGATCATTTGGCCTTCGTTGTCTCGCCCCGCCACCGCTTCGCGCGTCGCAAGTCGGTCTCGATCACCGAGCTGGGCATGGAGACCTTCATCGCGCACAGCGTGGTCTCGCCGTACCGCGAGATCGTGCTCAAGGAATTCCAGCGGCACAAGGTGCCGCTCAACATGGACGTCGAGATGCCCACGATCGAGACCATCCGCCGCATGGTGCAGCGCAACGAGGGTGTGGCTTTCCTGCCGCGGATGTGCGTCGAGCAGGAACTGCGGCAGCGCACGCTCTGCGAGGTCCAAGTGCGGGAGCTGTCCTCGATCCAGCGTCCCATCCGGCTGGTGTACCCCGCCCGCAGGGCCCTCAGCCACGCGGCGCAGGCGTTCCTGGAGCTGGTGGCGGAACAGGGGGGCTCGGAAGACACGGAGGAGGGTGGGCGGCGCCGGGCGCGGCTTTCGCGGGCGGAGCCGGAGGCTGGGGGCGGGGCTGCGAACGCGCGCGGCGGGTTACTTTCCTCGCCGCGGTCCCGCGGTTTCGATCGCGGATGAGGGAGCGGTGCTTTCGTCAACGCCCTCGGGCCTGGGCCCGTAATGCGGCGGTTGTTCGCCGGACTCGTAGGCCCCGAGGTCGGGGGCGGCGCCGTGGAAGTTGTCGTTGACGTTGGCCAGCCTGATGCCGGCATCGGTGGCCGCCGAGGCCGGCCTGAGCCGCAAGTCTGCAACGCGCCGTTCGGGCACCGGAGGATCGGGAAACTCTACGGCCTCGAAAACACTCAGGTCTACCAGGATCATGCGTTGCAAGCCCGGCCAGGCGAGGAGTTCGGCGAAGGAGTTGAAACGCACCGGACCGAGCTGCGCCAGGAAAGGCGTTCCGTGTGTGCCGATGCCGTTCCAGTCGAAGTCGTTGCTAGGATCCGTCTCCGGTGTGTAGAAAGCCCGGCCGGATCCGCTCGTGTACCGGCCGAATTGTCCGCCGCCGGTTCCGCCGAGACAGAGGTTGTTGCGGAACACGGAGCGTGCGTACTGCTCCGGCCCGTGCGGCACGCGGAAGCCGTCGCCTACCTTTACCGCGGTGTTGTGGAACAGCAGGTTCCCGATGCTTCCCCGCGACAGCTTGAACGCCGTCTCGATCAGGTTGTACATCACGTTGCGTATGAAGTAGGTGGGGCCGCCCAGGCTGGGTTGAGAGCTCAGCCCGATGAAGCAGTTCGTCAGGCGGTTCCGCATGATGCGGCAGTTGCCCATCGAGAAGTCGGCCTCGATGCCGTCGTCCACGCAAACCTCGACGTCGTTGTTGTAGATGTCTATGGAATGCTGCTCGTGGGCACCGCGGTCCTCCATCGTCGAGATGCAGTCACGGTAACCCCGAACCCGGTTGTGGCAGATCACGTTGCCGGGCCCGGTGATTTGGATGCCCTCGCCGACGTTGGCCGGACCCCCATAGACGCTTTCCGATCCCATGCCTTCCGGAACCCACGGCATGAACCAAGTCACGACGTTGTCGGCGATGTAACAGTTCCGGGCTCCGGGAGGGCGGTTGGCGACGATGCCGTACTTGGCGACCACGGTGCAGTGGCGGACCGCTACCTCCTCGGCGCCCAACAGGTCCACCGTACCGTAGACCGTGACGTTTTCCAGAATGACGTGCCTGCGGTTGCGAAGCGACACGCCGTCGAAGGTCGCCGACAGGCCGCCTTCGCGGCGGCCCCGAAGCACGATCGGTCGCCCGGGTTCACCGTCGCGCGTGCAAGTGAACTCGCCGTAGTAGCCCGGTGCCAGCAGCAACACATCCCCTGGGCGTGCCGCGGCCTCAGCCTCCTTCAACGTCAGCGCGTTGGCCTGCTTGACCGGCGCGCCGGCGGCGGCCCGCGGCACCCCCCGCGTCCGGGCTCGCACGATACGTTCGGCTGAGCCGCCGTCGGGATCTTCCAGCTCGAGTCGTACCTCGTATTCGGTGTCCGGGCGGAGGTCGAAAATGCTGCCGGAATGCCTGTTCTCCCAGGAAAAAGTGGGAGTCGTCCTGGCCCCACTGTTGCCGGCAGGGACCCGAACCAAGGGTAGCGCTTCGCGCCAGCGTTCTTCGCCCACGACGCGGTAATACACCCTGACCACGCCGTTGAGGTTGTCGTCGCCCTCGATCTTCCATTCGACGGACAGATTCACGATCGTGGGGTAGGTCGTGACCTCCCTCGGGATGGTCCGGTCCTCGGACAGGATAGCCAAGGGAGCCAGGAGCACGACAAGCAGAAGTTTCATGGAACCTCCTGCACGGTGGCGAGGCGGAGCGGGCGGCGCGGGCTCGCCCGGGGCGCCTCGAGGGGATTCCCGAACATTCTCACGCCAGCACCCTCGTTCCCCCGAGAACACCGGCCACGCGTCGCTCCCGGAGGCCCGTAGTGGGCGTGCCCATCTGAATCGGGGCGGCTGCGCCGGCTGGCGGGCGGCCCATCCCCTCGTGGGCCGAGCGTGGCCTGCGGGCCCACGATCGCCGCGCCCTGCACCGACAGCACGGGCGTTGCACGTTCAGAGACCTGGCGCCGTCTCCGCTGTGGGTGCCGCCTGCACGCGATGCCCATCCGCTTCCAGCAGGTGCTGGATG